>CAZECO010000001.1:0-118090 GCA_964510455.1 uncultured Actinomycetes bacterium
CACTGCTGCCCCCCGGCCGCGAAGTCCGGGCGGGGTGCCGCCGGCAGCGCCGCCAAGTAGTAGCGGTCCGGGGCTCTGCTCGTCACCGTGAACTGGTCGACCACCTCCGCCTCACCGGGCAGCCGCAGCCGGTCATCCGGGCTCCCGGCTGGCGTGGTGGCCCCTGTGGTGGCGGTGCGGGTGCCGTCCACCGTCAAACCCAGCACCCCCAGCCCCGGGTGGTACCAGACGGACACGTGCGACCAGCCCGCCGCCAAAGGTGGCCGTCCGTCGGCCACCGCCGGCAGGGCGACGGAGGCGGTCCCGCCAGCACCGGCCAACTGGGCGGTGAACACGCCCGCGGCGTAGTCCAAGCGGATGGTCGGCGACCCCGACGGTCCGTAGCTCCACATCGCCCCCGAACGCGGCTGCAGCCACGCCGAGAAAACGAACCCCGCCGCCGGACCCGTCACCGGGCCGGTGGATTCCGCGGTCGCCCGCGGCCCAAGAGCCCGGTCGCGGGGATCCTGCACGGCCCAGCGGCCCTCCCGCCAGGCGGGGTCACCGATCACCAGCTCCGGACCCCCGGGGACCAGGTTTGTGCCGTCGCCGTCCAACGGCCACACCGACGACGGGCCGGCGTGCGCCTCGACCCCGGTGCCCGCGCCGACCGGGGACGCGTTGCGGGCGACGTCCCACGACTGGGCGTACAAGCTGACCACCGGGCCGGTCGCCGTGACCTCCACCGTCACGTCCTGCCCCGACCGGTAGGCCTGCATCTGCTCGGTGGACAACGGAAAATCCCACAGGCCGTCCGGGCTCGCGCCCAGCGACAACCTGCGCAGATCCGTCTCTGCCGGCGCCGGGTTGTGCAGGACCGCCGTCCACACCCCCGCCTGCCCGGATGGGGACACCGACAGCTGCGGCGCCGCCGGCGGCTGCAGGTCCGCCCGCAGCGGCAAGGTGGCCTCCCCAACCATCGCCGGGTCCCCGCCGTCCACGATCGAGTGGACCAGCAGCCGGTAATCGCCCAGGTGCGCGACACACGGGGCGCCCGAGCACAGCAAGCCCGACGCCCGGGAACCGGGCGGCCACCCGCCCGAGGACGTGGACGCGATCGTCGAGGCCCCGTCCGCGGTCTGGAGGTAGAAGAACGCGGCCAGGGTCGCCGCCTGCCCCGGCGGGCTGGTGTTCACCACCGCCGAGACCGTGAACCCGGCCGCCGTGGCATGACGGACCCCCATCCACACCCCCGGCAGGACCCCTTCCGGATCCACATAGGCGTCCGCGACCGACAGGTCCGCCGGGGTCGCCGGGACCGGCGTGTAGATCACCACCAGCCGCGGCGCCATGCAGTTCCCGGCCCACTGGCCGCCCTGATCGGTGCAGCCCTCCGCCGAGGTCCGGTTGTCGTACTGGCGCCACCCCTCCCGATCGCCCTCGTTGGAGGAGAACAGCACCGAGTTCAGATCCGGCACCCCGCCATTGATCGCGTCCCGCACCTGCGCGGTGGCCTCGAACGCCCGCCGCGTGTCGCCCGGGCAGTAGTTGCGGTTGCCGTGCCCGTACACATCCGAGGCCCGCACCAACCCGATCCCCGGCCCCGGCCACCCCGGGCCGCCCGAGCCCACATACGCGGCGTCCGCATAATTCACCGCCGACCCCCACGCCGCCTGGTTGCACGTGTTGTTCGGGGAATGGACCTGCGCATGCCAGAACTGCGCCGACAGCACACTCATCCCGAACAGGTGGCTCACCGGGAACCGGTAGAACGACCGGGACACCTTGTTCTCCCCCGACCACCCGTCATAGCCCACCCGGGCGTTCTCCACCGGGTCGTCGTAGAACGTGTAGCCGTTGGACCACACCATCAGCCAATACGCCCTGCCGATATCCGACTGGGCCGACCGCGCATACAGGGGGAACACTGCGTCGGCGCCCAACGGCTGGGCGTCCCACGACCACAGCAGCTCATCGCCGTCCAGCCGCACCGTTACCGGGCCCACCGCGTCGGCCGGCTCGTCCTTCCCGTCGCGCACCAGTGGCCACGCATCGCCCCGGGCACCGCCCGCCGAGTCCTGCCATCCCCCGGCCGCCAGCAACTGCCCCACCGCACCGGGTCCCGTGGACTGCAGCCCCGGCGGGGTCAGCACCACCCCGCCCGCCGCACCGTCCTGGGCCGGGGACGCGCCGTCCGACTCGATCCGCAGACCCACCTGCCCGGCACTCGCGAGCAGGCCAGCCGCGACCGGGCCGAACCGCCACGCGTACTGCACCGACACCGGGCCCGTTCTCAGCATCAGATCCACCCCCGGCAGCAGGTCCTGGTAGGTGGCCACCGCCCCGTCGATCACAGGTGCCGGCAGCGGGTCAGGGCCGTCCCACACCAGCCGCGACACCACGCCCTCGGTGGTCATCGACACCGCCACCCGGTCACCGCCGCCGGAGAACCGCACATCCGCGCCGATCCGCAACGGGGACCAGCCCCCGTCCCGCGGCACCAGGGACTCGTCCACAAAACCCCAGCCCGACCCGGTGTCCACCCGCTCGACACCTGGCGAGATCTCGCTCTGGAATCGGCCGTCGCCCAGGTCCCAGCGGACCCACGACTCCCCCACCCCTACGAGCCGCGCATTCGCTGGCGGCCTCCCGAACACCGACGCCGCCGACTGCCCGTCCACCGTCCCGAAACCCGCGAACGGATCCACCACCGCGGTCGCCGGCAGCTGCTGCGCCGGCACAGCACCCGCAGGGGAGACCAGCGCCAGCGCCGCCGTCAACACCACACCCAGCCGCGCCCCAACGACCCACGACCCGCGCCTGCGCCGTCCCGGACCCCGTGCCCCGCTGCTATCCACGTCGCGACCCTGGCACAACAGGCCCTTGGGCAGTCACCGGAATCGGCATATCAAGAACCAATCGGGAACGAACTGCGACAACGAGAGTCCGACTTATAACGAGTTATCCCAGCTGCGGGCAGCAGGGATCCCGTCCCCGAGGCTCTCGGCGACCGCGACTACTCCGGACGTCTCCTGCTCCGCATCCCCCCGAACTGCATCGCGACCTCGCCATCATCGCCGCCGAGCAGGGCGTCAGCCTCACCCGGCTGATCAGCTCCCGGCTGGCCGCCGCGCCGATCCGTCAGACCAGTTGACGGCGGACCGCGCAGCGCAGGACAGCCGCCGCAGCCGCGTCGATATCCGGCAGTCCTGAGCTAGGCATGGCGGCCAACGTCTGGACGCCGAACGTGAGACTGTTCGCGCACTATCGCAAACGTCTGCGTTAGACCCGGGGGCGACCCGTCGCAGGTCGCGGCGCGCCGGGCTCGGCCCTCACATAACGCACACCGAAATCAAGCCAACACAACCAAGCCGCCTTGACGGGTTCCGATAGCCTGTCCGGCATGGGGCACAAGCTGGGCTACGCCCGCATCAGCACGGCAGACCAGGACCCGCAGCTGCAGCTCGACGCCCTGCAAGGCGAAGGCTGCCTCAAGATCTACACCGACGTCGCGACCGGCACCACGTCCGACCGCCCCCGAATGGAACAGCTGCCGAGATGATCTGCGGCCCGGCGACACCCTCGTCGTCTGGAAGATCGACCGGCTCGGCCGCAGCCTGCAAGACCTGATCGGCATCGTCACAGAACTGCGGGCCCGGGACATCGGCGTGCAGTCACTGACCAACGGACTGATCGACACCACCACGTCCCACGGCGCGCTCGTCTTCGGAATCTTCGCCCTCATGGCCGAGTACGAGGCAGCGCTCATCCGCGAGCGCACCCAGGCCGGACTGGCCGCGGCCCGGGCCAGAGGACGCACCGGCGGCCGCAAGCCCAAGATGACGCCCGACCTGATCAGTAAGGCCCAACGCATGTACGACACCCGCCAATTCACCATGGCCGAGATAGCCCGATCCTGCGACGTGACACCGATGACCATCTACCGCAACATCCGCACAGGAAACGCGACGCCCAGTCCGTAACTGACGGGGCGACCAGCGACCTTCCCAAAGACGGTAGTACCCGGTCGAGGAACGAGATCAATGCTGACAGCGGCTACCTCGCCTCCGGGGTCAGAGATAAGAATTCCTGGGCCAAGACCACCTGACACCTTCCATTGGGTCAGGTGACAGCAGCGTTACCAACACCCCTAGTACCGCTGACGGGCGCTCGGCCGCTGCATCCGCAGGATCTGGCGCTGTCGGAGATGCTGGACGGCTGGCGTCGGCAGCAGCTGTGCCGGAACCTGTCGGTGGGCACGATCGAGCGGCGCCGTGCGGGGCTGGAGCGGTTCGCGGCGCATTCCCAGGCGTGGCCGTGGACGTGGACGCCGGTGCATGTTTGAGGAGTTCTGCTCCGACCTGCGGGTCAAGGGGCGGGCGCGCTCCTCGGTCCGGCAGTACCAGGACGCCATCCGCGGCTTCTGCAGCTACGTCACGCGGCAGGAGTACGGCTGGGTGGCGCACTGCGAGGCGCTGTTCGGCGCCCACCCCTCGCAGGTCGTCACCGAATGGAACACCGCGCCGCACGTGCAGGACTACGAGGGCGACCCCGCAAAGCGCGCTTTCACCCGCCAGGAGCTGCAGGAGCTGGTCGACCACGCCGACGACGAGGTGGTGCGGCTGCGCAGGGCGGGTCGCAAGGGCGCCTGGGCGGCGTGGCGGGACGCGGTGTCCATCAAGACCGCGTACGCGTGGGGGCTGCGGGCCAATGAGGTGGTGCACCTGCAGACCGTGGACTTGTCCCCCAACCCGCACGCCAAGCAGTTCCGCGGCTGCGGGGTGCTGACGGTGCGGCACGGAAAGGCGATGCGCGCCTCGGCACCGAAACGGCGCGGCGTGCTCACCGTCTTCGACTGGTCGCCAGCGGTGCTGGACGATTGGACCCGCCGCGGCCTGGCCGGGTCCGACGGGCTGGATCTGTTCCCCTCCGAGCGGGGCGGGATCGTGTCCCGGGCCCCGATGCAGCGGCTGTCCCGCTACGTTTCCGAGCTGGGGCTCGGTGAGGGGCTGGATTTCCATTCGCTGCGCCGCTCCTATGCCACTCACCTGATCGAGGCCGGGATGGACCCGCTGTTCGTTCAGCAGCAGCTGGGCCACGAGCACGCCTCCACCACCGCCCTGTATTCGTGCGTTTCCAGCGATTTTCGGACCCGGACCCTGGCCGCGGCGCTGGACACTGTGATCGCCGAGGCGTTCGGGAGCATCGGCGACGCGCCGGACGCAACGGTCGGCGGAGAGGGAGGCGGTTGATGGACCGGATGGTGGGCTACGAGTGGCACCTGGCGGATCTGGTGCACCGGCACCGGCTCTCAGCGACCAGCGACCTGCGCCGGCTGCTGGCCGAGCGCGGCGTGGAGCTGTCCGGCACCCACGTCTACCGGCTGGTCACCCAGCCCCCGGAGCGGATCTCCCTGACGGTGCTGGCGGCGCTCTGCGACATCTTCGACTGCGAGCTGTCCGACCTGATCACTGTCACCGCCGAAGCCGCCCCGCGCAGGCGCGCGGCCGGGAACGATGTCGCGCTGCTGCACGACCCCGACCGGCCCGTCCGGGCGCGCATCTGGCAGCCCGATGAGTGAGCCCCGCCGAGGCCGCGGCCGGTCCCGGGTCGAGGGCGGGCTGGTCTGCGGCCGCTGCGGCCGCGCCACCAACGCGCTGCCGTGGCGCTGGCCGGACGGGCTCATCTGCAGGATCTGCTACCGCGCCGCCGCGCAGACCTACGGCCGCTGCCACGGTTGCGGGCAGCACCGGCTGGTCCCCGGCTTGGACGCCGAGGGCAACCCGCTCTGCCGCGGATGCGCCGGCATCAACGCGAAGCTGGACTGCACCACCTGCGGCGCGGAGGGCCTGCTGGAGAAGGCCGGCACCTGCATCCGCTGCTCCTTGCGCGGCGACCTCACCACCCTGCTGCGGCCATACGAGCACCCCCACGCCGTACCGCTCATCGCCGCCCTGACCTCGGTGGACCGGCCCGCCAGCATCCTCACCTGGATGCGGACCAGCCAGCGGCTGGGGCTGCTCGCCGGACTCGGCGACGGCAGCATCCCCTACACCCACGGGGCGCTGGACGCCCTACCGGCCAGCACCGCCGTCGACCACCTACGGGGGGTCCTAGTCGCCGCCGGCATCCTGCCGCCCGAGCACCGCACCGCCGAACGACTCCAGGCGTGGCTCGGCACCAGGCTCGCGGACGTGGACGATGGCCCCGACAAGGACCTGGTGCGGCAGTTCGCCCGCTGGCACCACCTGCGGCTGGTCCGCCGCCACGGCGCCGACCGGGACGCCGCGTTCGGCAGTTACGTCTGCGCAAAGCAGAGCATCACCGAAACCATCCGCTTCCTGGCCTGGCTCCGGCAGCGCGGCATCTCCCCCGCCGACGCCACCCAGGACGATCTCGGCGCATGGCTGCGCCAGAAGCCCACCCACCAACGCGTCGAACAGTTCATCGCCTGGGCCCGCCGCACCGGCCGGCTGCCCCGGCTGCGCAACGAGTTCCCCACCAAGACCGTCGCCGTCATCACCATCGACGAGCAGCACCGCCACATCCGCACCCTCGTCGAAGCCGACGACCTGCCGCTGGAACTGCGGGCCACCGGGCTGCTCGTACTGGTCTACGGCGCCAGCATCACCCGGATCGCCGGCCTGCCCCGAGACGCCATCGACCCCGGACCGCCGATGACCCTGACCCTGGGCGCCTCGCCCGTACCCGTCCCCGCGCCCATCGCCGCGGTCCTGCAGCAGCACCTCGACCAATACCGCGGCCCGCGTACGCTCGGCGGAGCGCCCAGCGGCTGGATGTTCCCCGGCAGGGCGCCCGGCACCCACCTGCACCGGCAGACCCTCACCGAGAAAATGCATCAGCACGGCATCCCCATCCGCGCCGCCCGGAACCGGGCCCTGCAGCACCTGGTCACCGCCGCGCCGCCGCCCGTCGTCGCCGACCTCCTCGGCTACTCGGCCAGCACGGTCTTCCGGCACCACGAACAGGCCGCCGGACGCTACAACCGCTACGCCGCAACGGCCGCCCAAGCCGGGGTGTTAGTAGGAAACGTGTCACCAGCCGCAGACTAGGGTCCGGTCACCGGGTGCCCGCCGCCATCGCCGCGCTCGAGCGCGACCTCATCGTCGAGCGCACCAAAGCAGGGATGGCAGCCGCCCGCAGCAAAGGCATCCGCCCCGGGCCGCGCACCCGCACCGTCATGAACCCCGAGATGATCGAAGCCGCCCGGGCCATGCTCGCCTCTGGGCAGCCAGCCGCGACCGTGTCCAAGACCATCGGCGTCAGTCGAGCCACGCTCTACCGGCACCTACCGTCGGGCCGGTAGCTTCATAGCCACACCTCACCCACCGGGAACGCCCTTTTGGAGCACCCGGCATGCGGCAGTACGGCGGTTGATGATCGTCAGCAATGCGTGCGCCTGGCTCTGGGGGTCGTCGATACGGTCGGCCGCGGCCTGCGCCCCATCCGGGTCTCCCGCGAACGCGGCAGCCACCACGATCGCCTTCCACTGCTTGGCCCGGCGGGCCGGGTCGTCGATCCTGCCGGTCGCCGACAGCGCACGATCGATGGCCTGCCTGGCCCGGGCTGCGTCGCCCGCCTTGCCCGCGCCTTGCGCAACCCCCTGCCAGGCTAGCGCCAGGAGCTCAGGGTCCTCGATCCTGCCGGCCGCCGCTTCCGCCTGCGGCACTAGCCCGGTGAACGTTGCGGCGTCTGCGGTCCACAGCCACGCGCGGGGCTGGCGTTCCGGGTCCTCGATCCGGGCCACGGCGTCTACCGCCCGATCGAAGGCCAGCCGCGCCCGATCCAGGTCCCCCTGCCCTCCTGCCTCCGTCCCGATGTCGAGCCATGCCCGGGTCTGGTGCACCGGGTCCTCGATCCGGCCCGCTGCTTCCCACGCCCGTTCGAGGGCCCGCTGCGCCCGGTCCAGGTCCTCCGCGCGCGCCGCCGCCGTCCCGATCCCCCGCCATGCGTCGGACTGGCGCCGGGCGGTGTCGGTCCAGTCGGCAGCCTCCGACGCCCGATCCAAGGAGTGCTGCATCCGGTCCACGAGCCCGGCCCGTCGTGCATCCTCCGCGATCCACAGCCATGCACTGACCCGGCGACGCGCGTCATCGATCCGGCCCGCCGCAACTGCTGCCTGATCGAACGCCTGCCCCGCCCGATCCAGGTCCCCGGCCCGCGCCGCCGCCGCACCGATCCCCACCCATGGCTTGTGCTGCTGCGCATGCCATGGATAGTCCGGCGGGTCCGGGTCGATCCTGCCCGCAGCGTCAGCGGCCCGGTCGAAAATCTGTCCCGCCCGGGCCAGGTCACCCGCCACCGCCACCGCCTCCCCGATCCGCGCCAGCGACCCGGCCAGGTGGTGCAGGTCGTCGATCCGCTCAGCCGCCTCCACCGCCTGATCGAACGCCTGCCCCGCCCGATCATGCTCCCCAGCCCGCGCAGCCGCCTTCCCGATCTGCAGCCAGGCGTGCGATTTGTCCGAGGATCCGTCGATCCTGCCCACGGTCGACTCGGCCCTATCCAGGTCCCCCGCACTCGCGTCCCCCACCACGATCGCCAGCCATGCCGATGCCTGGTCTCTCGGGTCATTGATCCGGCCCGCCGCCGACCGCTCCCGATCGGCAGCCAGGCGCGCCGCAGCCAGTTCCCCGGCATCCGCCGCGTGGGACCTGATCGTTCCCCATACCTCGGCTTGATCCCGCGGAGCGTCGAGTCGGGCCGCGGTCGAGGCGGCCTGATCGAAAGCCAGCCGTGCCCGAGCCAGGTCCCCTGAACCCGCCGCCGCCTGCGCGATGCTCGACCACACAAGAGCCTGCCCCCGCCGGTATTCGATCCGGTCCGCCGCCGCGACTGCCCCGGCCAAGAGCCGACTGATGGCTGCGATGGCCTCCCCGATCTGTTTGCTCCACCGCACGATGTCCGCCGGCTCTGGTCGCAGTCGGGGGTCGCTGGAGAAGCACCGTTTGACCAGCGGGCGCCAGACGAGGGGCACCCGGCTGGTGTTGGGCGCACCGTGGGTGATGGCATGCACAAGCCTTGCGGTGTCGCCGAGGTGCTCGCCGAAGGGATGCGCCCCACCGCTCAGCTGCGCCACGATGAGGCCGAAGGCCCAGACGTCCCACGCCGTCGTAGGATCACCCGTCCCCGTGATGCTCTCCGGAGCCCGGTACGACAGCGTGCACGGGACTGTTGCATCGGGCGTGAACCGGTCAACGTCCGAGTGCCTAGCCATGCCGAGACCGGTGACGGTGACGGAATCGTGCGCTCCGACGATGATGCTGCTCGGCTGAAGGTCGCCGTGGACGACTCCTGCGGCCGTGAAGTCGGCGATGGCGCGGCCAAGCTGGACGGCGATCCGCGCGACGCGCCCTCCATCGAGGGGGGCTTCGTGGACCAGCGCGGTGAGATCCCGTCCTTCCGCATACGCGGCGGCGATCCACGGCGGCGCGGCGCCGAGGTCGAAGTCAATGACCCTAGCCACCAACGGGGAGTTGACTCCCTGCACCAGCTCCAGTTCCCGTCGGACTGGGTCCAGTGACATATTGCCGTGCTGCAGGACCTTGACCACCACACGAGCACCCTCCAGGTCCTCGACGAGGTAGGTCGAGCCGAATTTCCCCTCGCCCAACAGACGGGCGACGCGGTAGGGACCGATCTGTGATGGCATGCGGGAACTGGTTCCTCCTCCTCGGGTGGAGCCTTGCTGGCGGCTGCAACTCCCTGGCTGGCCGCATTGGACGTCGCGTGATGGGAACAATTTGGCGGACGAAGCCTGCGATCGCGCCGCCGGAGCCGAGTTTCGCAGAATTTACCCCCGGCCCACCACCGGCGCCGCCGCCGGGCGGCCTGCCGGCCAGGAGCCGAGCGGGTCTGGGTACCGCTGGCGTTCAAGCAGAACCTCGTGACAATTCCCCGTTCGAGCAGCTCTGACACGGGCGATGCAACTACTCTCCTGATCCAGGTGATGGGCGACAGCCTCCACGCCGACCCGAGGTGGACCAAGGTCGCCGACGCAGCAGCCGACGGCGCTAAGGTCATGCGGGCATTCAATGGGGAACATCATCTGTCCCGATCATCCGGGCCGGTGGAGTGGTCGGCAAGGTGTTCGGCACCCTGCCGCCGACCCGGTGAATTCGCCGTGTCGTGGCCCACGTCAACCCGGCACCGACATAGCGATTTCGCAGCCCATGCTGGACTTCCTCAGCCAGTTTGAACGGATCAGGTACCGATCGTCGCCAACTTTCCGCGCCGCCTCCGCGGGACCGTCACCCAACACCAGGCCTACGGCTTCTACGGCGACTTCGGCGAGGGCCGTGAGGGGGCCGCCGCAAACGACTTGAACAGGTCTCGACCGAGATCGCTGACACAGTGGCGGCATCGCCAACCGTGGCCGCATGTCGAATTTGACGATTGCTGATCAGGATGTCTTGATATGGGGCGGGGTGCCGCCCGAGGCAATACGTAGGGTGGCCGTGAGTGTTCCTGACGACCTGATCGAGAGGATCGACCTGGAGTACGACCGTTCCGAGGGCTTCCTCGGCCGCTTGCGCACAGGCGAGTTCGATGCTCGCGGCTCGGCTCGGCTCCTTCGATCTTCTGCGGTCGCTGGAACTCGGAGACGGGCCGGTTGATCGCGGGCTTGTCCAGGTGCTCTGGTACGTGCCGATCTTTCTTAAGTGGCAGAAGGAGCGCTTCGCCCCCAACGGCGCTGACACCGAGGCGGTTGAGGCGACGATGAACGAGGTGATCTCGATCCTCGAAGAGTTGCTCGGCGTCCCGTAGCGCCACCCTGATCAGCTGCCGCTAGCCAGCACCTTGAGCCTGGTTTGGTGAAAGAGGGCGCCGATGAAACGGGTGACCTCCATTGAGCGCGGCCTGTTCGCAGCTGAACCCCAGGAATACAGACAAATCGAATACGAACAGTTACCGGTAAACCCCTTTTACGCCTGGCGTAAGCCGCTGGCGACGGGCCCGGCGGGGTGGTGCTGCGCCTAGACGAGTCCTGCCCCAGACGCGGAGTTTCCCGGGCTGAGGTATCTGCTGCGAGGCGATTTGAGCGTGTCGCCTCCATTCGCATTTGCTGCGAAGGTCTCGCAACAGATGCGAACCGCGTGCGCCTTGTACGGACCCGCATCGAGCATCATGTCGCCTCGGGCGGCCTGGAACCTGTCCGTCCTTGCCATGGTCCGGCCGCACCGACGCCCGTTGCCCATTGGGTCATAGGAGTCCGGAGCCGGGTTCGGCGGGCTGGGGTCGAGTGCCAGGTGTCGCGTGGAGGCTCTAGGGGCCGAAACCCGCCGGCAGGCTCGTACGAACGGGGGTTGCACTAGGTCGATCCATGGCCGTACCTTCTTGACAAGGGACACAGGCGATGCCGATTGTGTCCCACAATCCAAGGGGGGGCGATGAGCGAGGACAGAACCCGGCGCAAGCGAGGCGGCGCCTCGCAATTCGGACCGCGCAGACCGCACTCCCCCGCCGTTGAAGCACTGAACGGGCTGGGGAACGTCGGATTCTCCAGATTCCCGCCAACCGCTGCGCAGTCACCGGTGATCCTGGCCGACGAGGCGGCCGGCAGGGAAACGCCGCCGGCGGTCGCGGAGCTGGCGGCTCTTGGGGTAGCCGTGAGAAACGAGCAGATCGCCAAGGAACGGTCGGAGGCCGCTCTGATGCTCGCCGCGATCGAAGAAGCCGCGGCGGCCGCGGCTGGAGGCGATCGGGCCGGTGGCGACGCACCATCCCCGGCCGAGGGGCTGCTCTTCGTGCCCGCAGCCGAGGGCGAGTGGCACCTGCAGGTCATCGAGGCCGGCACGGCGGCGGAGGGGGCCGAGGTCGACCGTCCGGCGCAGGATCAGCCCCTCGACCAGGCAGAGGAGCAGCCGGGAGCGCTCGACCAGCAGGCCGCCGAGATCGGACGGCTGGAGTCCGAGGGCGATCGGCTGCGCGGCGCTCTGATGGCTGCGGAGCTCATCGCCGCAGGTGCCGGAGGGCAGGCAGAGGAGGCCCGGGCGGACGCCGAGGCGGCCCGCCGCGAAGCCACCGAGCTCGCGGCCCGCCTCGAAGCGCTGCGGCAGGGCTGGCAGGTCGACGCCCAGGACGAGACCGGGACAGCGGCGCAAAGCTCCGGTCGGGGCGACGAGGATCACGAGCCGGAGAACGACGTCGATCAGAACGACGTCGATCAGGACGACGTCGATCAGGACGGCGATGGCCAGCACGACCACTGGCAGGACGACGATCAAGACGAGGACAGCTGGTCGGACGACGGTCAGGACGCGCCGGGCGGCACCGGGGCGGACATCTTCGCCGGCCTGCCCGCCGCCCCCGCCGGCCAGAGCGTCGGCAGGCGGTGGCCCCGGCGGGCTGCGGTCGGCGTGGGCGTGGTGATCGCCGCCGCAGCGGCGATCACCCTGACGAGCGGCGGCGGGCAGCAGGCCCCTGTCGCAGAACCGGCACCTGCTGTGTCCGAGCCGTCTGTGGGGCCTGTCACAATGACTGTCTGGCGCGGGATCGGACTGCCGGTTTCCGCGACTGCCGGGCCACGCGATCAGGGGGACGCTGTGGGGGGGTTCGAGCAGAGCACTCTGGGTGCCGCCATCGCGGCGGCGCATCTTTCCGTGCGCCTCGACCCCGCGGCCGGCCCGGCCGTGTTCAACCCCGTGATCGACACACATGTGGTCGGCGACGTCGAGCGGCTGCGGACTTCGGTCGCCCGGCAGTACGACGCCGAGGCCCAGGCTGCGGGCGTCGCCGGAGGTTCGCCGCTCGCGACTTCGCCCGGATCAATCCTGGCGTACCGGCTTGACGGTGACCCGGCACAGGGTGCCGTCACGGCGCACCTCCTGGTCGCCGCCGATGGGTCGGAGGCAGACTTCGGCGTCCCGCTGCGCTGGGAGGACGGCGACTGGCGCGTCGCGGCCACCGACGAGGGGCCCTTCTTCACCGTGGCTGACGTCGCAGACGCCTCCACCTACACCCCCTTTGAAGGGACCGTGCAGTGACCGCAACCACCACTCTCTCCGCGCAGACCGGCGCCCAGCCGGCGCCGGCCGCCAAACTGCGGCGGCGGCCGGCCTACGCGATGCTAGGCGCTGCGCTCATTGCCGCCGGCGCGCTCACTGCAGCCTGGTTCGCACAGGCCACCGACACCGCCACCACGGTCGTCGTCGCCCGCGACACCATCTACCGCGGACAGGTCATCCAGGAAGCCGATCTCACGACTGCGGCGCTTAGCGGGCTAGCGCCCGACGCTGTCATCCCCGCAGCCGACGCGGCCAACATCGTCGGCTTGACCGCTGCGGTGGATGTCCCGGCCAACCTGCCGGTCCCGCCGTCCGCCGTCACCGACACCCCCACGCCCGGCGCGGGCAGTTCGGTGATCGGGCTTCGGCTGACCGATGGACAGCTGCCGGCGGGCGGGCTGGTGCCAGGTGATGACGTTCGGATCGTGACCACGCCGTCGATCGGCGAACCCGTCACGTCCGAGCCCGCCACGGCTCGCGCCGTGGTGGTCTCCACCGCTGCGACCGAGGGGGCCGACGCCATGCGGGTGGACCTTCTCGTGGATGCGGACGACGCCCCAGGCCTCGCGGTCCTTGCCGCCGCAGGACGCGCGGCACTGGTGCTGGACGCCCCGCAGGGAGGCCGCTGATGGCCGTCATCGGCATCGCATCGGCGCGCGGCGCTCCCGGCGCCAGCACGGCCGCGCTCGGCCTCGCCCTTCACTGGCCCCGGCCGGTGCTGCTCATCGAGGCTGACCCGGCTGGCGGCAGCAGCATCCTGGCTGGCTTCCTCCGCGGCACTGTGCCGCACGGCAGGGGCGTCATCGACGTCGCCCTCGCTAACGGCCTCGACGACGAGTTGGACGGCGCGTTGCGCGACGCGCTGATGCCCCTGCCGGGCAGCGGCGTGCAGTTCCTGAGCGGGCCGGCGACGTCTGCCCAGGCCGGAGCCCTGCAGGGCCTCTGGGAGCCGCTAGGCGGCTATCTCCGCTCCCTGCACGACGGAGGGACGGACGCCATCATCGACCTTGGAAGGCTCGGAGCCGAGGGTGGGCCGGAGGCACTCGCGTGGCAGTGCGACCTGCTGCTGTTGGCTATGCGCTCCGACCTGCCCTCAGTGGCCGCAGCCAAGGCGCGGCTCTCCCTCGCGGACTCCACCGCCGCGGCGGGGGGCGCCGAGCTGCAGGCCCTGGTCGTGGGCCCGGGGCGGCCCTACAGCACGGCCGAGATCGCCGCGGCGCTCAACGTGCCCGTCGTCGGCACCATCGCCTGGCTCCCCGACGCCGCAGCCGGACTCTCCCACGGCACCCAGTGCGGGCGGCGCGCGCGGGCGAGGCTCAACAGCTCGCTGACCGCGCTGGCTGCAGCAGTGAGCGCCGCGCTGGCGCAGCGGCCAGCGCTCACGGGGAGGCACTGATGCAGGACCTCAAGGGTCTTCCGCTGTTCACTGCAGAGTCGGACGCCGGGACGCAGTCGTCGTCGCGCCGCTCCCCGGCGCCGCCCCGCGGCAAGGTCCGGCCCATCAGGGCCGCAGCCGACTCCACCTTGGACTGGGGACTGGTGCGCGAGATGCGCCGGCGCGCCAGCAATGAGCTGTTCGAGGCCCTCAAAGAGCTGCCGAGCGGGCAGGACGCGCGCGAGGTTGGCCGCCGCATCGTCGCCGACATGCTCGCCGACCACGCCCGCGACAGCGTCAACCACGGCGACGATGCGCCGGACCGCTTCACGCGCCAGCGCATGGCCGCCGCGCTCATGGACGAGCTGTTCGGCTTGGGCCGGCTTCAGCCGCTCGTCGACGACCCCGACCTGGAGAACATCGAGATCTATGGCACCCGCCCGGTCCTGCTGCAGTTCGCCGACGGCCGGATGGAGGACGGCCCGGTGCTGGGCGAGACCGACGAGGACGTCACGGACTTCCTCACCTGGATCGCCACGCGCAGCCAGGCCAACGCGCGGGCGTTTTCGTTCGCCGAGCCGATCCTGCACCTGCGCATCGACGGCGGGGCCCGGCTCTGCGCGGTCAATTGGGTTTCCAAACGGCCCGAGGCCACCATCCGGCTGCACCGCCTGACTCGGGTCACTCTCGCGGACCTGGTCGAGCGCGGGACGCTGCCCATCGACGCGGCGATGTTCCTGGAGGCAGCTGTCAAGGCCCGCAAGTCGATCGTCGTCGCAGGGCCGCAGGCAGCCGGAAAAACCACCCTCGTGCGGGCGCTGTGCGCCGCCTTCGACCCGATGGAGTCGATCGCCACCATCGAGACGGAGTACGAGCTGCACCTCGACGAGATGCCTGACCGGCACCGCCGCGTGCATGCGTGGGAGGCCCGGCCGGGCACCGGCGAGCCGCTGGCCGACGGTCGGATGGCCGGCGAGATCGGGCTCTCGCGGCTGCTGCATACCGCCTGGCGCATGAACCTGGACCGGATCATCGTGGGCGAGGTCCGCGGGGCGGAGGTCGTGACGATGCTCAACGCCATGAGCGGCGGAGCCGGTTCGCTGTGCACCGTCCACGCCACCAGCGCCTCGATGGCGCTGGACAGGCTCTCATCGCTGGGCCTGCAGGCCGGGCCGACGTTCACGCCCGCCTACATCCGCAGCCTGATCGCGCAGAGCATCGACTTCGTTGTTCAGCTCGGCTTCGACACACGAGGCGGCGAACGGCGGCGGTACCTCTCGGAGATCATGGCGGTGGAGTGGAGCGGGGACGGGCCGACCACCACGCACCTGTGGGCGCCGGAGAACCGATGGGGCGCGGCGCGGATGCGCCACATCCCCCCGCACATCGCCGAAGAGGTGGGCTTGTGAACCCGGCGCTGGCCGCCGGCTGCGCGGCCGCTGTCATCGGCGGTGCGCTCCTGGTCGCCGCCGGACTCCGCAAGACACCCGCGCCGCCGCCGCGGCCGCCGGTCTCCTTGTGGCAGCGCGTGCGGGGCAGCCGGCGGGACACCCGCACGCACCTATATATAGGGGCCGTTGCCGGGGTGGTGGTGTTCGCCGCGACCGGGTGGCTGGTCGCGGTCGCGGTCTGCCCTGCGTTCGCGCTGCTCCTGCCGTCCCTCCTTGCCCCCAAGGGAGGCGCTGACGTCGCGCGCCTGGATGCGATGGCCGAATGGACCCGGTCGCTTGGGGGCACCCTGTCGGTTGGGGCGGGACTGGAACAGGCGATTTTCGCCACCCAGCGGTCGGCGCCAGCGGCCCTCAGCTCCGAGGTGGACAACCTGATCGCACGGCTGCGCGCCCGCTGGAGCACCGAGGACGCGCTGCGCGCGTTCGCCGACGACCTGGACGACGCCACCGGCGACCTGATCGCCGCAGCCCTGATCCTGGCCGCCCGTCGCCGCGGTGGCGGCGGGCTGGTTGCCGTGCTCGACGGCCTGGCGGCATCGGTCGCCGCTGAGGTAAAGGCTCGGCGGCAGATCGAGGCTGACCGGGCCAAGCCGCGCGCCACCGCCCGGTGGGTCACCATCATCACCCTGCTGGTACTCGGCGGTCTCATGCTCAACGGGACCTACCTTGCGCCGTACGGAACCCCGGTCGGCCAGGTCATCCTCGCGGTGCTGCTGACCTGCTACGGCGGAGCCCTGCTGTGGCTGCGACAGGCCGCCGTCGGCAAACCGCACCCGCGCTTCCTCGGCGCGGCGGCGGCAGAGCAGGCCGCCCGATGATGGGCCTCGCCCTGGCGGGCGCGCTCATCGGCGGCGGGGTTGCACTGCTGGTCATGTGGCTCGCCCCGGCGCAGCCCGACCTCGCGGACGCGCTGGACCGGCTCGACCCCAGCACCGGCGGGCGTACCGCCGGCGCGGCAGTGTCCGGGCCGAACGCCGGGGTTCGCGACCGGGCCGGGCACTGGCTGCAGGGCAGGGCACCGGAGCACTGGGTCCGCACCCCTGCGTCGGACCTACAGCTCCTCGGAGTCTCCCGCGCACGCTTCCTCGGCGAGAAGGCGACCTACGCAGCGATCGGTGTCCTGTTCCCATCCCTGTTCACCGCCACGATGGCCGCCCTCGGCGTCGCCCTTCCCCTCAGCGTCCCGGCCGGCGGCGGGCTGATCCTCGGCATGTGCCTGTCGATGGTGCCCGACATCGAGGCCCGGCGTCGCGCCGTAGCGGCACGCGAGGACTTCGCCCGCGCCGCGACGGCGTACATCGACCTGACCGCGATGGAGCGCCGCGGCGGCGGCGGGGCCGCCCAGGCACTGGAGGAAGCCGCGACGGTCGGCGACTCCTGGGCGTTCGTCAGGTTGCGGGACGAGCTCGCACGGGCAAGGTGGGCGCGGGAAGCGCCCTGGGACGCTCTCGCCCGGCTCGGCGACGAGCTCCGGGTGCCGGCACTACGGGACATCGGCGACATCATGCGAATCGGCGGCGCGGAGGGCGGCGCCGTGTACGACGCGCTGCGCAGCCGGGCCGCATCGAACCGCGACGCCATCCTCGCCGCCGACCTGGCCCGGGCGAACCAGGCCAGCGAGGCGCTGACCATGCCAGTCGCCGCGCTCGGCCTGGTGTTCCTTGTGCTCCTCGCCGCTCCCGCAGTCCTCCGCATCGCGCTGGGCGGTTGACCATGCGACCAACACCCGCCGGCCAGTGCACCGCAGCCGGGGATCCACCCATGAACCGATCAGCAACACCACAACCGGAAGGGACAGACCATGCTCTACTACCTCATCGCGCAGGCGAACCTGCTGAAGGCGCGCGCGGACCGGCTTCGCAAGGACGAAGCCGGCCTCGGCACGCTGGAGACCGTCATCATCGCGCTTGGCTTGTTCCTCCTGGCCTCCGCAGCGGTCGCCGTGATCGGCAACGCAGTCACAAGCAGGACCGACCAGATCAACTGATCCTGCGCGGCGAGCGCGGGACGATGACGCTCGAACTGGTGGTCATCTTCCCCGTCGTACTGCTGCTCATCTTCGGGGCGGTGCAGGGAGCCATCCACTACCACGCCCGCAACGTCGCCCAGGCCGCAGCCGCCGAGGCCGTGACCGCCGGCAGCGTGCTGGGCGGCACCGAATCGGGGGCCGAAGCCGCCGCGGAGACGTTCATCGCCAGCGCCGGCGACGGCATCCTCACCACCGCCGCCGTACGGGTGCAGCGCACAGGCACCACGATCACCGCCACAGTCGAGGGGCGGTCTCTGAACATCATGCCGGGTATCCCGACACCGGCCATCAGCCAGACCGTCTCCGGCACCGTCGAACGCACCGGGTAGGGCCAGAGGAGCCACGATGAGCACGCCCGCACCACCCCAAGCCGCCGAGACGTCGGCGCAACCTCCCCGATCCCGGCCACCGGCCTGGTTCTGGGCGGCCATCGCTGCCGCAGTGATCGCCGCGGCCGTGGGGATCGCCGTCCTCGCCGGCGGCGGTGACAAGGCCGCGCCGACGCCGAGCCCGACGCCGAGCCCGTCGGCGACCCAGCTCACGCCGGAGGCGCAGGCCGAGGCCGACATGGACCAGCTGGTCCGGGACTACGAGGAGGCATCGAACGCGGCGTTCCTGGACCCATCGATCGAACCGGCCCCTGCGTTGGACGACTACCTCCGCTCCCCCGCCCTGGATGACGACGTCGAACAGATCATTAATGTCCACTCCCCTGAGGGCATCGAAGTAGCAGAGCGCGCGGTCGAGGTGCATTCAGTGGAAGTCACGGCCCTCGACCTGGCTGCCGCCCCACCGACCGCCACCGTCGAGGAATGCCGCACTATCACCGCCGCGGGCACCGACAAGCAGACCGGGGAGTCGCAGACCCTCAATGATGTACGTCGCCTGGTTATCTGGTCGGCGGTCATCGTGGAGGACGATCGTTGGCGCCTCTATGAAGCGGTGCCACAGGAGCCCGAAACATGCTGAGACTCCTTTCTGTACTCGCGCTGACGCTTCTTCTTGCTGCCGCTCCCAGCGCTGGCCCGGCGTTCGCAGACTCCGGTTGCGAAGCAGGGCATGGAATGAACAGCGGGACGACGGTGGACTGCCGCGCGTCAACGACGACCGAAGAGCCCGGGCGCCGTGGCAATCCCGAATCCGGGACCGGCGGTGGTGGGCCTGCTGTTTGCACGTTCGACGGGCGGCCCATTCCATGCACGACGGATGACGGCTGGTGGTTCGGCAGCCGGGGCTGCTGGGTGAAGCCGCTGGACAACACCGCGGCGGCTGAGATCGAGTGGATGGATCGGGGAGCTGACCCCCACGTATGCACAACCCCGGCCGGCGGCAGCAGCATCGTCGGTGTGCCGATCGGCACGACCCCGCCGGGAACCCCCGCGGTTGACCCCGAGGTCGTCGCCCAGCAGGCCGTGGACTCCATGGCGCTGCGGCCGGTCGCCGTCGGGCTGACCCCTCCGGCGGGGTCGGGGTCGCCGACACTCGTCGGAATCCCGACCTGGATGTGGGTGGCGGACCCAGGCCCGACATCGTTCGGCCCGAATAGCGCCAGCGCCACGGCCGGCGCTGTGACGGTGACGGCGACGGCGAAGGTGTCCAACGTGACCTGGGACATGGGCGACGGCAGCCGGGTGCAGTGCGGCGCCGGCACGCCCTACTCCCCTGCCTACGGCGCAGAGCCCTCTCCGACGTGCGGCCACCGCTACCAGCGGCCCGGCGACTACACGGTCACCGCGACGAGCAACTGGGTCGTGGACTGGACCGGCGGCGGGACATCCGGGCAGCTGACTCTTTCCCTGGACAGCACCTCCAACATCACTGTCGCGCAGGCCTACGGCCTCGTCACCGGGCAGGGCTGAGCTGTGCTGCGCGGCGAACGGGGCAGCACGACGCTGGAACTGGTCATCTGGGGGCCGGTGCTGCTGCTCGTGCTCTCGGTGATCGTGTTCGCCGGGCGCACGGCGCAGGCTCGACAGACCGTCGAAGCCGCCGCAGGGGAGGCCGCCCGCGCCGCGACCGCCGCCCCGACGCAGCGGCAGGCCCGCGCCGACGCGACCGCCGCCGCGGAGGCGGCGCTCCAGTCCTCCGGACTGCGGTGCAGGACCACCAGCGTCGAGGTTGACACCCGCGGCTGGATGCTGCCGGCGGGCGTCCCCGCCACGGCCACCGCGATCGTGTCCTGCGACGTGGACCTCGCCAGCATCACCGCGCCGGGCGTGCCGGGCAGCCAGATGGTGCAAGGAACCGCCAGCAGCGCGATGGACACCTTCAGGGCTCGGTCATGACCCGCGGACTGCGCGACGACGACGGTGCGATCACCCTGCTGATGGTCGTCATCGCCCTGGCGCTGCTGCTGTCCATCGGGCTGGTCGTGGACGGCGGCGCGAAGATCCGGGCCGTGCAGACCGCCAACCGGGTTGCGGCGGAGGCGGCCAGGGCGGGTCTGCAGCAGATCGACGTCGCAGGCGTGCAGACCGGCTCGGCCACAGTGGTCCGCACAGCCGATGCCGTCCGGGCGGCGCAAGCGGTGCTGGCCGCCGCCGGGGCCACAGGGTCGGCCGCCGTGCATGGAAGAACCATCGAGGTCACCGCCACCGTCCAGACTGACGCTGTGTTCCTCGGCCTGGCGGGCATCGACACACTGACCGGCTCCGGCAGCTCGACCGCCGAGCTGGTGATCGACGAGTGAAGGGAGCCACCATGTCCCGCCGAACCCCCGCGGCGGCGGCCAGCGGCCTCGCAGCACTGCTCGCACTCCTCGGTGTGATCGTCGGCCTGCCGATGCTGCTGCTAGCGGTCGCCGCCGACCCGGTCCCCGACCGGCTGCCCACTCTGCAGCGGATCGGCGAGGCGTTGTCCCGCCCCGACGACGGCACCCTGTTCCTCGGCCTGTTGACCGTGGTCGCCTGGGTCGGCTGGGCGTGGTTCACCGGCTCGGTCGTCCTCGACCTGGTCCGGCGGGCCACCCGCCGCGGGGAGGCATCGAAGCTGGAGCTGCCCGTCAGCCGGCTGGTCGGTGCCGCTCTCGTCCTGCTGGTCGCGGCACCAACGGCGGCAAGCGCCGGCGGCCCATCGTCTGCGGCTGCGTCCGCATCCGCTGCGCACGCCCCCGCGGCGGCCGCTGAGGCGCAAGGCCCGGCGGCATCCACCGAACCTGCTGACGGCGGGGCGGTCAAAGTCGAGCCGGGCGACACGCTCTGGGCGATCTCCGACGAGTACCTCGGCGACCCCTACCGCTACGTCGAAATCTTCGACGAGAACCGGGACGCGGCGCAGCCCGACGGCCGGGCGCTCACCGACCCCGACCTGATCCGCCCCGGATGGACGTTCACACTCCCAGACGGCGATTCCGCGGCGGGGACCGCCGTCGACGGCGACGCCGAGAACGCCCAGTCCCCGCAAGGTGCGGAGAACGGCGCCGGGCTCGATGCCGGGATACCGGTGCCGGACCACTCCGAAGCGGATGAGGAGGGCCTTGTGACGCCGCTTCGGCCGGAGATGTCCGGTGGCGGGTCGGACGCCGAGGTGCCCCCGGCCGCCGAGGCGGATGAGGAGGTCGCCGAGCTGGTAACGCCGCTGCGTGTAGTGCCGTCCAACGACGCCGGCGGGATGGTTGGCGCGGTGCCAACACCGCTGAGGGCGGCGGTGCCCGCCAGCAACCCCGGTGCGGGTGGAGCGGGGCGGGCGGCCGCCCCCACCCCAGCCGCAGCGCCGGCCGTTGCGGTGGTGACCCCGATGCGGGCCGCGGCGTCCGGGGGCGACCTGCCGGTCGCGGCGCTGGGGACGGTCCCGGCCGCGGCGGGCCAGGAAGCCGAGCAGCGCACCGAGCCCGCCGGCTGGCGGGTGTCCCGCGATGACATGCTCAGAGAGGGCATCGACCCCGCCGCCCTGGCCGCAGCCCTCGGCGCGCCGGACGGCGGGGAGGACGAGGCGTGGACGGCCGCGGTGGCGCGCAACGGAGGCGGTGTGGTCGGGCAGGACTGGCGGGAGCGGATAGCCGATCTGTTCACCGACACCCGGTAGATCGGGGGCCGCGCCAGCAATGTCCCTTCGCAGGGCCATGGGCAAATGTCCCTGTAGGGTTACATTCATGTCCGTTCCCATCACCACTCCCTACGCTCTGGCGGCACAGGTCGGCCGGGACCGCGAGGCCGCCGGCCTGACCCAGGCGGAGGTGGCGGCCCGCGCCGGCGTTTCCCGGAAGTACGTCGCCCGGCTGGAGAAGCTGGGCGCGCCGCACGAGGAGATCAGCCGGCTGCTGGCCGTCCTGGCTGCCTTGGGCCGGGCCGTCGAGATCGTGGACGCGCCCGCGGGAGTCCCCGACGCCGGACCGTCCGCCGGCCTCGTTGCGGAGATCAGGCGCCAACTGTGAGTCCGCTCACCCAGCGGCTGGACGTCATCCTCTACGAGTCCCTGGCGGGGACCCTGTCCCGCGGCGGCGGGTCGCTGGCGTTCGTCTACGACCGCGACTACGCGGCATGGCCGGCGGCGACCCCGCTGTCGCTGTCGATGCCTGTCCGCGGCAGGGCGCGGCACGGCAACCGGGCGGTGCTGAACTTCCTGCGCGGGCTGCTGCCCGACAACCCGGAGGTGCTCTCGCGGTGGGGCCGCCAATTCGGCGTGCGCCCGGGGGACGTCTTCGGGATGGTCGAGGCCATCGGGCACGACGCTCCGGGGGCGGCGCTGTACGTCAGCGAGGGCTCATGGGGCCAGGAGGCGCCCACCGGCGGTGTCAGGGAGGTCGACGAGCGGGCGGTGGGAGACCGGCTGCGCACGCTGGTCGACGACCCCGCCGCGTGGCACACGGCTGGGGAGCACTGGTCGCTGGCCGGCGCGCAGGGCAAGATCGCGCTGCGCCGGCTGGACCAGGGCCGGTGGGGCGTCCCGTGGGGCGCGGAGCCGTCGACGCACATCGTCAAGCCCGGGATCGCCGGCATCCGCGGCCAGGCGCTCATCGAGCACGTCTGCATGCGGGCCGCGGCCGCGGTCGGGGTGCGCACCGCGGCGACGCAGTACCACGAGTTCGACGGCCAGCCCGCGATCGTGGTCCAACGGTTCGACCGGATAGCCGCGGCCGGCGGCCGGGTGCTGCGGGCGCACCAGGAGGACCTGTGCCAGGCGCTCGCGGTCGACCCGGCCCGCAAGTACGAGTCCGACGGCGGCCCCGGGGTGGCGGCCATCTCGACCCTGCTGCGCGACGCCTGCCAGCCGGGGGCGGTCGAGGACTTCGCCAGGGCCGTCGTGCTCAACCAGATGCTGGGCGCCCCCGACGCGCACGCCAAGAACTACGCGGTGCTCCTGCTGGGCGACCGGCACCAGCTCGCGCCGCTGTACGACGTCGCCTCCGGGCTGACCCTCGCCGAGGGCGGTTCGCTGCGCTACCCGAGCGGGGCCATGTCCATCGGAGGGGAGCGGCAGTTCGGGCGGGTCCGCGGCAGCAACTGGGACCGGTTCGCCGACATCGCCAAGCTGCCCCGCGAGCAGGTCCGCGACTGGGTCCGCGAACTGGCCGACCGCCTGCCGGACGCCGTCCGCGACGCGGTCGCCGCCGTCCCCGCGGCGGCGGGGCGCGACGAGCTGCTCACCGTCCTCCCCGCTCGGCTGGAGGCCCTGGGCGAAACCACGCGGCGACAGCTGGACGCCTCCTGGCTCCCGCGGCCCGGCTGGACAGTCGCCGGCGGCGCTGGCCTCCGCGATGCGCGGCCGGGCGAACCCGACCCGCTCCGTGACGCTTCCGACCTGCCCGGAGCGGACCCCCCGGGGCGTCAGCGCTGACGGACAGATGCAGAAGGCCGACCTCGCGGGCCGGCCGGGCCGGCGGCCTTGCGCGCCGAGGCCGGGCGGCTCCTGGGACTGCCGCGCATTGCCGGAGCGCAGTCGGATCAGGTGCGGCGCGGTGCCGCCTGCGCCTGGCCGTCGGCCCGATCGACTATTGCGGCATCGGCGATTCCCACTAGGTCCATGTTCCGCAGCTTCTCTGCGACCCGCTGGACCTCGGCGGAGTCCTTGGACAGCAGGGTGATCCGGAGGATGTCCGCCGCTAGATCGGGAGAATGCTTCAGGACATCCTCTACCCACAGCTCGACTGCGGCAGCGGCCGCGCTCGTCCGGTTCAATTTTGCCGGGCCGTGGGTCGCGTTTGCGACGTCGATGGCCAGCTGAAGCAGGGTGTTCGTGGCCGGGTCGAGTTTGGCGAACAGGACAGGGTCGTTGCTCTTTGCCATGTCCGGCCTCCGATAGAACTAGGGTTCTAGCAACCTAGTCTAGCCGGCGATGAGGCCAGGGCGGAGGCCTCCTGCCGCATCAGCGTCGCGGCCCTGGCCAGGACCTCCTCTATGGCGGCGGCGGTCATCCCCGACCCATACTCGGCGTCTGGGCGTCGGCGTGCTCCATCGGTTCCGCGAGCGGGTCGGCTGCGGGGTCGCCGCCCGCCAGGGGGTCGGCGTGCCGCGCCTCCTGCCCGTCCTGCGCTTCCTGGGATTCCTGGTCGGCTCCCGGCTGCTGGCCGGCAGCGAGCCGTTCGACGTCGCCGAGGCGGTATCCGGTGTGCTCGGCGAGGAAGTCGAAGTACCGAGCGGTGGGTCCGCCCTTCATCGGGGACCGCCAGGAGTCGGTCGAGGTGTCCAGCTCCCGGGCCGCCAGCACAATGGCGAGGATCGCCGCGACCGCGCGGGGCTGGGAGGCGTCGGGGTTGACGGTGAGACGGCCCATGTCGAGCAGCGGGGATGAGGGCTTGTGGGCCTTCACGTTCTGCAGTACGTCGCCCGCCCACAGCAGGTCGTCGCGCAGGCCAAGGCCGACGTCGGCCCGCTGCGGCCCCAGCCCGGTGCCTAGCAGCTCGCCAGCGATCCACCGGGCGATGGCCGGGGTCGGTTTCGCGCGCGCCAACCACTCCCCCACATGCTGGCGCCGCACCGGCTCGGCCGCCCGCCAGGCCTTGTTGTTGGCGATCACCTCCGCCCGCTCCTTCCGGCGCAGCGCGTCGGCGACGGCGGGATCGGGCGCGCCCTGGCTCTCGGCGGCCTTCCGGCCGACCATCCACCCCGGAAGGACGTGCCCGTTGGCGGTCGGGTCGGTGCAGTGCTCGGTGACCGTGAGGCTCTCGGGCCTCCACCCGCGGATGCTGACCGCCCGGCCGGGGCAGTCAGCGTGGTCTTCCGGTTCCAGCCTCCCGCCGTCGGCAGTGGGTCGCAGCTGGTACAGCGGGACCCACCCCAGATCGTTGGGACGGTCGTCGGCGGCGACCTTGTAGCCGCGCGCCCGCCAGGCGTCCGCCTCGGCGGCCACCGCAGCGGCCAGTTCGGCCTCGTCGCGCAGCATCTGGGCGTCGCGCAGCATCTGGTCCCGGCCGCGGGACTCGAACACTTCGAGCAGCTGGGCGCGGGTCTCCTCGTCGTCGAACTCGTCGATGACCAGAGCCGTGGGCAGGTCGAGCTGCTCCAACCGCTCGGGGGCGGTCCCGCCCAGGCGGCGCATGGCCCGCACCTCGCCGGAGCTGGCGCCGGTGTCCCGCGCCGCCTGGGCCAGGGGGACGCCGAGGGCTGCGAGCTGCTCGTGGGCGGCGACCTGGTCGGCCAGGGTCAGGCTCGCGCGGCGCTCGTTCTCGACGATCTGCGCGGCCAGCCGGGTCGCCTCGCCGGGGTCGGCGACCACCATCACGGGCACCGAGGCCAAGCCGAGCTGCGCGGCCGCGGCGGCGCGGCGGTGGCCGTACGCGATGGCCAGGGCGCCGTCCTCGCCGCGGGTGGCGACGATGGGCACCAGCACGCCGTGGCGCTTGATGCTGGCGAGGAACGCCTTGTCGAGGCGCAGGTCGGTACGGACGTTCTTGGTGGTGGTCAGGTCGCGGGGGGGCACCTGCACGAATTCAGGGGTGGCCGGGGTCATCGCAGCGGTCCTTCCATCTGGTCGACGCGGGCGGGGCCGTCGCCGTAGAGCGGGTCGGGGTCGGAGGCCGCGCCGGGGTCTGATTCGACCGCGGCCGCGGCGGCCCGCACGGCGGCCAGGTCCTGGGCGGCAGACAGCAGCCCGTGGCCGATCCCGGCCGCGCCGGAGCGGGTGCGGGTGCGGGTGCGGTACACCGTGACCGGGCCGCCCGGCCCATCGACCAGCCGCAGGTGGTCGCCGCAGCGCACGTCCGCGACGCCGTTTATGTGCGCGCCGGCGGGGACGGTCGTGCCGACGACCGATGCCCGGCCGCAGACGACGGCGCCGGCCTCGACGATGGATTCGCTGATGCGCGCCGCGCCCGCTACCGACCCGGCAACCAGGCTCTTCCGGATCTGAGGGTCGCCGGTGATCTGGGCGCCGGCGACGGCCCGGGTGCGGTACAGGCTGCCGCCGGCGATGAGGATGGCAGCGTCGCCGCCGGCGACGCTGCACTCGGCCAGCGCGCATCCGCGCAGGTGCACCGGCTGCCGGCCGGGGAGCACGACGCTCTGCTTCACGAGCCCGCCGACGACCTCGATCGGGCCGATAAGCAGGCTGCCGACGACCTGCGCGCCGCCGCTGATCGACGCTTCGCCGTACACCGAGGAGTCCCGGACCAGCGAGTTCGCGACCGTGATCGGGGGGCCGCCGAAGTTGCCGACCAGATGGGAGTCCACGATGTGCGCGGTGCCGATGGCGCGCGCGTGGATCGGCTGGGAGCCTTCGATGGTCATGGTCGCGCACCTCCGCCCTGGGCTGCGGCCTGCGGTTCCTCGGCCGGGGAGGCCAGCGGGTCGGCGGCGGCCGGCACCGGATCCTCGAGCCCGCCGGGCGGGCTGCCGAAGATGGCCAGGAAGTGGCCCAGGCGCGCGAGGTGGCGCTCCTGCTCGGGGGTCCGGTGCGACGGGTCCAGCAGGTTCGCCTCGACCATGACCCGGCCGTCGAGGCATTCGCCCTCGAGCATTCCGAGGTCGGGGTGGTGCGCCAGCCACAGGCCTGGCGTCTCGGTGAACCGGTCGGCCATCATCTGCCACACCGCCCGCGGGGCGGACCTGAGCAGATCTTCGTCGTCGAACCAGTTGACCTCCTCCAGCTGCTGCCGGGCCTGGTCCGGGGCG
This sequence comes from uncultured Actinomycetes bacterium, assembly GCA_964510455.1. Classification (GTDB taxonomy): domain Bacteria; phylum Actinomycetota; class Actinomycetes; order S36-B12; genus CAVXYG01. The sequence continues at coordinate 26,910 of CAZECO010000001.1, forward strand.
ACGACCTCGATGCTCCCCAGATGCTCATAGACGAACCGGCAGGTCAGGACTTCGGGCAGTCCGGCGAGCACGTCGAGGGCCACCCATCCGCGGTCGGTCATCGCACTGGCCCCTCGTCGCTGGACGATGGCGGCAGGAACCCAGCGCTGAGCGTGTCGGACGGGTCATCGCGGTCCGCCTGCGGCGGGCCGCCGAGGAAATGGTCCAGGTCGTCGTCGAGGAACGGGTCGCGCAGCAGCTCCCTACCCTCGACCGGGCAGCAGGCGGGATCGGTGCAGACCGTGCTGCGCCACCTGCCGGCGCGCACCTCCAGCACATCCAGCAGGTCGAGCCCGGCGGCCACCGCCTCCTGCGCCAGGAGACGGGCGTACACCGCGTCGGCCCCGTAGCCGACGACCACGGCGCGGTCGGGGCGGGGTCGGGCGGCCGCCATCGACTCTGCGACGACCCGGCTGCTGTCCAGCCACGCGAACCCCGACTCAACGGCGGCCACCGCGGCCACCCGGGCCGGACGGGACGGGTTTGAGCTGCTCACCAGGACCAGAACGGCACCGTCGCGCGGCGATGCGCCGAGCCGGTCCAGCGTGTGCAGCAGAGCCTCGGGCGACCTGACCAGGAGCGCCGGCAGCAGCGTGCCGCCGGTCATGGCGCGCCTCGCCCGCTCACCGCGGCGCCGCGGCGCAGCTCCCGCGCCCGCTCGTCGCGGGTCGTGGCGGCCCAGATGCCGTGCTGTGGGTGGCGCGCCATCGCGTAGGACCGGCAGGCCTTCCTCGCCGGGCACTGCAGGCAGATCGCCTTGACGCGCTCCCGGTCGCGGCGGCGGGGAGAGAACCACCAGTCCGGGTCGAAGCGTTCGTGGTCCGCGCACACCGCCCGGTCGATGCCCGCCGGCAGCAGCAGGTCAGCCGCGCTCACCGCGACGTCTCGGGTTCAGGTCCGAACCGCAGGAGTGGGACGCCGGCGGCGGCCAACGGATCGTCCGCGGACGGCGGAATGGAGGCGCCAGACAACCAGCGCTCGACGGCAGGCGGCAGCGGAGCCGCGGAGGCGGGGGCGGCGGCGGACCTGAAGGCCAGGCACTGCCTGATGTCGATGGCCGCCAGGCGTACGGCCCAGTCGTCCCTCATCTCGCCGTCGCTGTCCTGCCCGTGGACCCGGCTGGCGAGCAATGCCATCCGGTGCGCCGGGTCGTCCTCGGGGACGGCGGCCCATATGAGGGGGACCTCGGGGTCGCGCTCCCCGCCCGGGGACATCCAGCGGGCGACGCCCAGCACGGTCAGCGGGCCGTACACAGAGTGCCCCCCCGTCGCGGCGGCGTGCCTGCCGGCGAGCTGCGCCGCGGCGGCCAGCGCGCCCCAGTCGCGGCTGCGGCAAGCGAGCACCACCAGGCCGTCGCGCAGCCCACGGTCGTTCATGACCCGGGCGACCCCGGCGGGGTCGTCCTCGGGCCGGTGCAGCGCGCTGCGCAGGTACTCCTCGCTCCTGGTCATCCTGTCCATCTCGAGCTCCCTCTCTCTGTCGGGCGGTGCGAACCGGGTGGTCCTGGTCGGGCGTGCTGCTCGTTCATCGGGATCTGGCCGGCGGCAGGTCGAGGTCGGCCGTGCCGTCGACGAGCAGCGGGTCCTCGACGGCCGGCTGGTTCAACGGCGCATCCATCGCGAACCAGTCCGTGATCATGTGCGGGGGCGGCGCTGCCGGGCGGCCCGCCGGCGGCGAGAGGAACGCGACACAGGCCTGGGGGTCCAGGTGCGCGAAGCGGTCGGCCGCCGCGCTCGGCGGGAAGCCCCGGGCGTGCAGGCGCCCGGACAGGTACGCGAGCCGGACCGCCGGGTCGGTCTCGGGGACGGTGGCCCACATGAGGGGGACCTCGGGGTCGCGCTGCCCGCCCGGGGACATCCAGCGGGCGACGCCCAGCACCGTCAGCGGGCCGTACACGGAGTGCTCGCCGGTCGCGACGGCCTCCAGGCCGGCGCCAGCGGCAGCCTGCCGCAGACCGGTCCAGTCCCCTGCGCGGCCCGCCAACATCAGCAGCGCATCGCGCAGCCCCCGGTCGTTGCAGGCGGCGGCCAGGTACTCGGCATGTCGCGGCGGATCGGCGAGCGCGGCCTCCAGCGCCGCCACCGACCGCGGCGCGGCAGGGGCCGGGCTGTTCTCAGGGGTCGTCATCGGTTCCTCCTCTTCATTGGGTTCATCGGGCAGGTCCGGCGGTGCCGCCGTACCAGGCGTCGTCGGTGCTGTAGAGCAGCGGATCGGGGTCGGACTCGACCTCGTAGCCGCCGGCGTAGGGGTCCGGGTACGCCCCGCGGCCTGCGACGAAGCTGGGGAGGTCGTCGGCGCCAGGCCTGGGCACGCCCGGCCGGTCGGCCAGCACCGTCAGCGCGCCGGTCGCGGAGGATCTCCCCCGGATCGCGCCGCGGACGTCGAGCTGCGCGAAGGCGGCTGCGAACGGGCGGCTGTCGTGCCCGATCGAAGCGCGGTACGCGGCCAGCACCGCGGCGGGCCCCTCCATGAGGTCGGGCGGAGCCTGTACCGCCAGGTCGGTGAGGAGCGAGGGGTCCGGGGCGGCGGCCAGGGAGTTGGGGGCGGCGGCGCGGGTGGCGGTCACAACGGCGTCCAGCACCCGCTGGTCGGACAGCGACAGCAGGGCCGCCGCGGCGTCCGCGCCCTGCCACGGCTGCGGGTCGGTGAGCCGAGCCATGGTTTCGCGAACGGCTGTGCGCCGCCACAGGGCGGGGGCGGGCAGGGCGAGGGCGGACTCCACGGCGTGGACGTGCCGCATCGCGTCGGCGATCGCGTCGCGCAGCGGGCCGGGCCGGGGCGCCAGGATCTGCACCACGTCCCGGGGGGACGGCGCCGGTCGCCCGTACAGCAGCAGCGAGGCGGCGGCGAATGCATCCGCCCCGCCGGGCAGCGGCTCGTAGTGGTGCAGCCCTGACGCCGAGGCGGCCAGATTCCCGGCGATGGAGAACACCTCGACGGAGGGGGCCGGGTCCAGCTCCGCCGCGGCGGCCTCGATGGCCCGGCGCAGCCGATGCGCCTCCCGCATGGCGGCGAGCGGGCTGGTGGTCGGGCCGTCGTCCCAGGCCGCGGCCACCACGCGGGCGGCAGCGGGCAGGTCGGGGGCGAACGCGAGGGCGAGCGCCGCCGCGCACGATTGCGCGTCCTGCCCCTCCATATGGTCGGCGATGACGGTGGTGAGCACCTTGCCCGTGTCGTCGAGCAGCGTGATGGTGCTCAGGCCGCCGGGCCGGTAGCCGAGCATGGGCGGCAGCCCCGCCAGGAACGACTGCGCGCCGGCGGCGGCGGGCAGGCGGCTCACCGTGTGCTCGCAACTGTGACGTGGGGCGGCGGGGGGACCGGGACGCGGTCCGGGGCCGCGTGGCCGACGCCCGCCTCGTGCAGGTGCTCCAGCAGCGGGCGGGTGACGCCGAGCACCCGTTCGGCGGTCCCGTGGACCGCTTTGAGGGCTGCTGCTGCGGCGTCCTGGCCGCCGGGGAGCGCGGCGGCCCAGTTCGCGAGGTAGTCGAAGTGCCACTCGCTGGCATCCTCGATGCCGTATGCGGCGGCGACGGCGAATGCTACCGACTCGGCCTCGATCTCGAGGATGCCGCGGCGGTGGGCGGACCCTTCTGCGTCGGCGTGCAGCGCCATGTGCCCGATCTCGTGGGCGAGGGTCAGGGTCTGCGCCAGGTCCGAGGCGCCCGGGTCCACCACGATGGACCTGCGGGCCGTGTCGGTCAGCCCATCGGGACCGCCGGTCGGCGCGAGCGAGACTGCGTAGCCCCGGTCCGCGGCGAAGGCGCTCAGCGCCTCCCACATGCCCGCGGGGGCCAGCCCCGCCGGCGGCGGGACCGGGGCCGGCTGCTCGGGCAGCGACTCCCCCGCGGTCTGCGACACATCGAACACCGGCACCAGGACGAACCGCATGCGGTCCTGCTCGCCCTGCTGCTCGCCCTGCTTCTCGTCCGGCTGCACCTTCGGCACCCGGCGGGGGGCCCAGATGCGCAGCGCCGTGGACCCCGCCGCGGGGTACCGGCCGACCTGCCGCCACTCCGAGGCCGCCATCACCAAAGAGGCGGTCGGCAGCTGGGAGGCCACCAGCAACTGGTTGGCGAAGCTGTACTTCGGGAACCGGGCGGAGAACCGGAGCCATGTCCTCCACCCCTGGCGGTCGGCCAGGCGGGCGACCCCGTCGGCGAGCGCGCTGCGGGCGCGGTCCTCCCGCAGCTTCTGCTGCTGCAGCCACTCCTCGCGCTTCTCCGGGGTCATCGCCCCGCTGCGGCGGCGCGGTCCCCGCGCTGTCTTGTCGTCCATGAACGGAACGCTAACCACTAGACGACTAGATGTCTAGAGAACTAGACCAGGGCTTACATTGTGTCTGCGGGCGACCGGACGCGGCCGTGCTGGAAGATGTCGAGGTCCGGGGCGGCCGGCAGCCGCGCAGGCTCCTCGTGGCGGTCCCGGTCGCAGCCGGCGAACGGTCCGTCTGCGGCCATCAGCCGCGGCAGGTGGTGGTCCAGCGAGTTCCGCAGGAAGGCCGCCAGGCCAAGCTTCGGGTCGCGCAACGCGCGTGCGTAGTCCAGGTGCATCGTTTCCAGGCGCATGAGCGCCTCGGGGTGCTCGGGCCAGCGGACGCACCAGCGGTAGCGGGTGCCCGTCGAGCGCTCCGTGTGCGGGCACAGCCAGCCGTGCACCCAGTCGTCCAGCCCGGGCGCAGCGGCGGCCGCCGCAGGGGCGGGGGGCCGGGCCGCCATCTTGGCGACCATGACCTGCAGCTGCTCGGCGAGGTCGCGCGCCTGCTCGTGCTCCTCCACTGCGGTTGCCAGCGCCGATTCGAGCGCCTCGATCCGCTGCAGCTGCTCATCCGGCGTCATGCGACTCCCTCCTGTTCGGCCCGGGCCCGGGCGGTGATCTGGCTCTCCGCCCTCTTCAGCGCTGCAGTGATCTGGCCCGCCCGGGGGCCGCTGTACCAGGGCCTGAGCCGAAGCATCGCGCCGCGGACCCCGGTGACCAGCAAGATCGCGCGGCCGCGCGGCAGCGCCCGGACGGCCTCCGGCGGCAGGATGCGCTGCCGGCGTAGCGAAACCTGGTGGCTGCTGTCTCGGCCGTGGGTGGTCGAGCGGACCATGACGTCGTGGTCGCCGACGAGTTTGGAGACGTCCTCGGCGAGCTTCGGGTCGTCGATCCCGGCGCCGATCAGCTTGATGGTGGCGGCCGACCACAGGGTGCCCATGCCGTCCTCGCCCCAGACCCGCACACCCTGCCGGTACGACTGCAGGATGGTCGCCACCATCAGCCCCCGGGAGCCCAGGTGGCTGTAAAGGGCGGGCAGGTCCTTGATCTTGGCGACGTTGGCCGCCTCGTCCAGCACCAGCACCATCGGCGGGTCCAGGCGACCCGCGGAGGCCTCGGCGGCGTTCTGCCCCGCCCGCTGCGCCGCGTCGACCAGGGCGGCAACCAGAGGCGCCGCCGACCCGCCGCCGTCCTTGCTCATCGCGTACACGGTGTCGGTGGAGCCGGCGAAGGTGCGCGGGTCGAACGCGGGCAGGGAGGGGTCGGGGGTGACCCAGGCCATGATGCGCGGGTCGCGCAGCGACTGTGCAGCGGTGCGCGCGGTTTCGTAGATGCCCTCACGGGTCTCCACAGCCCCGGACTGGCGGCCCTCCAGACCCGCCGCCAGCTCAAGCTGGTCGTGTTTGCGCAGCAGATCCACCGGGATTCGGGACGCCGAGTCGTTGAGCCACTTGTAGACCGCGGCCAGATCCCGCCCCGAGACCGCTGCCGCCATCAGCAGCGAGCCCAGCAGGTCCGCCGCCGCCTTGGCCCAGAAGTCCTGGCTCTTAGCGTCGTCGGAGAGCTCCTGGACGAAGTGCTGCGCCAGGCGGTCGGCGTCGGTGACCTCGCGGACGAACGACAGCGGGTTGAACGTGAACCTCCGGGGGGTGCGGGCGATCCCCTGCGGGTCGAACACCCAGCAGGTGCCGGCGAGGGCGCGGATCTCCTCGGTCGCGGCGACCAGGTCGGCCTTGTTGCTGGTGGCGATCACCGGGCCGGGCGCGGACAGCACCATCGGCACCGCCAGCGACGTGGTCTTGCCGGCCCGCGGGGCCATGATCGCCAACATCACGTCCTCCCAGGAGGACCGCAGCAGCACGCCGGCGGGCAGCAGCTCCCCCACGGCGACCCCGTGCTCGTCTGGGTCGGCGGCCTTGGCGGATCGCAGGGATGGCCGCAGCTCCCGAGCCCGCGCAGAAGCGCCCTTGGGCGTCATGGTCGCCACGTCGGACGGGCGGGCCATAGACCGCAGGGGATCGTCGGCAGGGGGCCGCAGCCCGCCGCGGGCGTACCAGAGGCCCGCGGCAACGCACAGCCCGACACCCGCGGCGATCCACGCGCCGAACAGCGGGACGGGCGGTGCGCCGAAGGTCTGCGGCGCACCCACCTCGACCACCGCCGCGGCCGTGTCGAACGAGAACGGCGGCGGGGACCAGACGCCGGTGGCCAGCCAGCCGGAGGCGGCGCCGCACAGCCAGAGAACGCCGGCGATGGCCAGCCCGCCCCACAGCAGCGCGATGACGGTCAGCGGTGTGGCCGCCTCCGGGGGCAGCCCGGCGCGCGGCCCGAGAATCCCCGGCCTCATGCGACCTCCCCGCGCGCCCGGCGGTCGGTGTCGTACATCGCAGCCTCGGACGGCGCCAGCGCCATCCCGACCGGCAGGCCGGGCCGGTGCCCCGTCTTGATGAGGTAGTTGCCGCGGCCGGGGTGGCGCGCGCCCGGCTGCCAGGACTCCGCGGAGGACCAGCCTGCGACGAGGTCGGCCTCCGATTCGCTGAGCGGCACCACCCGGCTGACGGCGGTCAACTCCCGCGGCGGAAGGCCGCCCAGGACGACGATGGCTGAGCGCTCCACGAAGCCGCGGGCCTTGGCGACGTCCTCGGGCGTCGGCAGCGCCTCCAGATCGGCCATGGAGTGGGTGACCATCAGGCTGGCGATCCCGCGGGACCGGTTGAGCCGCGTGAGCGCGTCGGCGTGCTCGACCAGGCCGGCGGCGCCGCGCAGCGCGCGCCACAGCTCGTCCATCACCATCAGGTGCCGGCGAGGGCGGGCCAGCCCGGCGTCGGCGAGCACTGCGGCGGCGTCGACCGAGGAGAATCCGAACGCCCAGGTGGACAGCATCGCGGCCGCCACCAGCGTGTCCCCCGCCGCCGCGGTGGCCGAGATGTCCACGCTGATGCCCGGAGCGCCCAGGTCCAGCGGGGTGGTCGTGGGTCCGTCGAACACGCCCTTCAGGGACCCCTCCAGCAGCAGGTTCAGGGTCCGGCGCAGCTCGGTGGTGGCCGCGTCGTAGTCCCTGCGGGTGCGCGCCTCCGCCGCATCGACCAGCGCCTGCGGTGCGTCGCGCAGGATGGCCAGGACGTCGGGGACCGTAGGGTCGGGGGCGCGGCCCAGGTCCTGGGAGAGCAGGTCCACCGCACGGCCCAGCAGCACCTCCTCGCCGTTGCTGACGGCGTGGCCCTTCGGCCCGCGGATCAGCGCGCACAGCGCCAGCAGCGAGGTGAGGCGCCGGCCGCGCACCTCCAGGGCCACGGACGCGGCCTGCGCCTCGGGCAGGCGGTGCAAGGTGCGGCCCAGCGGCCCGGCGTCGAGCGGGTTGATCCGGTCCAGCCCGCGGCCCACCCTGATGATCTGCCCGCCCAGCGCCCCGATCACCGGAGTGTGCTCCCCCTTGGTGTCGCCCAGGATGATCGGGCGCACCCCGAACGCGGCCATACCCATCGTCAGGCGCTTGGCGGCCGCGGACTTGCCGACGCCGGGCTGGCCCAGCAGGAACATGCCGGTGTTGGTGGTCAGCCCTGCCTCCATCCAGGCGAAGGGGTCGCAGCACACCGGCTCCCCCCACAGCAGATGCCGCCCCAGCGGCACGCCCGTCGTAGGGCTGCCGGAGCCGGCGAGGAACGGGAACAGTCCGGCGGCCTGGACGGTGGTGGCCGCGTAGGTACGGGCGGGCTTCGCCCAAGCAGCCCTCCCGCCGCCGGGGCCGCGCCACCCCAGCCGCGGCGCGACGACACCGAACTCCGAGGCGCGCGGATCGGTTGGCATCAGCGCCCCCTCAGCAGTTCCGGCTTCACTCCGCAGGACAGGCCGGCGGCGAACCCGACGGCCTGGCCTCCGTAGAGGCGGCGCAGCCGGGTGCGGGACTCCTCGGCGCGGTGCTCGGTGTCCGCGGCGGCGGCCAGCAGCTGCGACGGGTCGGTGGCCGTCGCAGTCACGTACACCTGCACGTCCACCAGTCCGGCGCCCCGGGCCTCCTCCTCGGCGGCCTGCAGCGCCAGCTGCCGGTCCGCGGCGTCGCGGGCGGTCTCGTCGCGGCCGGACTTCCGACGCACCTGGGAGCGGAACACCGCTGCCTGCGCCTGCATCTCCAGCTCGTGCGCAGCCTCCGCGGCCGGGGTCGGGGTGATGAGCAGTGTGACCCGCCGCGGGAATCTGCCCGGGGCGAGCAGCCTGGCCAGCACATCGGCGGGCACGGCCTGGCGGGGCGCCTCGTCCCAGCCCCAGCTGACCGACGTGCCGCTGTCGGCGCGGTAGCTGTCCCAGCGCTCCTCCGCCGCCACCGGCCTCGCGTCGGCCCAGACGGCGCCCGCGGGCGCCGTGCTGCCGGCGGCCGGGTCGAACGCGGACCGCACCCATCCGATGATGTCGGCGTCGGTCGCCCGCCGCAGCACCGAGACGCCGCTGCGGCCGAGGGTCGTCTGCAGCCCCGCCAGCAGCCGGCTGAACTCGGCGACCTGCTCCTCGATCGTGGGCAGCGGCACCACCGAGCGGGCCGGGTCGATCGTGACCGACACCCTGGTCGCGACCCGCACCGAGTCGGCCGCGGCGAGCTCCGCCAGCTCCTCCACCAGGTCCCGGGCCACCCGCGGCGCCGCCGGGTCGATCCGGGGCCGCACCGCGGCCGCGAGCACGGCGGGGTCGGCGGGGGCGGTCTCCACGGTGACGGCGATGTGCCGGACCATCGGCGCGAACCCGAGCTTGGCGAGCCAGGTGTGCCAGCTGGAGATCCAGGCGTCGGTCTGCTGAGGGTCTGCCAGCCACGGCGTGGTCGCGGCCACCAGAACGGTCGCCGTCAGCCGGCCCGAGCGGCGGTCCCACACGCAGCCCCACTGCCGCCCGGCCTCGTCCGCGGCGGTCAGGAGCACCGTCCCGGCCAGCGGCCCCGGGAGCGTCCAGGCCGCCCCGTCCGGTCGGCCCTGGCCGGCCCTGTGCGAGGTCCACCCGGCCCGCCTCGCCCGGCGCCAGGCGAAGTGGCGCATGGCCAGGTCCAGCACCGGCTCCCCGCGGACGGAGCCCAGCGCGATCGCCGCGGTGGCCGCGAGGACCGGGACGGCGACCATAAGCGCGCTGCTGGAGACCATGCCCAGCAGCAGCGCCAACACCAGCCCGCCCATCGCCACAGCCGTGCGGCGGCCATCCATCCCGGCGACGCCGAACCCCTTGCGCTCTCGCCAGCCGCCGTACATCCGCGCATCCGTCATCCGTCCGCCCCTGTCCCCTTGTCCACAGCGTCCTTGCTGGCCTTGACGGCGACCTTCCCGACCGCCACCGCGGCCCCCACCGCGGCTCCCACCGGCCCCGCGGCGGCGGTGCCGGCCGCGACAGCAGCACCGCCGCCCCCGGTCGCGGCGGCGGGCCCGACCGCCGCGCTGCCGCCGGCCGCAGCAGCTCCGCCACCGGCTGCGGCCCCAGCCGCAGCGCCCGCGCCGGGGAGCGCGGAACCGGCGGCCGCCGATGATGCGGCGGAGGGAGAGGCGCCGGATCCGACCGCGAGACTGCCGCCGGCGGGAGACCCTCCGGGGCCACCTCCGGCGGATGGAGCGGCCCCGGAGGGCCGGCCGACCCCGCCGCCGGAGGGCCCCAGGTCGCCGGCGGTGCTTGCCGCCTGCCTCGCGGCGCTGAGCCGGCCCCTGGCCATCCCCGCGTTGGCCGCCAGACCGGCAGCTGCCAGCCCTGCGCCTCCGCCGCCGGGGCCGCCGCCGAACATCCAGGTGAACAGGCGCAGCAGGGACGGCAGGGCGAACATCGCCACCAGCATCGTCATCATCCCGACGACCACCGAGGCGACCGTGCCGCCGGCGCTGTCGGCGGAGGCCCACGCCTGCCCTTCGGGCCCGGCCAGCGCGGCATCGGGCGCGGCGGTGCCGCCGGCCATCCATCCGAGCCCGATCCGGTAGATCAACGCGATCATCGGGCGCAGGAAGATCAGCGCCGTCAGCCACCCGACGACCTTGGGCAGCCACGCCCTTGTCGATGTGCCCGGCGACCCGGCTGCGGCGACCGGCAGCAGCAGGGCCAGGATGGCGATGCTGGCCGTGCGGAACGCCATGAGCAGCACCATGCCCAGGCTGAGGAACACGCCGACCACGGACAGCAGCAGCAGCAGCAGCGGCAGCCACATCCCGATGCCGGGGGCGATCGCGAACACCGAGACGCCGGTCGCGGCGTCGATTGTGGAGGAATCGGGCTTGAGCCGGTCGGTCAGCTCCTCCGAGAGCTGCCACATCGTGAGGACAACGGCAGTGCCCGCTGCGACGACCAGCACCATCTTGAACACCCCGACTGCGGCGTCGGCCAGCACGGCGCCGTCCCGGCGCCACATCACCTGGATCGCCGAAGAGATCAGGACCAGCACGAGGATCGCGGAGGCGAGCAGCGCCACGGTCTCCTTCGCGCCGGCGTCGATGCGGGCCAGGAAGTCGGCCGGGGAGGGGCTGAACTCGGTCCACAGCGCGATTGACCAGGCGAACATCGCCAGGAACGCCTCGTAGATCCCGGTCGCGACTGAGACGACGGCGTCCTGGACGAAGCCTCCGGCCGCAGTGCCGGCGGCGTCGGCTGCTGCGGACGCCACGGTGTCCCCCGCCAGACACGTCGGCACCCAGTTCGGGCAGTTCATGCCAAGGCCTCCGGCGGGGGACCCGGAACGGTGAACGAGGCCGGAGGGGCGGCGACCGCCGCCGGGGCGTCCTCGGCCCGCGGGGCGTCCATCCGCCACTCGCCGCCGCCGTACACCATGCGATAGGTGGCTCGAACGGTGACTATCCGGGGCACGGGCCCGGGAGGGGTGGTCACCAGGTACACGTCCACCGCAGCGGCCGGGCCGTCGGCGCTCTGGCCGAGGTCGGCGACCGCGCCCACCACGACCGTCGTGCCCGGCGGTGCCGATGCGAGGACCGCGGGCGGTACGGCCCAGTCCGGGGCGGCGTTGAACGCATCAGGCCCCAGAGGTGCCTTGTAGGCCTGCGCACCCGCGGGCGTCAGCGACGCGGCCTCCACTGCCGGCCTCAGCGCCGGCGGCGCGGCCGCCAGGTACGCGCCGTGGCGCAGCGCCGCGACAGCCGCGCCGGCCGCCGTCGGCTCGTACCCCGACTTCCACCCGCCGCCGTGGTCGACCAGGGGGCCATCGGCCGCGACGGGGACTAGCAGGGGGCTGCCGCCCAGATCCACTGCCGGCCAGGGCCCCCGGACCCATTCGACCGCAGCGGTGCTGGCCGGCGCGGAGGGCTCTCCGTCCGCAGCCGCCGGGGCAGCCGCAGGGGGCGGGCTATCGGCTGACGGCGCCGCAGCCCCGCCCGCTGAGCCGCCTGCGGCGACCGCCACGACTACCGCCGTCGCCGCCGATATCGCGGCCAGCGCAGCACCGGCCGCGAGCGCACGGGTCCTCATCGCTGCTAGCCGAACAGGTTGTTCACGAGCGGGACCGCCAACACCACAGCCGATAGCCCGCCCACGACCCACGGCAGGCCCACCGCGCCGTCCGCGGACAGGCTGCTGCGGTTGCGGCGGCCCACCATCATCATGATCCCGGAGACGATGATCCCCGCGACCCCGCACACGAAGGCAATCCACTTGCCCCAGCCGATCAGGGTGTTCACCGTGGTCTCGACGCCCTCCGGCGGCGACGCGGGGGGGTTTGCGATTTCCGCGGGCAGCGCCGCGAGCAACTGGACCAGAATCATGCTGTTCCTCCTTGATCGGTGTAGCGGCGGTGGCTCTCGACGAGGGCCGCCGCAGCCTTGCGCCAGGCCCGCGAAGCAGACGCGGCACCCGCCGGGCCGTAGCGCCACGCGGGCACGTACGGCAGTTCATGGACCTCGGCGACCCGGTCGGCAAGCAGGCGCAGCGCGGCCGAAACCGCGGGGGCGCGGGGCAGCGGGGCGTCGGCCGTCAGCACGACAAGGACCGGCCGGGGCGGGGGGTCGGCGAGCGCCAGGCGCAGCGCCTCGGCGCCGTGCAGGTTGGTGCGGGCCGCGAGGACGACGAGGCCCGTGCCGGGGGCTTCCCCGGCACGGGCCTCAGCCAGCCCCAGCAGCTGCGCCACCGTGGTGGCCCCGGCCCCTCCGTGGCCTGCCACCACCACGGAGCGTTGGGGGTTGCGCGCCGGGCGGCGGCGGGTCGGAGCGGTTGCCGGGGCCGTAGCCATGATGGTAGACACCTCCTGCCGGTACTGTGTCGGGTACACAATGCACGCCGGAACTGTGGCCGTCAAGTAGGCGCCGCGGGGCGATGGCGGCAGGAGCGCGAGAGGCTACGATGTGGACCGATGATGAAGGACGGGGAGCGCCGGCGAACGGCACAGGACCGCGGCGCCGCGCTGCGGCGTGCGCGGGAGGGCGCCGGCCTGACCCAGGTAGAAGTCGCCAACGGGGTCGGGGTGAGCGTGTCCGCCGTCAAGAAGTGGGAGCACGGCGACCGGTTGCCGGCCGACACCTTCGTCGCCGACCGGCTCGCAGAGTTCCTGGGAGTCCCCGCCACCTCCCTGCACGTGGTGGTGCCGGACTTCGACACCGCGACGCTGGCCACCATCCGCCGCTCCCGCCGGCAGTCGGTGGAGGCGCTTGCGGAGGTGCTCGGGATCAGCGCCCGGACCGTGGCGCGGGTGGAGGCCGGGGAAATCCTGCCGCCGGACCCCTTGGCGTGGGGACGAGCCCTCGGCATCACCCAGCCGAGACTGGCGCAGGCCTTTACCCATGCCCGAACGGAGGGCCGCACCGGCCAGTGACGGCGGGGGGGCTGTGATCCCCGGGGTCCTGGGCGCCGGCGCCGCCGCCGCGGCTGCCGCGGTGGTCGCGGTCCCGCTGTCCCTGGTCGTGCTGGCCGCCGCGACCGCGGCCCCCACCACGGCCGCCGGCCTACTAGCCGGGCCGGTGCCCGGCGAGTACCACGGCGCCGTTCAGTCGGCGGCGCAGGCGTGCCCCGGGCTGCCGGCCGCAGTGCTGGCGGCACAGCTCGAGGCTGAGTCGGGCTGGAACCCCGCAGCCGTCTCCCCCGCCGGCGCGCAGGGCATCGCCCAATTCATGCCGGGCACCTGGTCGTCCTGGGGGCGCGATGCGGACGGCGACGGGCAGGCGTCCCCGTTCGACCCCGCGGACGCCATCGACGCCCAGGGCAGGTTCATGTGCAGCCTGGTGGGCGGGGCGAGGCGCTCAGGACTGCCGGGGGACCCGATCGACCTTGCGCTGGCCGGGTACAACGCAGGGTGGGGCGCGGTCGAACGCTATCGCGGCGTCCCCCCCTATCCCGAGACCACGGCCTACATCCAGCGCATCCGCACCGGCGCCGCGCGGTACGCCGCCCCCGTCGGGGGCGGGGCCGTGTGGCCGGTGCGCTCGCCGGACCCCATCACCAACGGGTTCGGCAACCGCCCCCCGCGCATCCACTACGCGCTGGGCTACCACACCGGGATCGACCTCAACGCCGACCGGCGCGCCGGGAACGACTACGGCCAGGCCGTACTTGCCGCCCGGACAGGGGTCGTCGCCCGGATCAGCACCTCGGGGCCGCTCGGGCTCGAGGTCGTCCTGCTGCACGCCGACGGCCTCTACAGCTCCTACGCCCACCTCGCCGGGCTGGCGCCCGGCGTCGCCCAGGGCGCAGTCCTCGAGGCGGGGCAGCCGCTCGGCGCGATCGGGTGCAGCGGCATGAGCACCTGTGCCCCGCACCTGCACTTCGAGGTCCGCCGGACCCCGGGCTGGCAGGCCGGGGCGTTCGTCGACCCGCTGGTCTGGCTCGGGCTGGGCGCGCCGTGACCGCGGGCGGGGCCGCGGAGAGCGCGTGTGGCAGACTGCATGCCCAGGTGCGAGGGTCGTGAGGGGAGCGCCCATGAAGTCGCAACGAATCGCCGTCTCATGGTTGCCGGTATGGCTGGAGGCTGCACGCGCCGGGTATCCCGCCACGCCGGCCTCCCAGTACGGGGCATGGGTCAGCAGCCTCGCCGAGCGGATCAGAATCAGCCTGCACGAGACCCCCGACCTGTGGGGCGCAGGCCACGCGGCGGCGATACTGGCGCTGGCCGACGAGACCGTGGCCGCAGTCGCAGGGTCGCTGCCGCCGTCGGCCAGGGAGGTGCTGCGCGCCCGCGACCAGGTCGCCGTCGACTCGGTGGAGGCCGCGATCGGGGTCTGGCTGCTGTACGCAGGCGAGTTCCTGCGGGCGGAGCGCGCCGGCGGGCTGGAACGCTGGCGCGGCGAGCGCGACGCCGCAGCGGCGGCAGCCGTCCGCACGACAGTCCGGATCGCCGCAGTCTGACACCCGCGGGACCGCGTCCGGATCGCAGCCGCTGGCGCGTAGCCGGGCGTCCCATGATGTAGCCCCCATACGACCGCTACATCTGCTCTGCGGATGGTCCCGAATCTTCGGCTCGGAACGCGGTCATTCGCGGCGGAAGGACTCAGGTTCGATGTCAAAGCCCAACTCTCGTTCGCCATACACCTTCCAGCCTGATCGGCCGTGGCAGCACTGATAGGAGCTGCTCGCACACGACGATGAGCTGGCCCGATACTCGGGGCTGGACGTCGCCGCGCTGCCCCTCGATGAAGCGCCCATCCCACGGGTCTGATCCGCGCGCTCGACGACGCCGATGAAGCCCAAACTCGTGGGCTACATCCTTTCGGCCCCGACGCGACCACTGGTGCCCCCAACGGCACCCGGCCGCGGAGGAACCCACGACGGACGACCTGCACATCACCACAGCCGTCCCGTACGTGAACGGCGCCCCCCACTTGGGACAGGCGCTCGAGTCCGTGCACGTGGAGGCACCCGCCCGGCATCGTCGGCTTGGCGGCGGCTCCGTCCGGGTGCAGTCGGGCACCGACGATTCTGCGATCAAGAATGGGCCGCGGCCGAGGCCGCCGACGGCTCGGTGGCGGACCTGGTGGGCGCGAACGGTGACGGTTCGTCGAGCTCGCCCGCGAACTGGACGTGGTCGCCGACGACTTCGTCTGGACGAACAGCGACATCCGCCACCTCGCCCTTCACCGGAAGGACTACAGCGGCTTGTACTGCGGCGGCCGCCGCTGACGCTGCGGTGATGCCGGCGGCGCCAGCCGATGCCGACCCCAGGGTGCTGGTCGCGACGCTCACTACGGCGGTGGATTGCGATCCTGTTCGAAGGACGCCTTGAGGGCGTCGATCGTGATGGTGCGCTCCTTGACGGCGAACCGCCGCCAGATCGGTGTGCCCAAGCGCCAAACACCGTATGACACCAGCTTGGCGCGATGGCGGACCAGCGTCTGGTTGTCACCGGAGGGCTGCAGGTGGTAGCTGGGCCAGCCCTCGAACTTCAACCTCCCCGACCTCGACGTCTCCCACCAGTGGTAGACGATCGTGTGCGGCGGAGCCAATTCCACGATCTCCCCGGGCATGGTTCCTTGGCTCGTCTCGTCGACGAATGTCGTACCGACAGCGGGCACTCCAGGGGACGTCTGTCGGGTGTGCTTGAGCATGCTTCCAGTGCCGGCCATCCACTGGTTGTGCCCCTCGATGTCGATGAGCCGACCGAACACCTCGTCGATCGGTGCCCGAATCGTGCGCTCGAGCTCGAAAATGATCGGCCTCACATCTGCGAGCATCCTCTCCCGGTGCAAGCACGGCAAGGCCGCGTCAGTCGACGGTCCTCGGCACGTGATGTCCCGACCCCTCGCCCTGGTTGTGGCTGCCCTTCGGCGTCGCGGCTGTGCGCGCGTTCGCGGTTCCCGAGGGCACCCGGTCGGCCGTCGTCGGCGCAGTCGAGACGGTGGTCTCGGTCCTCGTCGTGGTGGGCGGCGTGCTGGCGCTGAGCTGATCAGCAGCCAACCGGCCACGGCCGTAGTGGATGACCCCCTGGGTGAGCGCTAAGGTGGCGCAGCGGCGCCCACGGCGGGGCCGCGCCCGAGGAGACCCAGTCATGCAGAGCCTCACCGACCTGGCCAGCCTGATCGAGGTGGCCCCCGAGTCCACGGTGTCGCGCACGGTGCTGCGCGCTGAGGGCGCCCGCGTGGTCCTGTTCGCCTTCGACGCCGGCCAGGAGCTCACCGAGCACACCGCAGCGGTGCCGATCCTGCTGCAGATCCTGGACGGCCGGCTACGGATCGGCGCTGACGGAGAAGTTGTCGAGCTCCTCCCGGGAGGGCTGATCCATATCGGCGCCCGGGTCGCCCACGAGGTGTTCGCGATCGAGCCCTCGCGGATGGCGCTGCTCATGCTCGACCCGCGGGCCTCCAGCCGCTGAGCGCCGTTGATGTCCGCCGATCCTCGACGGGCCGGATTCTGAGGTCGACCGCAGCGGCGGGTGCCCACCAGCAATCCCTACCCGCTCACCGGTGCGGACCGCACCCGACTGGATGAACCCAGCGCAGACCCGGCCGGTGTCCGGGGCACATAGGGGCAGAGCGGGTCGGACTCCAGCGGGTCTCCGGTCCGCGCGAAGGCCCGAGCGCGCGACCCCCCGCACCAGGTGCGGAACTCACATCGCCCACATCGACCGCCGAATCGATCCGGGTCCCGCAGCTCACGCATGATCGGGCTCGACCGGTACAGGTCGACGATGCTGGTGTCGCGGACGTTGCCGATCGGCAGGGGCAGGAAACCCGACGGGGTCACGGTTCCGTCGTGCCCGATGAACACGATGCCGTTGCCATCTCGGATTCCGAACCCGCGGCTGATCGGGTGCCGCTCAATCTCGGCCGTCGTGAGTCCGCGGCGTCTCAGCGCCTGCACCGCTACGCGGCGGTACATCATCGCCTCGGTGGTCTTCACCTGGAAGGGTGCACTGGCGCTGAGATCCCACAGCCGCTTTATGAGGCGCTCCGCCTCCCCGGGTGAGAGTTCTTGGAGCCGAGCACCCCGTCCGACCGAGATGAGGAAGAACAGGCTCCAGCGCAGCAGCGTGCGTCGGGTGAGCAACTGGTACAGCGCAGGAAGGTCGGCGGCCGTGGTCGCGGTCACCAGCGTGTTGATCTGCACCTGCATTCCCACCTCGGCCGCCTGGTCCACAGCTGCCAGCGTGGCGTCGAAGGTCCCGGGCACTCCTCGCAACCCATCGTGGGTGGCGGCCGTGGAACCGTCCAGGCTGAGCGAGACGGTCGCCACGCCGTCCTTGCGCAACTCGTCCAGTCGCTGCGCGGTCAGCAGGGGAGTCACCGCCGGCGCAAGCGACACCCCGATGCCGCGCCCGGTGGCCTCATGGATGAGCAGGCGCAGATCGGCCCGGCGCAGGGGATCCCCGCCGGTCATCACGACGTGGGGCGGAGGGCTGCCGAACGCCGCGATCTGGTCGAGGACGCCAATCGCCTCCACCGTGCTCAGCTCGCCCGGTGCCGGTTCGGGCATGGCGGTGGCCCGGCAGTGCGCGCAGGCCAGGGCGCAGGCGCTGGTCAGTTCCCAGTAGACGATCATCGGCACCCTGTCGTAGACCCAGCCCGTGGGCTGGACCGACCCGATCCGGGCCGGAGGGTTCAGCGCCGGGGGGTGGTGCGGATCCTGGGGCATGCCCAACCTCCTTGCGACGGCGTTCCGGCCGCCACTTTCCCAGCGTAGGCGGGTCCCAGCGCCCGCCCGCCCGCCGGGTCCGGTTCGGTAAGCGGGAGGGGGTACATGCGATGCATCATCGAGCAGGCGCCGGCCGGGCGCGTCTTTCCCGCTCCCGGCCGGCGCGGCCTCGGACCCCGTGGGCGGCAACCACCGCCGCGTTCTAGACCGTCGCCGGCGCCACCTACCTGCTCCTGCTCAAGGAGCGCAACGGCACCGTCTACCTGCACCGCATGAACGACGACGGAAGCGTCGGTGCCCGCATCCGCTGATACCCGACTTCGACGGGTCGTGCGGCTGGAGCACGGCGGAGTTCTACACGGCGGGTGCGGATCCCCCTACCGGTTCCTGTTGAGCCGGAGCAACGGCGCCGTCCGCATCCACGGACTCCAGAGGCGGCGCTGCGGCTACCGCACCGCGATGCGGACCTCGGCGAAACCCCCAGCCGGGTGCGTGGCGCGGACCGGTTCGCCCGCTGGGCGGAAGCCCGGTAAGGCCGCCAGCAGCGCGTCCAGCAGGATGCCCAGTTCCAGCCGCGACAGGCCCTCGCCCGGGCAGGCGTGCGGGCCCCGGCCGTAGAGCAGGTTGCCGGCCGGATCGCGGTCCAGCCGGAACGTCGTCGGGTCGTCGAACGCCGTGGGGTCGCGCTGGGCCGCGGGCCAGAGGATGGTGATGGCAGCGTCGGCGGGGATCCGCCGGCCGGACACCCCGACCGGGCCTGTGGTGCGGCGCCGGTTGGCGATCAGCGGCGGCTCCAGGCGCAGGATCTCGTCCATCGCGGTCTGGCGCAGGTCCGGGCGGTCCCGCAGCAGGCCCTGGACGTCGGGGCGTCTGGCGAGGAACTCCACGATGATGCCGACCGCGGCGGAGATGGTCGCCAGTTCGCCGGCGGTCCAGTTGCGCACGATGCTGACCACCTCGGCGCTGTTCAGCGGCCTGCCGTCGATCCGCTCCGCGAGCAGGGCGTGGGTCAACGTGCGCGGCGCAGCGGCGTCCTGAGCGCGCGCCCGGTCCAGTTCGGCCACGATGATCGCGTCGAACCGCGCCGCGACGCGGTCGAGTTCGGCCCGGTCGCGGGCGCGGGTGGCCCGCTGCGAGTCGGCCGCCCATTGCCGCAGGGCGTCGGCGACCGGTGCCGGCCAGCCCAGGTAGGCGCACTGCGACAGGGCGGCGTACGGCTCGCCCAGCGCCGCCATCACCTCCACCGGACCAGGGCTCAGGACCAGCGCGCCGACGAGGTCCGTGGCGATCCCCCGCAGTTGCGGGGCGAAACCCGCGACCCGGTCGGGGGTGAAGCACCGGTCCACGACGGCGCGGTAGGCGGAGTGCTCGGCGCCGTCCATCCCGTTGGGCACCGCGACGTGCACCGACACCCGGGAGCTGAACGTAGCCGGATCCTGCAGCGCGGCAAGGACGTCGGCGTGCCGCAGCAGCGACCAGCCATGAACCTCGCTGAAGGCCACCGGGCACCGCTGCCTCAGCGCGTCGTAGGCGGCGACCTGATCGCCCTCGACCGCGCCGGGGTCCCAGTCGCAATCCGGGCCGGCAAGGCTGTTCACGGTGACCAGGGTAGGACTTGGCAGTACACGAGTTCCGCGATCGGGTCAGGTATCGCCCGCGGATGGACCGTCCACCACCTCGTGTGCGCCAGCCTCCATCCGCCGCCCTCATGCACGAGAACTGCAGAGATCCGCAGCCTGACCGACGGCCCGCCGCTGAAGTTGAAGTCCGGGTCGCCAACGCCCAGCCGGTGTCCCCGTTCTCCCTGGCCAGCACTTCGCCGGTGTCTTGGAGGCTGATCGCGATGCCCGCGTAGGTGGTCATCCACCTTGGTCCAGGTCATTCCGCGTCCTCCCCAGTCCCACGAGCTCCCGGAGTCTTGTGTCGCAGGACGGGCAGCACTCTCCCGAATCGTCGTCGATCCGGCCGCAGCCCGGGCACACCCGTGGCAGCCAACAGGCCGGGTCACCACCCTGCTCGTTCAATGTGACCCCCGAACTGCGCCGTTACGTGGTTGGGTGCGGACCGCGAGACGTTGACGGCGCACGCCCACGCTGCCTCGTCGAGGGCGACGGCTGCGGTAGTGAGGATGCCGTTCTGCTCCTTGTCGATGTGCCGGCGCAGCAGTTCTCGAGCTCCGGGACCTCTGCGTGGTCGCCATCGGCGACTCTGGCCAGGCGGGCGTCGATCTCCCGGTGCTCGGCGCACAGGCCGCCGACGTGGCCCCGCGCAGACCTCGCCGAGGCGCAGCTAGGCGAATCGGCACTGCTCATCGCCCCTCGTGTGCGGGTCGACCAGGGTCGAGCGCTCCTCGACGGCGCTTCACCGCCGCCGCACGGTCACCGTCGAGGGCGACCCGACGCAGGGCGCAGTGGCACTGATGATCGCCACGTGCTCGGTGGACAGCCGACCGATAATGGTGATGGCCCGGCAGCCGCAGTAGGAGCCCATGGGAGATCAGGCGCGCTGCAGCCGGATGTGCCAGGCCTGCGGACCGGTCTGCAGGTACTCCACCGCGACTCCTTCGGGGTAGCGGTCGCGGGCCTGCGCGAGCAGGGGCTTCGGATCGTGCGGGGCCACCAGGACCAGGGCGCCCCCGCTGGGCAGGGAGTCCAGAGCCCCGAAGATGGCGGCGTGCCGGATGGCGTGCGGGATTGCCCGAGCATCGAGCACCGGCGCGTCGTGGCCATGGGCCTCGCCACAGGTGCAGCCGGAGTGGGAGTGGGCCAGCGGCGGGGTGGGCAGGGGCTCGATCACGGTGGACTCCTCGGTGTTGGCTGGACTGTTCGACAAATACTACAGTGGGTTCTGTGGAAAATCACGGCCCTCGTCCGGTACGGCACGACGACGCCCCGGCGCTGTCTGCTGCCCGTGCCCGGGTCCTGGAGTTCCTCCAGTCCCAGGACGGTCCGGTCGGTGCCGAGCAGGTTGCCGGGGTGTTCGGCCAGCATGTGAACACCGTGCGCGGGCATCTCGACGCGCTCGTCGACGACGGCCTGGCCCTGCGCCGCCGGCAGGGCACCTCCGGTCGCGGCCGACCCGCGTGGTACTACCGGGCCAACCCGCAGAACCCGGAGCCCGACGCGCGGGTCCGCGAGTACGGGGCGCTGGCCGGAGCACTTGCAGCGCACCTGATCCGGACGAGCCCAGCCCCCGCCGACGAGGCCCGGGTCGCGGGCGTCGAGTGGGGCCGCCGGATCGCCCAGGAAAGGGATCGCCAGCGGGCCTCTGCCGCGGAAGGAGCCACCACCCGCGCCCGCCAGGAGGTTCTGGCCATCCTCGACGACCTCGGGTTCGCCCCGCAGGAGTCCCCCGGCTGCGACATCGTGCGGTTGCGCCGGTGCCCCCTGCTGGACGTCGCACGCCGGTACCCCGAGGTCATCTGCCAGGTGCACCAGGGGCTGATCTCAGGTGCGCTCACTGAGCTCGGAGGCGACGACGCGGGCGTGGACCTGCTGCCGTTCGCCGAGTCGGACGCCTGCCAGCTGGTCCTGCCCCACGCCTCCTCGCCGGAGCTGTCATGACCACCACCGATGTGGATGCGGAGCAGCCCCGGCAAACCTCGCGCCGCGCACCGGCGCCCCGCCCGGCGCCCCGCCCGGCGCCCCGCCCGGCGCCCCGGGGCAGGCTGGTGCTGCTGCTCGGCGGCGGGGTCGCCATGCTCCTGGGGCTGGACGCGGGACTGCTGCTGCTCGGCCTGCCAGCACCGGTGACGACCGAGCGCCTGCCCGAGGTCCACGGGCAGCTGATGCTCATCGGCTTCCTCGGCACCGTGATCGCCCTGGAGCGGGCCGTGGCGCTGCACCGGCCCTGGGGTTTCAGCGCGCCCCTGGCCACCGGGTTCGGCTCCCTGCTGCTGCTCACCGCGCTGCCCGTGGCGGTCGGGCAGGTCGTCCAGCTGATCGGGCTCACCGTGCTGGTCGGGATCTACGGTGCACTGTGGCGGCGGGCGGCGTCCACGGCAGTCGCGATCCAGTGGCTGGGCGCCTTCCTGGCCGTCGGTGGGATGCTGCTGTGGACCGCCGGCGTCGCCACCGGCGCCCTGTTCCCCTGGCTGGCCGGCTTCCTCGCGCTGACGATCGCCGGCGAGCGCCTCGAGCTGGCCCGTGTGGCTGCCCCGGGACCGGGTGCGCAGGCCGGCCTGCTGGGGATCAGCGCCGCAGTCGCGATCGGGTCGGCCGCGGCCCTGCTCTGGCCCACGCCCGGGACCGAGGGTTTCGGCCTGGCCCTGCTGGCCCTCGTCGGGTGGCTGCTGCGCCACGACGTAGCCACCCGCACGGTGCGATCGGTGGGACTGCCCCGGTACTCGGCGGTCAACCTGCTGCTGGGGATGGTCTGGCTGGCGGTCGCCGGCGCGGCCTGGGTGGTGCTCGGCCCGCAGATCGACGGCCCCGGCTACGACCTGGTGGTCCACGCGGTGGCCCTGGGGTTCGCCATGTCCATGGTGCTCGCGCACGCCCCGATCATCCTGCCCGCGGTCCTGGTCCGGCCGCTGCCCTACCGACCGGTGCTGTACGCCGCGACCCTGGCGCTGCAGCTCTCGCTGATCCTGCGGGTCGCTGGTGACGTCCGCGGGGTCGCGTGGGCCTGGCAGGTCGGCGGGGCGGGCAACGTCCTGGCGCTCCTGGGCTTCGCGGCCCTGTCGGCCGTCCTGGTCGTGCGCCGATGAACCGGTCCGCCTGGCACGCCCGCACCTCCGCCGTCGTGCTGTCCTGGCTGGCCGCCGCCGCGCTCGTGGCGCTGGCGCATCGGCAGGTCCCCGCCTCGGCCTGGCTGATGGTGCACCTGCTGATGCTGGGCGCGGTCACCAACGCCCTGGTCATCTGGAGCTGGCATTTCACGGTCGCGGTGCTGCGGGCCCCGCCGGCCCGGTCCCGCCGAGGTGAGGCCCTGCGCCTGGCCGGGGTCAACTGCGGTGCGCTCGCGGTCGTCGCGGGGGTGCTGCTCGACGCCGCCCCCGCCGTGGCCGCTGGCGCCGTGGTCCTGGCCGGCGCCGTGCTCAGCCATGTCGCGGCCCTGCTCACGATGATGCGCCGGACCCTGCCCAGCCGGTTCGCGATCACGGTGCGCGCCTACGTCGCCGCAGGGCTCCTGCTGATCCCGGGCGTCGCCCTGGGGGTGGCCCTCGCTGAAGGGTCGCTGGCTCCCGCCCGGCACAGCGAGCTGCTGCTGGCCCATGTGTCGGTGAACCTGATGGGCTGGGTCGGGCTGCCCATCATGGGGACACTGGTGACGCTGTGGCCCACAATGCTGCGCACCCGGCTGGCACCCGGAGCTGAGCGATACGCGCGGCGGGCGCTGCCGGCTTTCGTTCTGGGCACCGTGGTCACCGCCGCGGGCGTCCTGGCCTCGGCCCACCTGCTCGCGGTCGCCGGGATCGCCGCGTACCTGGTCGGAGTCGCCTGGACGATCGGCCCCATGGCGGTGGCGGTGCGCCAACGCCCGCCCGCATCGTTCCCCGCCTGGTCGACGCTGGCGGGGGTCGGATGGATCGTGCTGTCGCTGGCGTCCTTCGCCCTGGTGCTCGCGCTGAACCCGGACGCGGAGACGGCGACCCAGAGCATGGGGACGTTGACGGCCGCGGTGGTCGTGGGGGGAGTCCTGCAGGTGCTCCTGGGCGCCCTGAGCCACCTGTTGCCGGTCATGGCCGGTGGGGGGCCCGCAGCGATGCGTCGGCGAATCGCCCACGTCGATCGGGGACTCGGCCTGCGCCTGGTGACCGTGAACCTCGGGCTGGCTGTGTGCGTGCTGCCGAGCCCGAGCGCCGTCCGGGTGCTGGCCTCCGTGGCCGTGCTCGCAGCGCTGGTCGGCACAGGTGTTCTCCTCGTCACCGGAACCCGCGGCGCCGCACCCGGAGCAGACCCGGGAGCCCCGGAAGGCGCCGTTGCCGCCGCACCGGGCCCGGGCCGGCACGCCCACGGCATCGCGCTCGGGCTAGCCGTCATCCTGCTCGCCGTGGCCGGCGGGGCGGCCGTCGACCCGGCGGCCCTGGGAGGTGCTGCGGCCACGGCCGAGCCGGCCTCCGCGGGAGTTGCGGCCACCGGCGAGGTCACCCGCGTCACGGTCACCATCCAGGGGATGCGCTTCACCCCGGACACGCTGCGGGTGCCCGCCGGGGACTCCCTGCAGATCACCGTGGTCAACAGCGGCGACGACGTGCACGACCTCGTCCTGGAGACCGGCGAGCGCACGCCGCGGCTCTCCCCGGGGCAGTCGGCGACCGTGGAGATCCCCGTCGTGGGCCGTGACCTGGCCGGATGGTGCTCGATCGCCGGTCACCGCCAGATGGGCATGGTCCTGGTCATCGAGGTCGACGGTGCCGGCGACACCACCGCCGGGCTCGGGACCCCCGGGGAGCACTCGGGCCACACCGACCACGGCGAGGGCGTCGAGGACACCGACGCCGCTGAGCACCCCGCGCCGGACCTGATGGCGCAGCCCGGTCCCGGGTTCAGAGCCTACGACGCGCGCCTGGCGCCGGCATCCACCAGCCGCACCCACCGGGTCCGCCTGGTCGTGACCGAGACGCAGGCCGAGGTGGCCCCGGGTGTCCGCCAGACCCGATGGACCTTCGGCGGGACCGCACCTGGACCCGTCCTGCGCGGGCGGGTCGGCGACACGTTCCTGGTCACCCTGGTCAACGACGGCTCCATCGGGCACTCGATCGACTTCCACGCCGGCGCCCTGGCCCCGGACCGCCCAAT
Source organism: uncultured Actinomycetes bacterium (assembly GCA_964510455.1). GTDB lineage: Bacteria > Actinomycetota > Actinomycetes > S36-B12 > CAVXYG01. The sequence goes on from CAZECO010000001.1 coordinate 51,458, forward strand.
GCGCACCATCGCCCCCGGGGAGGAGCTGCTCTACCAGTTCACCGCCACCAGGGCGGGCATCTGGATGTACCACTGCTCGACGATGCCGATGTCCATGCACATCGCCAACGGCATGTTCGGGGCGGTGATTATCGACCCACCCGACCTCGCCCCGGTCGACGAGGAGTTCGTCCTCGTGCAGTCCGAGTCCTCCCTCGGACCCCAGGGCGGCACCGCCGATGCCGACGCCATCGCTGCGGGTGAGCACGACCTGGTCAGCTTCAACGGCTACCCCATGCAGTACCGGCACCAGCCCCTGACCGTCGGGGTGGGCGACCGGGTGCGGATCTGGGTCCTGGCAGCCGGACCAAACGTCGGCTCAGCGTTCCACGTCGTCGGAGGCCAGTTCGACACCGTGTACCGGGAGGGCGCCTCCGACCTGACCCCCGGTGCCGGTGGCTCCCAGGTCCTCGGGCTGTTCCCCGCGCAGGGCGGCTTCGTCGAGCTCAGCCTCCCCGAGGCCGGCAGTTACCCCTTCGTCTCCCACGTCATGTCCGACGCCGAGCGCGGCGCCACAGGGATCCTGCAGGCCGTGGCCGCCCCCTGACCTGGCGGTCCTGCGACGCTCGAAGGGACCGGAACCTGGCCGGGTCGGATTGACCGGACCCTTTTGGGCGATGTGATGCGTGACCCATACCGGGCGAAGTGACGCGTTGTGGGCGGTAGCCACAGGCCCCACTGACCGGGTCGCCCAACGCATCCCGAGATTTCGTTGTGCCCCGCGCTTCTCATGGTCCCCACACCCGGCATAGCCTGTCCCTCATGGAAGACGCCGGCGCGGTGAGCGCAGCGAGGATCATCTCCGCGAACGAGCTCGCCTGGCTGCGGTGGCGAAGCGCAGCCAAGGACAGCCCGGTGCCGCAATGGATGCGCAGCCGGGGACTGGATCCCGGCGCCGCAACTGCGGCCGGCTGGCAGTTGGGCTGGGCCGGGCCCGAGTGGCGCGGCACCGCAGACCTGCTTGAGCGGCACGGGGTCCCGCTAGCGGTGGGCGCGGCGGCGGGGCTGGTGCGGCGGGCCCCCAGCGGACGCGTCTACGACGTCTTCCGTGGGCGGGTCGTGCTTCCGGTCCGGCATCTCGTCGACGGACGGATAGCCGGGTTCACCGCTCGGTCCGCCGTGTCCGACCCGGCTGTGCCGAAGTACCTCAACTCCCCCGCCAGCGCGGCGTACAGGAAAGGCTCGCTGCTGTTCGGGGCGTGGGAGGCGCGGCAGCGGCGCCGGGCGGACCCCGGTTCGGTGGCTGCGCTCGTGCTGTGCGAGGGGCCGCTCGACGCCCTCAATGTCAGCAGCTGCGGCCCTTGGGCGGGGGTCGCGGCGTGCGGCACCGCCCTGTCCACCGACCAGGCGGAGTGGTTGGCGGCGCTGAGCAACGGCCTCGATGTGCCGCTGGTGCTCGCCTACGACGGCGACGAGGCCGGAAGGCGGGCGGAGGTCCGGGCGTGGGACCTGCTGAAGCCGGCCATGACCCGGCAGCTGCGGGTCGCCGACATCCCCGAGGGCAGGGACCCGGGCGACCTCGACTGCGACGCCCTCACCGCCGCCATCGGGCCCCTGCGGTGACCCGCGGGGCTGCGACACGGCAAGGTCCTAGACTCATACTGGTCGGCCGGGCGGCCGTCACCCCCGTCGGACGCCCGGCCGCCGCCAGCCATCGCTGGCGGACTGTGCGGCCAGTCCTGCCGTCAGGGTCGAGGCGGCTGCGGGTCGTCGGGCTCCACCGCTGCCTCCGCTGCCGTTTCGGCTGGACTGGCGGGATCGTAGGCGCCCACCGGAGGGCAGGCGCTGACGTGCCACTCAACCGAAGCGTCCGCGAACGGGCGTGGGCCGTCGATGACTGCGCGGATGTCGTCCAGGCTCCCCGACACGCAGCGGATGCACTCCAGCACCCGCCGCGGCGGCCGCCCGTCGCCCAGCTGCAACTCGAAGGCCAGGATGTCGAGGGCCTCACCGGCCTCCCCCACCAGGTCGTCCAGTTCGGTGACGGCCTTCGCGTCAAAGCTGCCGCCGGCGTACGCAGCTGCCAGCGCCGCGTCGCCTGCTGCGCCGGCCGCCGATGCCACCGCATCGCGGGCGATGTCGCCCAGGGCGCGGGAGTCGATCGCCTCGAGGCACGCCCGCAGGTGCTGTGCCGTGCCCTCCAGCCGGCGCAGAGCGCGGCCCAGGCGCAACTCAGCGGTGCGGTCCATGCTCACGGGCCGAACATACCGGCAGGCTGCGGCTGTGGTGGACAGGTCCGGCACACATACTTCGGCGCAGATCGGCGTGTCGCGGACTTTCAGAAAGTTCTGCGCGGTAGACATGCCCCCATGGCCAATGCACAGATGGGCAGACCTCATAAGGGAGATCGAGTCCTCGTCGCCTCGGCGCGGTTCCCCCGTGTCGTGTTCGAGCGGATCGACGCGGACGCCAAGCGGCTCGGGGTTCCCAGAAGCGACGTCATGGTCCATGTGGCGTGCGCCTTCTACGGGATCGATGAGCAGGATCCGGTTCTGGCGGTAGAGGCGGCCGCGCAGCAGCAGTTGAAGATCGGAGGCGACGACCCCGCAAGCCCTACCCGGGCCGCGTAGAGCGGCTGCCCACCACCTAACGGCGGCGGCTGGGCAAAGGAAAACCCCGACGGCTCCCAAGTCTTAGTTTCGCGGCTAAATAGGGAGCAGCGCCGGGGTTACCTATAACAACCTGGAGTGACCATAACAACCCCGGACACGGGGTGTCCAGCATCTGCGGCGCTTCCGCGCGCCGCGTCGGGCGGGGCACCCGACTTCTTCGACACCGCTGCGGCGACGTCCGCGTGGTCCGCGCTCGGCGCCCGGCTCGCCGGCCGTCCTGCGATGCGGATGGCCCGCATCGTCCGCAAGGACGACGGCACACGCCGCGCGTCCTACGACCGCGGCGAGACGCCGATCACCTCAGCCCTGCCGACCGCCCCGGCTGCGGTGCTGCTGTACGACAGCCCAGACCGCGCGACGGCTCGCATCCGCGTGCTGGCGTTCGACCTCGACGCCAAGCAGCGCATAGACGGCGCCCCCGCCGGGCGCCGCGCCGCCGCACGCGACGCCGTCCTCATCGCCGAAACCGTTGAGCGGGCAGGGGGCGCTTGCGTGGTGTCCGCCGGACCGACCGGCGGACACCACGTCTGGATCCCACTCGCATGCCCGCTACCGCTCGCCCAGGCGGCTGCGCTTGCCCACGCCCTGCGCCAGGTGTGCCCGACGATCGACCCCGCCCCGCTGGGCAACGCCGCCACCGGCTGCATGCGGCCGCCGGGCTCCCCACATGCCGCAGGCGGGTTCCAGGCGCTTCTGACCCCCCTGCCGGAGGCTGTCGCGTGCCTGGACAACCCCAACCGATCCGGCGTGCTGGACGCTCTCTGGAACCTTGTGGCTCCAGAGGCAGGGCCTGTTCCCACCGGGCAGGCGGCCGTCGTACTGCCCGAGCGGCAGCGGCCCCTGCCCCGGCGGTGGGAACAGCTGGCGGCGGAGGGCCCTGTCCCCGGCCAGTACAGCAACGACGCCTCCCTGGCCCGCTGGTACCTGATCCTCGCGGTCGTCCGCGCCGGCTGGACCGCCGACGAGTGGGTCGCCGCGATCGGGAGCTGGCCATGGTTATCGGCCCAGTTGGCCAATCCACGCCGGCTGGCCCTGGCCAGGTCCGAGTTCGAGAAAGCGGCTACCCAGCGGCGACAGGGGATTTCTGTTCAGATACCTGACACCAGCCAGGAATCCCTACACGGCGGGGGGGCTGGAGATGGAGAGGAAGAATCGACTACACCCCGTGACCAACCCCAGCTCGAGACCATCCACCGACGGCTGCGGCGGGTCCGGACATGGCTGCAGAGCCTGGTCCGCAGCGGCAGGCTCTCCCCCGGCGTGCATGCCATCGCCCGCGCCGTCCTGCTGTTCGCCCATGCCGGGGAGTCGCAGCGCATCCAGGTCGGCGTGCGGGCGCTGGCGATCGCCGCCGCCGTGTCGCGCACCACCGCCGGCACGGCGCTTCGGACGCTGGAGTCCGCCGGACTCGTCGCGCTGGTCGGACGGGGTATCGGTCGCGGCGCGGACGTGTGGGAGGTCGACCTGTCCCTCGGCGAAGGGCTCGCCCCTGCATCCGGGCGCATCTGGGCCACCAGGCCCGTCTTCCGAGTCATCGGCGGGCACGGCGCGGCCGAGGTCTACGAGGCGCTGGCCACCGCGTCCACCCCGCTGTCGTGCCGGAACCTGGCCGGGATACTCGGCCGCTCCCCCACGACCATCAACGCGCACCTGACAGAGCTGGCGGCGTGGGGACTGTCGACCGGCGGCGGAAGGGGCGGCTGGATCGTCGGCCCGTCGGACCCCGACGAACTGGCGACCAGGCTCGGGGCGGTCGGGCTCATGGCCGAGCAGGTCGCCCGGTTCCGAGCCGAGCGACTGGCCTGGTGGCGGTGGCTGGAAGCCAAGGGCCTGGACAAACCCTCCAGGCGCTCCCCCGGCCTGGGCCAGGTGGTGCTGCTGCCCGCCTCCGCCCCGGTGCAACGTCACGCCGCCTCTGCCCGTGGAGACCGGGCCGGCCCAGAAAGCGCCGCCCTGAGAGCGATCGACCTGGTGCGGTCCGTGCTCGGCGCAACTCTCGTCACCGCAGGGTGACCGGGCCTGCGCATCTTCGTGCGCGGCCCCTCAGCCGGCGTCCTTGCTCCCCCGCTGTCGACGCGGGGGTGTGCGCAGTTGCGCCAGTTCGGCCTCCAGCTCCGCGATACGGTCCTTTGCGAGCGCCTGGACCCGCTCGATCTCGCGGTCGGCCCGCGCGACCTCGCGCTCTTCGATCCGACGTGCCTCTTGCCTCGCCTGCTGCAGGGAGTCCACCGCGGCTTCCGTTCGAGCCTGTGCGGCCGCCGCTGCGGCAACCCCTTCCTGTGCGGCCTGGCGCGCATCCCGGAGTTCCTGCTGAGTCGTAGCCAGTGACGTTTCAGCCTGTGCGGCCCTGGCGAGGGCCGCGTCCTTGTCTCCTTCTGCACGATTGGCTCGAGCGGCCTGCTCATCCCGTTGGGCTTCGGCGGTCTCGGCCCTGGCCAGGGCGGCCTTCAGTTCCGCCCGCGTGGCTTCGGCGGCCGCCGCATGCTCGGCGGCCTCGGCGCGGGCTGTCCGCTCCCCCGCTTCCGCCTGTTCGGCCCGATCCTGGGCCACCTGGGCAGCAGCGACCGCTGCCGCCTGCTTGTCCTGCGCTGCAGCGACCGCTTCGACCTGCTCCGCCTGGGCGCGCTCGGCGACTGCGACGGCAGCAGCGGTCTGCTGCCGCGCCTGCTCAGCATCTGCCTCCGCCTCGCTGGCCTGCCGCAGCGCTTCGGCCCGCACCGCACCGATCTCAGCCTCCACCATCGCCGGGTCGCCGATGTCGTCGAGGGATTCGAGGGCGGCCGCAACCTGGGCCGCCACGGCGTTCCGGTGACCGGCCAGCATGGGCGCCAGCGACTCGACGACTAAGCGCAGCCGCGCGGAGGCCGTGGATACGGCGAGCTCCCCTGACCGGTCGGCTTCGGTCGCCGCAGCCGCCTGCTTGGCGCGGAAGGCGCTGGTCCGGTTGTGCTCGGGCAGATCGCAGTACTTGGGCGGCCGACCCCCACCAGTCGCGTCGGCGGCTGGCCGTCCGCAGCCGGGGAACGCGCAGACCCTCATAGCGGTGAATTCGCTCACCAGCTCAGCATACGTGACATGCGACGAAACGAAACCTTGCCCAAACAAAACGGAACGATACGAAACAGAACAAAACGAATCGGGACGGAAACCAGCGCTCCGGTTGCTGACTGGGACGATGGGCCCCCCGCTCGCTCGGGCGCTCCACCGCATGTCACGGCGGCGGAAGCGGTCCCCGCCGCCGTGACATCAGCGCACGCTTCCCACGCCCACAGGCCTCTCCCCCACGGCAGGGTGCGAAACGTCCGCAGGCCCGGCCCACCCGTCCGGCCCCACGGACGATGAAGGGATTGCCCAACGTCGCGCGGCGCGGCAGCTCTCCACCCCCGGCTCCCCGTGTCACACCGGGCGCGGTGAGCTCACCGATGTCCGGGCCGGGAGCGTGTCGCGGCGACATGGCCGCGACAGCGGGGGCGACGTCGCCGCGACCGCGAGGGCGGCACCCAGGGTGTTCTCGAGGGACCCACGCGGACGGGTCCCTGGTGATCTCAGTGGGCCGGCGAGCCCGGATTCAGGCCACTGGTGCTAGGCGCGGCCCCACAGATGGCTGGCGGGCATCCACGAACTGCCCAGGGCTCCCCTGTCGGGCCCGTACGGGGCTTCGGACTGGTTGCCATCCCGTTTACCCGCCCCTGTAGAGCGACGCCGGATGGGCGCCCCTCCAGCGCCGCAGCCGCGACGTCGTGGCGATGGCTGCCCACGCCACGCGGCGATGTCGCGGCGACGTAGGCCCACCGCACCGGACCGGCTGCGAGACCACCGCCGCGACGGAGCGGCCACGCACCGGACGGGTCGGACCAGCGTCGCGGTCGCCTAGCGGCCACGCCGCCCACGCGAGCGCGTTACGCACGCCGCGACAACACCGCTACGGATCGGCCATGCAACGGCGATGTCGCGGCACAGCAGCGGCGACGCGGTGGGGCGCTGTCGCAGCGATGTCGCGGCCCCGTGCTGGGCCTGTCGCTGCGACACTCCGGCGACGGTCCTTGAACCGGGCGGGGGAGAGGGGCACTCTGCACAGAGAGGCCGTATCCATCGACTTCCCCACGATGAGGAGCCCGGCGATGACCGATATCCATGTGATCGACCACCCGCTGGACCGCGTGGTGCAGATCGCCAACGGCAAGGGCGGGGTCGGCAAGACCAGCCTGGCCGCGAATCTGGCCGTCGAGGCCGCGCGCGACGGACTGAACGTGCTGCTGATCGACATGGACCCCCAGGGGAACCTCGCCGAGGACCTCGGGTACGGGCCGGCGGAGTGGGACGACGACGGAGCGAACCTGGCCCAGGCGCTGATCGACGGCTCGCCGCTGGAGTCCCACCCGAGCGGCCGCACCGGCCTGGACGTCATCTGCGGCGGAACCGAGCTGCGGCGGGCCGAGCGGCACCTGGTCATCGCCTCGTCGATCAACCACGACGGCGCAGTCCAGGCCGACCACAACAACGGCGGCTCCTACCGAGCGCTGGCGTACCCGCTCGCACAGATCGCGGAGCGCTACGACCTGGTGCTGCTGGACAGCCCGCCCGGGTTCGAGTGCCTACTGCAGAGCGCACTGGGCGCGGCGCGCTGGTTGGTCGTGCCAGCCCGCGAGGACGACTCCAGCCTGAAGGGTCTGTCCAGGATCGGACAGGACTTCGCCGACGCCGTCCGGGCGTCCGCCCGCATCGACTTCCTAGCCGTGGTGCTGTTCGGAACCCCGAGCACGGCGACCGCGAAACGGGCCCAGGCCAAGGAGCGGTTGCAGGAGCTGGTGCCGGAGCACACGCACCTGTGCACATCGGTGGTGCGCGCGTCGACCTCGGCGGCCGCGGCCCGCTACCTGGGCCTGGCGGTCTCGGAACTGGCGGCCGCAGTCGCAGCGCTGCCGCCCTGGCACGAGGGCCTGCGCCGCAAAGGGGCTAAGGCCACGGCGGCGGCCGTGCAGAAGCCTTTGCCGCTGCCGGACACCGCAGCCCTGATCGAGCTCGGGAGCGACGAGGTGCTGCGGGTGCTGCGCACGACGGCCGGGAACCTGTCCCACCTGGCCGAGGATTACGACGCGCTGGCCGAGGAGCTGTTCGGCCTCATCAACGACCGCGAAGCCGCGGCCGAGGCCGAGACGGCGAAGGCGGTTGTCTGATGGTGTTGAAGAAGGCCGCCATGGGAGTCCAGATGGATCGCGACGCGATCCTGCAGGGCAAGGCAGAACAGGCCCCCGCGCCGGAGCCGGAGGCCGCGGCGCAGCCGGTCCTAGACATCCGCCAGCAGTCCGCCCCGTTGCGGCAGGCGCAGTCGCCCGGACTCGCCCCGACCAAGCGCGCCGCGAAGCCGAGGACGGCCCCGGCTGCCGCGACGCCAGCCGAGCCGAATTCCGCGCAGCCCGGCCCCGCCGGGGGAGTGGGCGTCTCCGTCACGGTCCTGCTGACCGAGGAGCAGTGGCAGTGGGTGCTTGCCGAGGCCAAGCGGCGGGGGATCGCGCAGCGGTACGTGCTGCTGTCGGCCGTCGACCGGCACCGGGACGCAATCGCGGAGCATTTCCGCACGACCGTGCACGAGGGGGCGAACCTGTTCCGGTGGACAGGGGAGCCGAAGGACGTCGAGGGCAAGAAGATCGGCCGGCCCCTGCGCATCCCGGCGGGGGAGCGGGAGATCCTGCAGCAGCTCGTGGACGAGGTGGGAGCCCCGTCGCTGTCGATGTACCTGCGGATCGCCGCGGAGCAGCAGATGGTGGAGCAGAGCCTGGAGTGACGCCCGCCGAGCGCGGCCGTCAAAGCCTGAGTCCGCGTTGCCCAGGTATCGAGCGGCGCGAGGTGATCCGGTGCGGCTAAGCCGGGGCGACAGTCAGGCGACCCGTTACTCCGCCTTCGGGCGCGGTCGCTGGCAATCGGGGGGGTTGGGCGGTTCATAGTCCAGATACCAGCCGGTGGTCGAGTCGTAGCACGTGAAGTCCATGACAGCGCCGTCCAGATAAGCGTCGGTCAGGTCCGCGCCCCTCAGGTCCGTCCAGTTAAGGTTGGCGCCGGTAAGGATGGCGCCGGTCAAGTCCGCGGCGGCCAGGTCCGCGCCAGTCAGGTAGGCGCCGGTCAGGTCCGCGCCGCCCAGGGCAGCCCCGCGCAGGTTGGCGTCGGTCAGGTCCGCGCCGCTCAAGTTGGCCTGGACAAAGTTCGCGCAACCGGCGGCTACATCTTGGACTGGAGCACCTTGGGGGCAGTTCAGCGGAAGAGCGGCCAACTGCGCGCCGCTGAGCTCCATGGACTGGAACGGCTTCAACGTGGCACCCGGGGTCATAACCGCGCCGCGGACGAAGCGCGTGTTCTCGAGCACTTCTGCCTGGGCCGCGCGGGTGTTCTCGAGCTCTTCGGCCCGGGCCGCGCGGGTGTTCTCTAGATGGTTGGCCGCCCAGAAGAGGAGGCCGCCGACCAGAATCGTCGTGAACCCCGCCAGGAGCACATCGCGGAGGAGGTCGTCCTTGTTGAGTCGTTCGTGCAGTCGGTTCAACGGCCCGGCCCCTTCGCATTCCGGCCCGCATGGCCGTCATCAGGACTGAGTGGTTGGGGCTTCGCGGGGCGCATGCCGCCAGTATCGGGACCCGCACGCCGGGCGGCGTGATTGACTGCTGGCCCGGCCGTGTCGCGGCTGCGATGGATAGCAACGGGGGAGTCACCAACGCGACTAGCGCCGGGAGAATTTCCCCCGTCACCGCGCAGGCATCCCCAGCCGCTGCGTCTCTGCTGGCTCACCGGGCGGGATCAGCGCCGCCAGCGACAGGAGCTGCTCCCGAATCGCCAGCTCCCGGCGACGGCGCTCGTCCTCCAGCTGGGCGCGCAGTCGGGCCACCTCGAGCTCGACGTCCTCGGCCCGGGCGTGGGCGGCCATCCGGTCGAACTCGCGATCGCGCCGCTCCCGCTCCAGCAGCGCCAGCAGCTCCCGCTCGCGTGGGGTGGCGGCCGCGGTCAGGGCGTCCTCGCTGAGCCGTGAGGCGATCTGTGCCGGCCACGGGGTCGCCAGCGTCCCAACATGCCGGACCCGCTCATGCCGCCATTCGGGCTTGACCCGATCCGCCCGGTACGCCAACAGGCCATCGGAGTCGATCAGGATGCGCCACGTCTGGCCATCACGGGTCGCCGCCAGCCGGCCCTCACGGGCAGCGGACTGAATCCGGGAGCGATCCAGCCCGAGCAGGTCGGACACCTGCTGCACGGTCATGAATCCGGCGGCCATAGAACTGACGCTAGCCAAGGCTTAGCCCATCCGTGGGAGACACGCCGAGGCTTGCCGATGCAAGATCACCCGCAGTGACTCCTTAACCCGTGCCAATGACGCAAGCACGGGTCAGACCTATGCCTGGCACGGTCTAGGCCTGTTAGGCCTTCGCCGCGCATGGGTTAGACACGGGCTAGTCACCCGTTGTCACCGGCAGCGGATTTCGGGGTACGCGGGAAAACCGCCCAGGCGCGCTACAACGGACTCGACCAGCTCTAGACCATCCAGGAGGCCCGGCCACCGAACGGCCAGCTCAACCCAACAAAGAAGAGACCCTCACTGCGGCAACAGCGAGGGTTCTCAACGATCACTCGGAGAGTGACATGACTCCACCACCGAGTGTAGGTACGTTACGCCCTCGAGCTGACATCTCGTGCGGCGTGTCGCACGCCTACCCTTGCGCCAGTCCGCACATGGGCGCCTTAGCGACGGGTGCCACCATTAGCTGGACCTGGCTCGTCGTCGACGATTCGCGACGACTGCTGGATGTCGTCTGTGAGGCATGGCCGCACTGGCGGACGGCGCTGGCGATGGCTGGGGTGTTCGGACAGACCAGCCATCCCGCGATCGAGGTCCAAGGCTGCGACGACATCTACCTCGTATTCACCGCGACAATCGTGGGACCGGCGCGATGAGCGTCCAGTTGATGGCGGCCGTCTTCGAACGGGGTCCGTCAAACCCGCACCTGCGCCTCCTGATGCTCGCCATCGCCGACCATGCCGACGACGAGGGCTTGGCTTGGCCTGGGGTTGAACGGTTGGCGGCCAAATGTGCGGTGTCGGCGCGGTCAGTGCAGCGGTCGCTGCAGCAGCTAGAGGCCGCCGGTTGGTTGGTGATCGAGCACGGGAAGGGCCGTGGCAATACCAACCTGTACCGGTTGGCTGTGGATCGGCTGCTGATGCCTCCACCGCAGAGAAAGGGTGACGCCCATGACACCCATTCGTGGGTGCAGAAGGGTGACGCCGGTAGCGCAAAAGGTGACGTCCACGCCATCGAAACGGTGACACCGGCGTCACCCGAAACATCAGTGGTTAACCTCCAAGAACCCTCAATCACCGCTCGGCCAGCCGAATCAGCCCCGACCAGATTGATTGACCTGACTGAAGTCGCAGACTGGCTTTCGCTGCTGCACCCCGACCTGGCGGTGAATGCTCGAACCGCGCCGCCAGCGACATCGGCCATGTCCAACTCGATCAGCCCGGACTCGGCTCGTCGGTTGTTGGAAGCCGCAGGGCACCGGACCGACCGGGCGGCCGTCGTTGCCCATGTCCTGCCGAACGTGATTGCGGCCGAAGTGGAACGGCGTCGCGTCGCGGGGGAACGTCGCCGGGCTGCGGCCGAGGCGGCACAGGCAAGGCGTTCATCTGACCCTGTCATCGAGTGGCCTGACCATCTCTCTGGGCAGCCGATCACGATGAAGTTGGCCTGGCTTCGAACTGAGGACGGGGTGGCGTGGGCCGAGGATTCGGCGTCCGAAGACTGCGAGGCGGCGGCGATGGGCCGCTCTTAGGCCGGTGTGCCGCTGGTCCAGGCGAAGAGTCTCCCGCCGCGACGGGGGAGACGCGGCGAGAGACCCGCTGGAGTTTAGCGGCACGGGCACCTGTGTCGGCAGGGGGCACGCTCCACGAGCGAATCCGACATCGTTGGTCGTGTGGGCGAGACAATTATCCGACCGCATGCGAGGTGTTGACGCCGCGTCCGTGCATTTCCACACGTCAGGAGGTCGATACGTTCTACACCCGTCCTACCGCCGCGAGCCAGAGGCACCCTCAGCGGTTTGGGCCTCGGCCGGCACCCCAAGCGCGGCCAGGACGCCACGGATTTCGTCGGGGGTGCGGGCCGCAGCGTCGCCAGATGCACTTGGCGGCACGTCCACTGCGAGCAGCGTCCCGCCCGCAGGCGCGCGGTAGGTGTTGCCGTCGATGACGGCAGACGACGCAATGATCTCGGAGAGCGGGATCGCAGTGGTGGAGCTGTACGTCCGGATGCACACCAGGGTGCCGGCGGCGCACACCGACGCAGGACCAGGCCCGGCCTCGAACGTGTTGCCCTCCAGTCGCACCAGCGATGGCCGCCAGGTAAGGCCCGGCGTCAAGCTGCCGGGCCGGGCGGTGTCGAGGTCGGAGGACAGGCCGGGGGAGCAGTCGGTGGGGTATCCGGTCCCTTGGCCGTACCGCTGGGCGTGCTCGGCGCAAGGCCGGTCCTGGGGGCCGTAGCCCCCGGAGCGGGGATCGGCCGTGAGCGCCACCGGAACAGCGCCGCCCTCCACGGTGTTGTCGACGAGCTCCACGCCCGACGCGCCAGCCAGGCGGATCGTCGGGCTGGACGTGGCGCTGCCGCCGCGGCGCACCAGGTTGTCCTTGAGTAGGAGTCCGTGGCTGATTTCGTAGAAGACCGCAGAGCCCGTCGTACCGGCCACCACGCTGCCCTCGACCCGCGAGTCGTAGCTCGACTGGTCCCACCAGATGCCGTGGCCGTTCACGTCGTACACCGCCGAGGCCTCAACCGCCATGCGGTGCGTGCGGCTCGCCTTCACGGCGCCGGCCTTCGGCGCTGCGGCGAACTCGGCGTCGGTGTTGACCGACCGGATCACGCTGTCGCGCAGCAGCACGCCCTCGCCGTAGTTGACCGACATCCCCATCCATCCCGCGCGCTCCACCGTCACCCGGTCGAACAGGGCGTCGCGCACCAGCCGCGACCTATCGGCCGCACCACCGCCGGCGACCTTCAGAGGGATTGAGGACACCGAGTCGAGCGCGACGTCGCGGACCACGGCACCGTCGGCGCCAGCGCGCACAAGGAGCCCGAACCCTGCCCAGGAGGGGGAGTGCCGCTCCACCCGGATCCCCTGGATCGTGACGTCGTCGGCTGCGACCGTCAGGAACGTTCCGGTGGAGAACGAGACACGGACCTGGGACATGTCGGCCGCGTCATCGCGGCTGAGGTACATGCGGCCCATCGCCGGCCGTGTCGGTTCGCCGGTCCGCTCGACGTAGAAGTACCCGGGACGGACTAGCGCCTTGTCGAGCACCTGGACCAGGGGGACTCGTCCCACCCATGCTTGGTCGGGCCAGAACCCCGCGGCGAGCCGTGCCGCCGAAGGTCCGCCGGCGCATCCGGGGCCGACGCCGGGGGAGGGGGGCGCCAGGCCGCCCGAGGGGCGGAGGCAGGCCCATCCGCGCTCTGCCGCCAGGCCTGCCGGTGCGCCGTCGGTGCCCAACGAGGCGGGCGGGAGGTGCGCCAGCGCGAGTCCATCCCCCTCCTGGGCGGGTTTCGGCAGGTAGTCGAACCACCGCAGCTCGCCCTCGGACCTGACTGCGCCGGGCGCCTGGGCCGACCCGTCGAACACCGGCACCTCCCCGGGGTAGGCGGTGACCGTGATGCCGGGGACGTCGAGGACCGCCTCGTTCTCCGTCACCGGGTAGGTGCCGCCGCGCAGCACTACCGAGTCGCCGGCGGCCGAGGCTGCCAGCGCCTTCGGGAGGGTGCGGAAAGGGCGGTCGAGGGTGCCGGGCCCGGCGTCCGAGCCCTCGGCAGAGACGAAGCGGACATCGCCGGGCAGGCCCCGCATGTCGTAGTCGACCGGCAGGTCGGCTCCCGGACCCTCCTCATCGGCACCTTCGGCTGTCGGGGCGGGGGTCGGCGCGGCGGGAGCAGGGGAGGGTGTGCGCACCCTCGGAGCCCACATATTCGCGCGCTGCACCGCGCCCTTGCGGGTCGGCGGAGTGATCGTGGTCGCGCACCCGGCGGCGGCCTGGGTCCCGCGCAGGAACGTGTTGCCGGTGATGTCAAGACCCTCGATGCCGGCGCCGCCGTCGTAGACGTTGATGGTGCAGACGCCGCCGCCGAGGATGTTGCCGCGCAGCGCCAGGTCCGCGACCGGGCCCCACTTCTGGGTGACCATGAGCGCCGCGTTGTAGATCGCGCCGTCGAACCGGTTTCCCTCGATCACGATATTCCGGCCCGCCACGACCTGGATCCCGTCGTTGTGGCTGCCGTCGGGGTGGCTGCCGTCTTTCAGATGCACCAGGTCGTGGATCCACGATCCGGTGATCCGCACGTTCCCCGCGTCTGGGTCGTTGCCGCCAGGCGCGCCGAAGATGTGGACGCCGTCGACAGTCCCGGTGATCTCGACCCGGTCGAGGGTGAAGTTCGAGCCGCGGACCCCGTCGGCCCGGATGCCGGCCAGCCGCGGGATGAACGAAGACGTTTCGACGAGCGCGGACGGGGGCGGCGAGTGCGGGGGCCGGTCGTTGCGCACCGATAGCAGCCCGATGTCTGACGTCGGCCGGCCCGGCCCGGCGAACAGGCTGTTGCGGAACACCACCCCGGGAGCGCGGACCTCGACAAGGTCGTTGAACCGCCAGCCGTCGTAGATCGCCCCGGGGGTGGACACCAACAGCCGGCCGGCGCTCAGCGTGTCGGACGGGTACGGCACCGTCTGGGGCGTCAGCGTCCGCAGTGTCGTCCCGTCCGGGACGCCGGTGGTCTCTGCGGTTGGAGCCGGGGTGAGGACCGCTCGGAACACGTCCGGCCACAGGTCCGGGTCGGCCTCTCCGATCAGGGCCGCGTCGATGCAGCTGCCGCTGCCGGTGTCGCTTCCGGGGGCGGCGACCCACCAGTCCACGTCCCCGCCGGAGGTGAACCGGAAGCAGATTCGGTCCGGCAGGGCCGCCCCGGCAGACGGTGCCGCAGACCGAACGAGGCCCGCAGCCGCTATGGCGAGGACCGCCACCACAACGAGAATCCGCGGGTACAGTTTCCGGCAAGAACTGTCTACCTTCATGGAGGTACTGTGAGCGTCCCCAGGTTGAAGGTCAAGCCCGGCGCGAGGGATGCTTTGGCATCGCGGCCGGGACACACGTGCGCAGTCGTTCGGCCAACGATCACTTGCTGTTCGTGGAGAACTCGCTCCGCTCGTTGTGATCCGACAGCTGCCGGCTACTGGGAGATGCTGTGCGACCGCCGCTCTACACCTCCAGCACGGCCGGCCTCGTTGGCGCCTCTGGGGCGTGGTGCAAACTCACGTCTCCCGCACCGGCCGGCGGGACCGTGGCGGCCGTGGCGCGCCGGCCTCTCGGAGGTCTTCCTCGGCGAAGAAGCGCCGAGCCGCTGTGCGCGCTTGGGCGTATGCGGAGATCGCCTCATCCAGCGCAGTCGCGGAGCGCTCGAGGGCATCCTCTGCCGCGCGCAGCTCTTTGAGCCGCAGCTCGAGTTCCCGGGCGGACTCCTTGGCCCGCGAGGCCGCTTTCGCGACCAGTTGCGCACCCACGCCCGATCCGTTTACGCGGTCGCCGTTCACGCACACCTCCCAACTCCCGACGCGGCCATAACGACCACGACGCAACGAATCCAGAGTCTGGCCGACCGTGCTGAGTGGGTGGTGCCCAACCGAATAGGCAAGATATACCGGAAGTGCCCACAAGTGGGCTCCTCCGGACGGACTCCGCAGGCGGACTCCGGATGCGCCCGAGCGCGGACGCGGGCCGCTGCGGCGGCGGGTTCCAGCCTGCGGCCGGGGCACGGCGGGCGGATGCCGGGGGACCGGTGACCAGGTCGGTGCGCCCGTCACAACTGTGGCGGGAGACGCCGGAGGAGCCCGCCGGGGCGGGCGCGGGAAACACCGGACGGCGCGATGTCGTGGTGAAGATCTCCCTGTCGCAGGGAGAGGCGCATGCTGTCTGGGCGGCCGCCGAAGGGTCGGGCTGGCGACCGGGGGCATGGGTCGGAGCGGTGATCGAGGTGGCGCTGTTGGGCGGCCCGCCGCCGCCGATGTTCCGGCCGTGGGTTGCGGCGTGGACTGCTCTGGAGACAGCACTTGGGTTGCTGCGGTGGGTGGCGGAGGCGGTAGCTGCGGGTCCCCCTCCACTGCAGCAGGGGCCGGGCCGAGGGGCTGTTTCGGCGAGGGTGTCGGCGGAGGAAATGTTCGACTCCTGGGTGGCGGCTTGGGTGCCGCTAGGCGACCCCCGGGACGGCCGTGCGGGGGAGGAGGCGGCGGCCCGAGCCCGCGCGGCGGAGCTGGTGGCGCAGCGGGAAGAGTTGCTGCGAGGGGGACGATCCGCGCAGGCCGCGGCTGCCGAGCGCGCGGCGCTGCGCCAGCTGGAGGTCGCCCACGCCGCATCGACACGTAGGGCGCTGCTGACGAAGGAGTTCCTCGCGATCGGTGGGATCGGCGGACGGGACGCCGCTGCATCAGCACCGCCGACTCCGTCGTTGCGGGCAGCGGCAGGGGCGCAGCGGGCGGCGGCCAGGGCAGCCCTGGCGGCTGCCCTGGCGGGGTCTGCGGCCGCGGCGAGGCGGCGGGAGGCGCAGGAGGACGCGGGGGTCTGGGCGGGCCGGGCGGCGGCGGTCGCGGTGCTGGAGGCCGAGCGGCGGCAGGGCGCCAGGGCGGCGCGGCGCGGCAAGGGCGCCGGGCGGGTGCGGGCGAACGTGCGGCTGTCCCCGGTCGGCTCGGAGGCACTGGACCTGGTGCTGTCGGACGGGGGCTGGACGCGTGCGGATTGGCTGGCGACGGTTGGGGTCGTGGCGGCGCAGGCCGCAGCCGGCAGCAACGAGCTGCGGCGGCGCACAGAAGAGGTCCGGGCGGCGGCGGTGCTGGTGCGGGACGCGGCCGTGGCGCTGCACGCCGAGGCCTCCAGCCCAGCGGGCGCGGGGGCCGATGCGCTGGATGCGGCGCAGCGGACCGCTGCGGGCGGCGAGGTTCAGAGGGTGCTGAAGGACATCGACGAAGACGGAGGGGGTGTCGGATGATCGCGAAGATCGTGCCCCGCGGGGCCGCGGGCACGGCGGGGACGCGAGCCGGCGCGGACCGGCTGATGGCGTACCTGCTGGGGGAGGGGGACAAGGACCGCGCGGCCGAGACGGGCGCGGCGCCGGAACTTGTCCCGTCGGAATCCGGCGGCCCGGCCGGCGATGCGGAACGCAGTAGGGGGGCCCGGGAGGCGGGGCTGCCGCCCGAACAGCGGCCGGCCGTCGCGTCGCACACCGGCGCCCCGCCGTCCGCGGGCAACCGGCACGTCCAGCCGCGGGTGGTCGCCGCGTGGGACCCGTTGATCGAGCGGTCGTGGGGCCAGGTGTGCGCGTCGGTGGACTGGGCCGACGAGGCGTCGGCTTGGGCGGCGATGCGGAAGCTGGCGAGCGGCTTCTCGGCCTCGGTGGCCGGCGCGCTGCCCCTGGACCGCGGAGGCGCGGACCGCGACCTGGTGTGGCACACGATCATGGCGGCGCACCCCGACGACGGGGAGCTGAGCGACGAGCAGTGGCGGGCGGTCGCGCACCGGCTGATGAAGGAGACAGGGCTCGACGACGGGAAGCTGCCGCCGGTGCGGTGGGTGGCGGTGCGGCACGGGGCCAACGAGGCCGGCGCCGACCACATCCATGTGATGGCCGTGCTCGTGCGGGAGGACGGGTCCCGCCCCCGGCTGCACAACGACGCCTTCGCCGCGCAGCGGGCGGCGCGGTGGGCCGAGGCGGAGTTCGGGCTGCGGAAAGGACTGGGCCGGACGTCGGCGTCGGACCCGCGGCAGGGGAGGGGGCGGGCGGACAAACCGGCGGCGCGGGGGGAGCAGGCGGCCGCGGAGAAGGCCGGTCCGCCCTACCCGCGGCCCCAGGGGATGGGCGACGACCTGTGGGCGTGGCTGTGCCGGGAGGGCACGTCGGCGGCGTGGACCCGGCGGGGCGTGGCCCGGGGCGCAGTGCTGTCGGCCGCTGCGCGGGCGGTGTCGATGGAGCACCTGGTGCAACTGGTGGAGGAACAGGGGTACAGGGTGACGCTGCGCGAATCGGTGCGGGAGCCGGGAACGGTCACCGGCTGGTCGATCACCGCCCCGTCGGCGGGGCCGCGGGGCAAGCCGAAGTCGTACTCCGGCGGGGCGCTCGGACGGGACTGCACCTGGGGTGCGCTGCGGCAGCATGTGGAGGTCAAGAACCGGCACCTGTCGCCGGCCAGGGGTACGGTCGTCGCTGCGGAGGAGGACGCGATGCTGAGCCGGGAGCGGATGGCGGCGGCGGGCTGGGGCCCGGAGTTCATCGCGCGGGTCATCGAGGCCGACCAGGCGCTCGCGGCCGGGGACCGGTCGGTGGCGTACTGGCTGCGGGACGCGGTGTGGCAGGTCGCCTGGGACCTGGAGGGGTCCAAGGGCAAGCACGGCGTCTGGTCCGACGCGGCGTACCTGTACTCCGTCGCCGCAGAGGGCGGGGTGCCGCAGCCGCCGCAGGAGATGATCGACGCGCTGGCCGCAGTCCGGGTGCAGATCGAGGACGTGTGGGCGCGCAAGCAGGCGTTCGGGTCGCGGATCGCCGCCCGCGAGGCCGGGCGGGACCAGCGGGACACGGAGGTCGCCGCAGCGCAGGGGGACTGGCGGCGAGCGCAAGCGGCGGTGGACAGGGCGGTGGCGCGGATCCCGTTCGCGAACCCGTACGCCCCCGGGCACAGAACAGTGGCCGGCATCGCGCTGCTGGCGAAAGCGGAGGCAACCGGGCTGCAGGAGCGAGCCAACGAGCTGGCGCGAAGGTCGCGCGAGGTGGTGCGGGTCGCCACCGAGGCGGCAAGGGCGAGCCGGGCCGCGGCGGAGGCCGACGGGCGAGAGCTCGACGCGCTCAACGAGTGGCTGGAGCGCGCCGCGGCCTACGAGCGGCACGCCGAGCGGGCGGTGCAACGGCACGCCGCAGCGGCCGCGGCCTGGCGCACCGCGATGGGCGAGCTGCTGATCGACGCCCGCGCGGGCGGGGACGACCTGGCCGCCGCGCGGATCGCCGCCATCGACGTCCGCTACGCCGGGGCCCCGGCTGCGGGCGACGCGGCGCCGGCCGGGTCGGCGGCGCGGTAGCGGCTGGCGTGCCAGGCGATAGCGGCTAGACGTCTAGAGGACTAGCATCGCTGCCATGAGGCTGAACCCGACCCACGGCGACATCAACATCGGCGACGACCACGACCCGGTCGCCGACGCTGGCCAGCGGCTGCAGTCCGCGATCCAGCACGCCAACAGCGTGCTCAGCATGTACGCCAACCAGCGGCTGTACCGAGAGCGCACGCCCCGCCCAGCAGAGGGCGCCGGGGCGGACGGGGAGCGGCAGGCGGAAGACAGCGCAGGGCGCGCTGAGGACGCCGCCAACGGGGCGAAGGAGCGGCGGCGGCCGCACGTCGAGGCGGGCCAGTCAGAGGCGGCGGAAGCGGACGCAGCCCCGGAGAGGTGGCGGCCCGCCGCGGGCCGGGACGGCGCGGACGACAAACAGCGGCAGCTCGACGCCGCCGAAGTCGACCGGGAACCCCGGCCCGCCCGGCATCTGCAACCCGTGCCGGACATGGAGGCCGAGCAGCAGCAGGAGCGCGATGCCGATGCAGCCGATGCAGCCGATGCCGCGGCTCTGCAGGCGCAGAACGACGACGACCCGCGCACAGTGGTGCATCTGCACGGCACCAACCCGCGAGCCAAGGGGCCGCGGTCCCGCGACGCCGCGGGCGACGCTTCGGAGCACCTGGCCGACGAAGCGGCCGACCCGCTGGCTCTCGTCGGCGACCCGCTGTCCGAGGGCACCGGCGACCCCCTGGCCGAGGGAGCGCCCTCCGACGACCCGGGACTGGCACCCATCGTCCCGCTTCGGCCCTGACCGCCGCGCCTACCCTTGTGATGGCGCGGAAGCATCGAGGAGGAGCCGTGGACCTAATCGGATACCTGTGGGGCCGGGTGGAGCTGCGCGAGGGAGCCGGGATGCTGGCCGCCGCGATGAACACCACCCCCATCCGCGACGCCCTGCTGCGGGAGGCCGCCCGGCGCGGCGGCTGGTCCGCTTTGGCCGGCGCTGCCGGCGCCGCGGCGCGGGAGGCCCGGGCCGCGGGCTGGTCGCCGACAGGTCCGGAGACTGTGGAGGCGGTGTGCCACTGGGTGCTCGCCGACCAGATGCTGCGCGGGGTGCCACGCTATGGCGCCGGCGCGGAGCTCGCCGACGCCGTCCTGGCGTTCTGGGACCGTCCTGCAGAGGCCGCCGCCGCGCTCGCCGCCGCGCCGCCGCTGCACCCCGATGACGCCGCGGACTTCACAGAGATGATCGAGAACCGGGATTCGGCGGCGCAGCGCGAGCTGGCCGACCAACTCGACGACGCCGCCCAGGCCGACCCCGAACTGTTCGCCCTCGCACTGAACACCCCGCCGATCCGCGACGGGCTGCTGCGGCAGGCCGCGCGCACGGGGGAGTGGGACGACCTGCGGGCCTCAGCCCGCGACGCCGCCGAAGCCGCCGCCGCAGCTGGCGCCAGCACGGCTGGCCCTGACTGCGTCGCGGCGCTGGCCTGTTGGATGCTCGGCGACCGTGGGCAGGCCCGTGCGCTGCTGGCGGCGCACCCTGACCACGACCTCGCCGCGGCGCTGGGCGCATCCTGGGACGAGAAGCCGTCTGCGGTCGCCGGACAGATGGCGGAGTCAGCACCCCCTGACGAGCAGGACGCCCGCTCGTTCCTGGCCGATGCCGACCCGGTGATTCTCCTGGAGGACGGCGCGCGGGAGCAGAACCTCGGCCCGGTCCGCTGAGCAAGGTGGACACGGCGCGGGGCATCCGGATGAGCCGATGGGCGGGCCTGCACTCGGCCCCCTCGCTCGCCGCGGAACTGCTCGAAACGCAGCAGACGCGGATGCGCCATGTGACCGGCGTCGCCGCAGCCGCGCGCGCCGCTGCGGCGGCCGTCCCAGCCGCCGACGCAGACCTGCTGGTCGCGGCGGCATGGCTGCACGACATCGGGTACGGGGAGGCGGCTGTCGAGACGGGGTTCCATCCCCTCGACGGGGCGCGGTACCTGCAGCGGATCGGCGCCCCTGCCCGGCTGTGCCGGCTGGTGGCCCACCACACCGGCGCCCAGGTCGAGGCCCAGTCCCGCGGCCTGCTGGCGGTGCTCATGGGCGAGTTCCCGCCCGAGGAGTCGCCGACCGCGGATGCGCTGACGTTCGCGGACATGACCACCGGCCCGGACGGCGTGGGGCTGCCGGCGGCCGACCGGGTTGCGGAGATCCTGACCCGCTACCCGCGTGAGCATGTCGTGCACAGATCCATCTCCACGTCAGCGCCGCAACTGCTCGCCACGGTCGCCCGCGTGGAGGCCCGGCTCGCGGCGGCAGCAGAGCCGCCGCGGCGCCGGCGATGAGCGGGTCGCGAGCCGGGCAGGGACGGCCAGGAAGAGGCTCCTCGATACCGTGCACGAGAGCTGGGCCGGGGGTGTCGCCTCCCGCGGTCGAGTCACGGAGCCTGGCCACGGCCCGTGGCGGACGCCGATGTTCGCTCTAACCGTCCCTGCGCGGCTGCATTCATGTTCCCAGCGCGACCGCAGATTGCTACCGGAGCCCCGAGCGGGGGGATAGGGCGGCACTGCCGCGACGCTCCGGCCTGTGCTGGATTTGAGCCTGCGTGCTCGCGTCGCCTGATTCGCAGGGGCGACTGACGCCAGCCAGCTCTCGGCAGCGCAATCGAATGCGCGTGCGCGATGCTCAGGTGGTCTCCTTGGCGTACTCGTGCACGAGCTCCCCGATGCGGGCGATGAGTTCGTCGATGCCCGCCCCGTGGCCGAAGAAGTATTCGGCCATCTTGTTGTGGCTGCCCTGGTTGCCGGCGACGGCAGCGATGATCGCGTCGCGCAGGTCGGGGGATTCCAGGAATTGCTTGCTGGTGTTGGCCCGGGCCTGGGTGGCGAGCTTCGGGTTCTCCAACAGGGTTCGCAGCAGGGCCTCGAGGAACGACTCCTTCTGGCCGGCGCTGAAGTCCTCGTCGCCGAACAGGTCGTTGAGGCGGTCGATGACTTCCTGGAAGGCGACCATCTTGGGGTCCTTCTTGCCGGCGGAGCCGGCGCCGGACACTCCTTTGAGTCCGGTGCGTGTGCCGAGGCCGATGTCGGTCTCCCCCTTGTCGGTCTGCTTGATCTTGACGAGGGTGACGTCGGACAGGTCGATGCCGGCAGTGAAGTTCTCCGGACGGATCAGCCGTTCCAGCAGCCGCAGGAAGATGGATCGCTTCTCCAGCTCGGGGTCGCCGTAGTCGACGATCTGGCTCATGAAGTCGTACAGCCGCACGAAGGTGCCGACGTCCTTCCGGAAGATGTCCAGCTCGTCGACGGCCGCTTTGTCGCCGGCGTCCAGGGCGGAGGTGTACCGGGTGGCGAACCGCTGCTTGGCCGGGCCGAGGGCGGCGGCCAGGGCGTTGTTGCCCGCCCGCTTGACCCACGCCTCCGCGCACCGGTCGATCTCGTCCTCGGTGAAGATGCCGGCCTGGTCGAGCTTGCTGGAGATGTCGTGGACGAGGTTCGGGTCGGTGGCGGTCTCCAGGAACGCGTCGGTGTAGTAGGGCTCGAAGGAGTCGCGGATCTCCTGCGGGTCGTTGACGAAGTCTAGGACGAACGTGCGGTCCTTCACCTGCCCGTCGGGGGCCCGGTAGGTGCGGTTGAGCCGGGACAAGGTCTGCACCGCGGTGACGCCGGAAAGCCGCTTGTCGATATACATCGCGCACAGCAGCGGCTGGTCGAAGCCGGTCTGGAACTTGTTGGCGACCAGCATGATCCGGTAGTCGTCGCCGGCGAAAGCGGTGCGCAGGTCCTTACCGCCCAGGGCCGGGTTGATCGTCGATTCGGTGAACGGCTCGGGCCCCGATTCCAGGTCGTCCACGGATCCCGAGAACGCAACCAGCGTCTTCAGCGGGTACCCCTTCTTCGCGATGTAGGCGTCGATGGCGAGCTTGTAGCGGACCGCGGCCTTGCGGGAATCGGTGACGACCATCGCCTTGGCGTGCCCGTCGAGCAGTCCCTCGACGTTGGCGCGGAAGTGCTCGACGATGATCTGCACCTTCTGGCCGATGTTCGTGGGATGCAGCTTCACCCACCGCATCAGGCCCTTGGTCGCGGTCGACTCGTCGACCATCTCCTGCGCGCTCGCCTCTGCCTGGGATACGGGACCGCTGGCGACGTTCTGGGCGATCTGGAACGCGGTGCCGAACGTCTGGTAGCCGCGCAGCACGTCCAGGATGAAGCCCTCCTCGATGGCCTGCCGCATCGTGTACACGTGGAACGGCACCGGCAGACCGTCGGCGTCCGGGCGGCCGAACAGCTCCAGGGTCTTGGCCTTCGGGGTTGCGGTGAACGCGAAGTAGGAGATGTTGCCGTCCTCGGCGCGCGATGCGGCGTCGGCGGCGAGGATGGCCTCCACGTCGATCTCCCCGCCGTCCTCCAGCTCGGCCAGCTCCTCGGCGGTCAGGACCTGCTTCAACCGGTTGGCGGTGGCGCCGGTCTGGGAGGAGTGGGCCTCGTCGGCGATCACTGCGAACCGCTTGCCCGCCAGCCCCTTGCGGCTTCGGATCGCGTCCAGCGCGTAGGGGAACGTCTGGATGGTGACCACGACGATCAGCTTGCCCTCGGCCAGCACCTTGGCCAGCAGGCCGGATTTGCTGCCCTCCTCGGAGCGGGCCACCTCGTCGGGGCCGATCGCGGCGACCACGCCCTGCGCGGAGTCGATCTGCCGGATCGCCTCCTGCAGCTGGTCGTCGAGCACGGTGCGGTCGGTGACCACGATCACCGAGTCGAACACCTTCGTGTTGCCCGCGTCGTGCAGCCGCGCCAACCGGTGCGCCGTCCACGCGATCGAGTGGGTCTTGCCCGACCCGGCCGAGTGCTGCACCAGGTACCTGTTGCCCGGGCCTTCCGCGCGGGCGGCGGACGTCAGCGCGGTCACCGCCTCCCACTGGTGGAACCGGGGGAACAGCATGGCGGTGGACGTGCTGACCTGGCCGCTGATCGGGTCGGTCTGTTTCGCGGTCTCCACGTGCAGGAACCTGCCGATGATGTCCAGCCAGGCGTCGCGCTGCAGCACCCGCTCCCACAGGTACGACGACGCCGACCCGTGCGGGTTCGGCGGGTTCCCGGCGCCCCCGGCGTCGCCGCGGTTGAACGGCAGGAAATGGGTCTTCGGGCCCGCCAGTTTCGTGGTCATCCACACCTCGTCATTGGACACCGCGAAATGCACCAGGGCCCGAGACCCGAACCCGAACAGCGGCTCGGCGTGCTTGGTGGCCGGATCCCTCGGCGGCCGGGTCGTCTTGTACTGGTCGATCGCCTCGGCCACCGACTGGGTGAAATCGGTCTTCAGCTCGCAGGTGGCCACCGGCAGCCCGTTGACGAACAGCACCAGATCCACCGACCGGTTGCTGGCGGTCGAGTAGTGCACCTGCCGCATGACGCGGACCCGGACCGCCTCGTACCGTGCCAGGGTGGCGGCGTTCAGGCCCGTCTCCGGCTTGAACTGGCACATGTCGAACGACGACGCCACATGCTTGAAGCCCCGACGCAGCACCGCCAGCGTCCCCCCGCCCTGATCCAGCGGCGCGTTGAGCCGATCCACGAGCCGGTCGAGGAGCTGTGCGCGCTTCTTGGCCTCGTCCGGCGCCCCCGCCTTAACCGCCTTCTCCCACGCCTCCGGCTGGGTGTCGGCGAGCCAGCCGAACACGTCCTCGGGGAACAGGGCGCGCTGCTTGTCGTAGCCGGCGTCGTCCGGCGAGTACAGCCAGCCGTATGCAGCCAGGTGCTCGCACAGCTCCGCCTCGAACGGCGCCTCGTTGTAGTCCGCCATCACGCCGCCCCCCGCACATCGATCCGGCCGGTCACGGCGGCCGTGATCAGCGCCGCCCGGCGTTCTTTGGCCAACTCGATGAACCGCTGCGCCCTCGCGATCAGACGGTCGATCTTGGCCGTCTGATCGTCCAGGTAGTCGGCGACGGCGCGCTGCTCGGCGAGGGGCGGCACCACGACCCACAATCGGAGGAACGACTCTGGGTAGAGGCGCAGCCGCGAGGTCCAGACGCCCCGGGAGAACCGTGTCATCTCGGTAACGTAGGCCTGGGACCTGTACAGGTAGCCGAAGAACCGCTTCTCGAAGAGTTCAGGCCGCACCACTTGGTAGACGCCGTAGGCAGGGCTCACGATGCCGTCATACGTCGAGACGCCGAGGGCGCCCATCCAGGCCCACATCGTGTTGATCACCAAATCGCCCGACTGCACGATGCGATATCCCTCAAGGCTCTCGGCCTCGAACATGTTGACGTCCTTCTCGGAACGTGGGGTGACGCCCGTCAGGTGTGACACCGTGAGCAACTCTTCAGACCCGTCGGTCGACACTTCTTGCCGCTCGCGCAGCAGCGCCTTGTTCCGGAGACGGAGCCAGTGCTTGGGTGCACCGGGCACCGGACCAATCCCCGTCGCGGCACGCTCCGCCCCGTCGAGACCTTTCCACAAAACGTTGTCCACGACTGCAGCCCGCCGCTCTCGCAGCGTCTCGACCAGCCGTTCCTGCTTCCCGATCAGCCGGTCGATCTGCCCGGTCTCCCGATCCAGGAAGTCGGCGATCGCCCGCTGCTCGGAATGAGGCGGAACAAGCAGCCCGAAGGACGTCAGGGTTGATGCCGCGATGGCTGGGTAGCTGACGCCCTCGCTGTGCGCCACCACGCGGTCGACGAAGTCATCACTCTGCAGGTAGTAGGCGAGCCAGTGGGGATGGATGCCCGGCCTTGGATGGAGCACGGCGAAGCCGGTGGAGAAGACGATTCGGTGCTCAGGGTCGGGAGGCGAGGGCACTGTAGCTACCGCGCGCAAGTAGGTTCTTACCGTTGACACCACGATGTCCCCTGGTTCGGCGAGTCGGCGTGCGCGTGAGGGCGCTTCAGCGAACCGTATTGGGGAAGATTCCAATCGCATCGAGCCCTGGGTGACGTTGCCGATGTCCACGTAGATGAACGACAACTCCTTGTCGGTGTCCTCAGGTAGGACTCCACAATTGCAGTCGGCGATGAACTTCAGCCGAGAAGGCTGCCAGTCAGGATGATGTCCCTCGGTCACCGTTCCACCTCCCGCAGCAGTTCGATGATCTCGCTGGCGAGGGCGTTGAGGTCGTTGTCGATCTCTTCGAGGGGCCGGGGCGGGGCGTACTTGTAGAAGTGGCGGGTGAAGGGGATCTCGTAGCCGACCTTGGTCTTGGCGGGGTCGATCCAGGCGTCGGGGACGTGGGGGAGGACCTCGTGCTCGACGTAGGCGGCGATCAGCGCGTCGCGGTCGCTGCGGCCGCCGGCGCTGTCGCCGTGCTGTCCGGGCGGCGCCCAGTCGAAGGGGACGTTCTCGGTGTCGCGCAGCGAGACGTCCGGTTCGGGGTTGCCCTTGCTGTCGGTGCAGATGTCGGCGGTGTCGTCGCGCCGCGAGAGCCCCTGCCACAGGGCCTTCATAGCGGGCGCGCCGAGGGTGATCCCGGCGGTCTGCAGGTGGGGTTTCAGCGCGGCGAGGAACGCCTCCCGGTTGGTGTGCACGGCGCCGCCGAACGACTCCAGCGCGGCTCGCAGGGCCGACGGGTCGACGGCTTTCAGCGAGCCCTTGCCCGCGGCTGTGTCGAGGAGTGCGTCGATCCGTTCCGGGGCGCAGGCGAAGTTCAGCCGCAGCGGCCGTTCGACGGTGATGGTGCAGTACCCGAAGTCGGTGGAGGCGAACACCCGGGAGTACTCCGCGTCCTGCTCGGGCTGCTCGTCGAGCGCGTCGTAGATCCGCACGATGCGGGCGCGGTCGGCCGGAGACACCTCGCGTGACTTGTCGCCGAGGTTGCGGCGCATCTTGGTGAAGAACTGCGACCCGTCGATCAGTTGCACCTTCCCGGCCCGGGTCGGCGGTTTGGTGTTGTCCAGTACCCAGATGTAGGTGGCGATCCCGGTGTTGTAGAACATGCTGGTCGGTAGGGCCACGATGGCGTCGACGAGGTCGTTCTCCAGCAGCCAGCGGCGGATCTCGGACTCGCCGGACTCCGCGGCGCCGTTGAACAGCGGCGACCCGTTGAGGACCATCCCGGCCCTGCCGCCGCCCTCGCCGGCGGGCCGCATCTTGGACGCCAGGTGGGTGAGGAACAGCATCTGGCCGTCGCCGATCTTCGGCAGCCCGGGACCGAAGCGGCCGCTACTGCCGGTGCGGGCGCGCTCGGCCTTCACCGACTCCTCCGATGCCTTCCAGTCCACGCCGTACGGCGGATTGGACAGGCAGTAGTCGAAGGTCTTGCCCGCGAACTGGTCGTCGGCGAGGGTGTCGCCGAGCCGGATGTTGGAGGCGTCCTGACCCTTGGCGATCATGTCGGACTTGCAGATCGCGTAGGACTGGTCGTTGAGCTCCTGCCCGTACAGGCGCAGCCGGGCGTCGGGGTTCTGGGCCAGCAGGTGCTCCTCGGCGACCGACAGCATGCCGCCGGTGCCGGCGGTCGGGTCGTACACCGACCGGACCACGCCCGGTTCCAGCAGCGCGGCGTTGTCCTCCGCGAACAGCAGGTCCACCATCAGCCGGATCGCGTCGCGCGGGGTGAAGTGCTCCCCGGCCTCCTCGTTCGACGCCTCGGCGAACTTGCGGATCAGCTCCTCGAACAGGTCGCCCATGTCCGCGTTCGGGACGGTATCGGGGTGCAGGTCCACCTCGGCGAACCTCGACACCACCAGGTAGAGCCGGTTCTTCTCGGCCAGGGTGGCGATCTCGTTTTCGAACTTGAACCGGGCGAACACGTCGATGTTGGGGGAGAAGCGGCTGATGTAGTCGGTCAGGTTCGCCGCCAGCCCGTCCGGGTCGGACAGCAGCCGTGCCATGTCGTACTCGGAGGTGTTGTAGAACGCCATCTGCGTCCGCTGCCGCACCAGGGCCGACAGTACGGCCGGGTTCTCCGTGGTCTCCGCGATGGCTCGGACCTGATCGCGGGTCGGGGCCATCAGGCAGTCCAGCCGGCGCAGGATCGTCATAGGCAGGATCACGTTGCCGTACTGGTGCGGCTTGTAGACACCGCGCAACTGGTCCGCGATCGACCACACGAAGTTGCCCAGGTTGCTCATCCGACCTCCGTTCTAGTGCCAGTACACAGGCGAAGCCACGTGCTGAGATGCAATAGAGCGCAAGTCGTTGGCACGGGGGCCCGGCGTGGGACTCAGTCCTGGCGGTTGGACCCCCCCACAGATCGGTCTCCGACCCCAGCCTTCCCATTCGTGATCAAGGCCGACGCCGGTGACGTGAGGAACCTGAGCACTCAGTGCCTCCAAGCCGGACTCTCGCTGCGTCCCGCCTGGGAAAAGGTGCAGTCCGCTCACTGACGGGCCCGGCTGCGACACTGCCTCCGTGCGAAGAGCCGAGGTAGAGGTGAAAGTTCTGGCGGCGGTCGACGCGGTTCGGCGAGGGCAGCGAGTCGAGGATGACCTCGTCGAATGCAAGAGCGACTGGCCGGATACCGAGAAGGCAAGACAGTTCGCTGGACTCTGCAATAGGGCACGAGGGCATCCAGTGCTGTTGATAGTCGGGCTCGACGAGAAGACGGGCCGGGTGACCACGCTGAACTCAACCGACCCCGCCAACTGGTGGCCGTCCTTTTCCGCGCGTTTCGACGAGGTAGCACCCGACCTTGATGTCCACATGGTTGTCCCAGTTGGCAACGATGAGCAAGTCGTCGCCCTTCTGTTCGGAACCGGCCGGGTCCCATACGTGGTCAAGAGTTCCGACGGCACCGGGCCCCATCGCGAGATCCCAATGCGGGCAGGAACGGCAACACGGGCTGCCTACCGGCACGAGATCGTCAAGATGCTTGGGCCGACGATCAACCTGCCGAGCATCACAGCGCTCAGCGCAGAGATCTTCGCTGCCCGGCGGATATCACCGGGCGGGCCAGCAAGCGAAGAGACAACGGTTCAGATAGCCGGAACTGTCTGGGTGTATATCGAACACCTCGCGGCGGACTTCGCCATGATCCCCGCGCACCGCATCGAAGCCCGTCTGTCGTTCATCGATGTCGTCCTACCTGTCAGCGTCCAGACTGCACAGTCGACCCTCCGGTTCTTTGGTAAGGATGAAAGCCCGCCAACGCGGCAGCCAGAACGGCGATTTGGTGTGGACGCACGCCATGACGGCCTGCTTGTCACCGGTCCTGGGCGAACACCGATGTACTTCAGCCGGCAGGTGAACCTGGAGGACATGGAGGAGATTGCGACCGCGAAGTCCTGCAAGATCACGATGACGCTATACGTCGATGGATCGGACGTTCCCGTCCGACTGGTTACGGTCGCAGATCGTCAAGATTCTCGCAATACGAATGGAAGCGAGGTGGCCTACTGGGCTTCCCCCGTCGGTATGGCTTAGCCCGTCCGGCGAAGGGCCCAGCGGCCGGCAACCGTCGCCTTCGCGGAGTGGTGGGTTAGACGATGGGTTAGACGTGTCGAGGGTCTTGCCCCGCGAACTGGTCGTCGGCGAGGGTGTCGCCGAGACGGATGTTGGAAGGATCCTGCCCCATGGCGATCATGTCCGACTGACAGATCGCGAGAGACTGGTCCTTAGGCTGCCGAGCGGCCGTGCGCGCGTGATCCCTGCTCACGGCCCAGGGACAATGAACGGGATCTGGAACCTTACGAATCGGCAAAGTCCGCCGCCGATGCACTCTTGATCCAAGCGACCTGACGGAGGGAAGAGTTTCCGTGACTGAATGGCTACCGCTGACCTCGGCCATTGCCACGATGGTCTCGGCGACGGCCGCCTGGGCAGCGGTCTTCGTGGTCGGGCGCCAGGTGCGGGAGATGCGCAGACTCCGGGAGGAACAGGCTCGGCCTTTCGTCGTAGTGCGGCTGAAACTCGGCCGGCTGGTGTCGATCGTTGTTGAGAACGTCGGCCCAGCACAAGCCCGCGATGTCCGCTTCAGCTTCGCTCCACCGCTAACGTCCACATCGACCAGCAGCGGCGGGCCCTATCCGGCGGTGAGGGCTCTCGCACTGCAAGAGGGACTCGAGAGCCTCGCGCCCGGCGACGCTTTCGAGTTCGTGCTGGACGCATCCGCTGATCGATTTAAGAGAAGTGATCTGCCCATGCGGATCGAGGCGTCTGCGACCTACCACCAGACTCTCGATGGCAAACTTCGGCGATACACCGACACATACGTCCTGGACCTGCAGTCCCTGGGTTTCGCGACCCTCCCGACTAACCCGCTGGACGAAACGCGGAAGGAACTGGCAAAGATCGCGGGCCAAATGAAGGGGCTGAATGAGGCGGCAGCTCGAGTCAGCAGGCAGCTCGAGCGGGAGACGTAGGCGCCCTGTGGCAGCGCGCGCGCTTGCTGTTCGTCCCCGCCACCCAGCCATCTCAGCGCTTAAGGACCGGCGTTACCACCGGCGAGTCACAGGGCTTCTGCGCGTCGCCGCGTCACAGCTCGACCGACGCGCGCGCGGGCGGGTTGACGACGTCCATGACGGTCTCCAGTGGGAGCCCGCTGAACTCGGCGACTGCCTCGGGCGTCGCGCCG
The DNA here is from genome assembly GCA_964510455.1 of uncultured Actinomycetes bacterium. Classification (GTDB taxonomy): domain Bacteria; phylum Actinomycetota; class Actinomycetes; order S36-B12; genus CAVXYG01. The sequence goes on from CAZECO010000001.1 coordinate 81,712, forward strand.
CTGGCGAGGGCGAGCTGGTACGCCCTCGACAGCAGTTGGGGCCGTTCCACGGTGGGGAGCGGGAATGGTTCGTACGTCCGCCCGTAGGTCTGCCCTAGGACGATCATCGCGCGACGGTAGGCGCCGTCGCTGATGACAGCCAGGGTCTTGGCCCGGTACAGAAGCGCCTGGATGGACACCCCCCACCGGGCCTTGAGCCGGGCGTACCTGCCCAGGTCGAAGCGGCGGGGCAGTTCGTCGGCGATCAAGTGCGCGGGCATGAGCAGTTCGGCGGCGAAGGCGTGCGCCTGCGCCTCGTGCGCTCCAGATGGGTCGGGGTCGGGGTGGCAGACGAGGTGGCCGAGCTCGTGGGCCGTGCTGAACCTCAGCCGCGCGGCGTCGCTTCCCCGTTCAGGACCCAGGACGACGACTGGGCGGCGGGATTGGTTTTGGCTGAACGCGTCGATCCGCGGCGAGTACGGTCCGGACCAAGCGGTGACGGTGCCGTGAACCTCAAGGTTCCGAAGGAGGTTCCCGATCGGGCCGTCGGGCAACTGCCACTCCCGGCGAAGAGTGTTGGTCGCTTCCCGCAACTCGGCCGGTCCGGCGTCGGGTGCCAGGGGGAAGGTCGGGACGGCGGCGGCTGGCAGATCAACCCAGGCCTCTAACGCCGCCGCGATGTCCAGCACCATCTCGCTCCATGCCCAGGCGGACTGTCGTTCGCGCAGGGTTGAGGACCGCAGCGAGCGGAAGTGAACCCCGTTCGCGCCGGCGCCGGACAGATCGCGGCGGCCCATGGTGAAGAACAGCAGTGGCAGTTGGAGTGCCAGCGCCAGACGCGCGGCCGTTGCCGGCGTCGGGCCGATCCGTCCGGACTCCATCTGGGACAGGCCGCCCGCAGTCACTCCTGCGGCCGCGGACAGATCGCGCAGGGTCATGCCCCGCAGGTGGCGCGCCAGGCGAAGCCGCTCTCCATCGAAGGCTGCGGCGGCTTGTTCAGCCTGCATCGTGCTGACGCTGCGCGCGAGGGGACAGGACGATGACGGGCTCGGGCTGCAGGTGGTAGTCCGGGGTGGCCGCCGCCGGCCCCGTCTCGGGGAAGACGGCGCGCTGGCGGCCCTGGCTCGCTGCCTCGAAGGGAATGAGTTCGGCCCAGCGGGCCTCCGCGTCGGTTCGGGCGGGGAGGATACGCCCGACGTGGACAGCCGTCAGCCGGCCCTCGCCGGGGATCGTCCAGACGAGATGGACAACCGCCTCCACGCCCGCTACTGGCATCCCGGGCAGTTCCGGCTGCACGGCACCGCTGTTGATCGCAGCCGCGCGACGGCGGGTGGCAGACGATCCCGCGTCGAATACCCCCCGATGCCGCAGATCGTCACTGCCTGCCGTGGCGAACTGCAACTCGTGGCGGTCCCTGGCCGCGATGAGCGCGGCACCCTGTCGACGCAGTCGGTACCCAGCACGTTGGAGTGCGGGCTCGGCGATGGCAGTTGCGCGCAGATAGCGCTCGATGCCGAACAGAAGGGGGCTGCTGCCTGCCTCTCCCAGCCCTGCGCCGGCGATCCGGGCGGCCGTGTGGCCTGCCTCGGCGAGTCCTTGCAGCAGCTCCTCCGACAGGCTCACCGGACCGATATCCATGGACAGAATGTACAGCAATACGTTGCATGAGCGTCCCCTTGTATAGTGGCGTGATCAAGTCGATACCCAGTCGTGGCGAGCGACCGGCGCTACGGGACCTAGAATGGGAGCCAACATGGCCAGCCCCTCTGCTCGCAAGGGCTGGTTCTTGCTTTCCCCGCCGGCGGCGACGTGAGCCGCGCATACCTCAAGCCGTTCCTGACCATCGCCCAGCAGCGCGAACTCATGCAGTCCCGCGGGCTTGTGGTGGCCGACCCCGACGCCCTGGAGCACGCGCTCCGCACGGTCGGGTACTACCGGCTCAGCGCCTACACCCACACGTTCCGCGTTCGAACGGTCGGCATCGACGGTGCACAAGTTGTCCAGGACACCTACCTCCAAGGCACGACGGCCGAGCACGTACTGGCGCTGTACGAGTTCGACCGCAGGCTGAAACTCCTCGTCCTCGACGCGGTCGAGCGGATCGAGATCGCGATGCGGTTCAGCGTGGCGCACACCCTGGGGGAACGGGACCCGTTCGGCCACCTCAATCCAGCCAGCCTCGACGGCCGGTTCACGGCAGCAACTGGGCACGATGCCGGCTATGCCCGCTGGCTGCAGGGGTACGAGGATGCGCAGGGAAGGGCGAAGGAGGCCTTCGTCGAGCACTTCTCCGTCCAGTATGACGGCCGGCTGCCGATCTGGGTCGCGGTCGAGATCATGCAGTTCGGACAGTTGTCGGTCCTGTTTCGGGGTCTCAGGCCGGAGGACCGGTTCCGTATCGCGGAATCGTACGGCCTGCGCGATCCGAAGGTCATCGGCTCATGGCTTCATTCGATGACCTACATCCGGAACGTCTGCGCGCACCACTCAAGACTGTGGAACCGGAACATTGATGTCCAGCCACGGCTGCCGGCCGTTGGCCGGACCCCGGTGCTGGACCACGTGCGCGAGCACCTACCCCACGCCCTGGCCAGGCCGTACGGGGTTCTCTGCGTGATCCGATTCCTGATGGGGCGGATCGAACCCGAGGGATTTTGGGCGGCCGCCCTGCACCGCCATCTCGACACGCTCCCTGTGGGAGGCCCCGTCCACGCATACGCCATGGGATTCCCTCCCGACTGGCGCAGCCAACCGCTCTGGCACGGTCGAACGATGGCTGATCCTGAGTTGTGAAGTTGCAGGCTCGATGGCGGCCTTCTGGTCGATTTGGTTGGCGGCTTCATCCGGGTGGCCGGTTCACAGACGAGTAGCGACCATAGGCCCGTCAGGAGCCCCAAACCGCCCCGCCAGAGGCTCTCGCTTCTGCCGAACCAGTCAGGTTGGACTGCACTCGTGACGGGCGTCAGGGTCTGATGTCAAAGTCCGAAGTCCTGTGCACGGGCCGCCGAGGTGGGACCGGGTTGGTGCAGTCAGGTTCAGACCTACGGCCGGACCGGATTCCTATGCACTAACGTTCGATCTGACCGTGTTCCTGTGCACGACAGTGAGGATCGGCGATGGACGACCCGGGCGTGGTGGCGGAACGCGGAGTGCTGACAGCGCCTGCGGAGGTGTGGCAGCTGGCGGTACGCCGGGCGGAGGTGATCGGCCGGCTGGCCGGCTTTGACGCCATCGGGCATGCGGCGGCCGACAGTGCCGCTGCCGAGCTGGGCATTTCCCGTCGGCATGTGTACGGACTGCTGCGGCGTTGGCGGGCCGGAGCGGGCGTGGTCTCCGATCTGGTCCCGGGCAAGTCCAGCGGCGGCCGCGGCCGTGAGCAGCTTTCCGCGCCCGTGGAGGCTGTGATCCGCGAGGTGCTGCGCACCCGCTATTTGAGCAGACAGCGGCGATCAATGGCTGCGGTGCACCGCGAAGTCGCCCGGGTGTGCCTGAGCCGGGGCCTGCCGGTCCCGTCGAAGGGCGCAGTGGTGCGCCGAGCGGCGAAGCTCGATCCGGCGGCCGCTGTGGCCGCGCGCCATGGACCGGACGCCGCGCGGGATCGCAGGTCCGCCGGTGGTGTCGCGCCGCCAGTGACCAGGCTGCTGGAGCAGGTGCAGATGGATCACACCCCGGTTGATGTGATCGTCGTGGACGAGCGGCATCGCCTGCCGATCGGTCGTCCTTACCTCACGGTGGCGATCGATGTCCTCAGTCGCGGCATTGGGGGCATGGTTGTGACGCTGGAGGCGCCGTCGGCGCTGTCGGTGGGGCTGTGCCTGGCGCATCTGGTCACGGACAAGAGGGCCTGGCTGGAACGCCTCAGTGTGAGTGAAGCGGTGTGGCCGGTGAGCGGCAAGCCGTCCGAGATCTACGTGGACAACGCTGCGGAGTTCAAGAGCGAGGCCCTGCACCGGGGCTGTGAGCAGCACGGGATCAGGATCGAGTGGCGACCGCCGGGGCAGCCGCACTTCGGCGGGATCGTGGAACGGGTGATCGGCACGATGATGCAGATGGTCCACGAGCTGCCGGGCGCAACGTTCTCCAACCCGCAGCAGCGCAAGGGCTACGACTCCGATCGCACCGCGGTGCTGACGATCCGCGAGCTGGAGCGGTGGCTCGCCCTGGCGGTGGCCGTCTACCACGGGCAGGTGCACAGCACCTTGGGCCAAACCCCCGCCGCGCTGTGGGCCGAGGCCGCCACCGCGAACGGTCATCCGCCAACGGTCACCAGCGAAACGGCGTTCCTGGTGGACTTCCTGCCGGTGATCCGGCGCACCCTGACCCGGACCGGGTTCGTCATCGACCACGTGGGCTACTTCAGTAACGCCCTGAAGCCCTGGATTGCCCGCCGCGAGCAGCTGGGCCGGTTCGTGTTGCGTCGCGACCCGCGCGACATCAGCCGGATCTGGGCCTTGGACCCGCAGGAACGCACCTATATAGAGGTGCCGTACCGGACGGTGTCGCATCCGCCGATCAACCTGTGGGAGCACCAGGCCGCAGTAGCCCGGCTGCGGGAGCAGGGCCGCGCCCAGGTCGACGAGCATGCCCTGTTCCGCACGGTCGAGCAGATGCGCGCGATCACTGACACGGCGACGAAGACCACCCGTCGGGCCCGCCGCGACGTGCAGCGGCGTGCCGCGACGCCCTCGCCGCGGACCGCGCTGACGATGCCGCCACCGACGGTGGTCGACGCAACGGAAGCCGCTGCACCGTTCACCGTGGTCGAGGAATGGTGAGCGTGACCGCAGGACCCGACGACCTGGCGCACCTGCACCAGACCGCGCGGGGGGTCGCGCTGCTGCCGGCCGAGGAACGGCTGCGCCATGTGCGGGCGGATCGGTGGATCGGTTACACCCGCGCCACTGACGCGATCACCCGGTTGGAGGCGTTGTTCTCATGGCCGGATAAGCAGCGGATGCCCAATCTGCTGCTGATCGGGCCGACGAACAACGGCAAGTCCATGATCGTGGAGAAGTTCCGGCGGATGCATCCGCCGGTGTCGTACCCGGACCACGAGCACATCCCGGTGCTGGCCGTGCAGATGCCCTCCGAGCCGTCCGTGATCCGCTTCTACATCGCGTTGCTCGCGGCCCTCGGCGCCCCGCTTCGTCCCCGGCATCGGCTGGCCGAGCTGGAGCAGGTCACCCTCGGGCTGCTGCGTCAGGTTGGCGTGCGGGTGCTGGTCATCGACGAACTGCACAACGTGCTTGCCGGGCGCGGCGACGCCCGCCGGGAGTTCCTGAACCTGATCCGGTTCCTGGGCAACGAATTGCGGATCCCCCTGGTCGGGGTCGGCACCCGTGAGGCGTACCTGGCGATCCGTTCCGACGACCAGCTGGAGAACCGGTTCGAGCCGTTCCCCCTGCCGCGATGGCAGCCCGACGCCGAGGCGCGCTCGCTGCTGGCCAGCTTCGCCACCTCGTTCCCGCTGCGGCGGTCCTCACCGATCGCCACCGAGGAGATGGCCGCCTACCTGCTCACCCGCAGCGAAGGCACGATCGGCGAACTGGCCCGGCTGCTGACCGACGCCGCGATTGCCGCGATCGAATCCGGCGAAGAAGCGATCAACCAGCGCACCCTGCTCATGGCCAGCTACGCCGGTCCCACCGAACGGCGCCGGCTGTTCGAGCGGGAGCTGGCGTGAGCCTGGGCCGACGGTGGCCGCTGCACCCTCGGCCGTTGGCTGGTGAGACGCTGTCGTCGTGGCTGACTCGGATCGCTGATGTCCACGACCTAGGTATCGACGAGTTGCTGCGATACAACCTCGGTTCGGTCCGTGTCGACCCTTGGCGTGACCTTGCCGGTCTCGATGTCGATCCGCCCGCCGTCGTTCTTGATGTGCTGGCCGAGCGGACCGGGGTGCCGACGCCCGACCTGGCCAGGATGGCGGTCAGCGGTTGGATCCCGTGGCTGCTGGACACTCTTGAGCATCACTCGGACGCTTACGCCACCTATGTCCGGCAGGACTGTGTGCTGCTCGCTCCTGGCGAGGCTCCACCCCGCAATCCGGCCCGGTGGCGACCGTGGCTCGCGCGGGAGCCGATGCGCCGTGGCTGCCCCCTGTGCATGAGCGGATCGACACCGGCGTTCAGCCTGGTGTCGCAGATACCACTCACCTTGTCCTGCCCTGAGCACGGTTGCAGGCTCCAGGCCACCTCCGGCGTTCCGGGCAGGTTTCTGGGCTGGGCCACGACCTCCGGCGAGCCCGTGGCAGCCGGCGCTGCCGTGCAGACGATGGACCGGCTCACTTATGAAGGCATGGCCACCGGGATGGTCACCCTGCCCCGCCGGTCCGTGCACCTCGGGGTATGGCTGCGCCTGCTGCGCGGCCTGCTCGACGAGGTCAACACCCCGCTGTCGCTGGTGCGTCGGGCGAGCGCCCGCACCATTCGCCAGATATGGGCCGCCGCCGGTCAGCGAATCCGCGCCGGCGAAACCGCATGGCGACCGTACGAGTCCCTGGACTGGAGTGTGCAGCAGGCGATGCTCGAAGCCGCAGCCGCCGCATTGCATCTGGCCGAGACTGGCAGCATCACACCCCACGGCAGCCTCGGTCCGCTGCTGCAGGCCGAGCCCTACCGCCCTGCAAGCGATGGCGTGCCACCCAGACTTTCCGACCGACGAATCGACGTCGCCAACCCGGCGCGCGACCGAGCCGGCGACGCATTGCAGGAAGCCACGACCGTGCTGCAGGACGCAATCGCCGCCGCCCAGGCCGACCCGAACTCGGCACGGCAGCTGCTCGGCGTGATCACCGAGTTCTGGAGGAGCTCCTGCCCGATCAGGACGAGATCGCCGAGTCTTTGTAGATCTTGAGGCAGTCCTCAGCGGCAAGGGCGTCGAGCTGCAGCTGCGGATCTTGGTCCGCGGTACTGACTCGGGCATGTGGCCACCGGCACCAAGAGCGACCGCCCCGAGTGGAATGCTTGCCTCGCCGATCTGCGCCCCGGCGACACGCTGATCATTTGGAAGATCGACCGGCTCGGCCGAAACCTGCGCGACCTGGTGGACATCGTCGCCGTTCTTGAAGCCCGCGGCGTCGGCGTCAAGTCGCTGACCAACGGCATCGTCGACACGACCACCGCCCACGGCAAGCTCGTCTTCGGCATGTTCGCTCTCATGGCCGAGTACGAAGCGGCCCTCATCAAAGAACGCACCCTCGCCGGCCTAGCCGCCGCCCGCGCACGCGGCCGCACCGGCGGGCGCAAACCCAAAATGACCCCAGCCCTGATCAACAAGGCGCAACGCATGTACGACGCGAAGCAATTCACGATGGCCGAGATCGCTGCCTCCTGCGGCGTCACCCCCATGACGATCTACCGCAATATCAAGACCAGCCCGGCCGCCGCAGCGCTATGACCTGGAGTTCGGCCCTGTGAGGCAGCATTCTGTGATCGCTGTATGTCCCCATCCCGTTCGACGAGAAGTGCTCAGCCAACCAACCCCGACCGCATTCCTGGGGAGGCGAAGGACGACGGTCATTCCGCCCAGAGTGGGGCGGTGCGGAGACTCAGGAGAATCGGGTTCCTAGTGGGATCAGGGCCCAGGAATCCCTCGACGAGAGTGAGTCCGCTGGACCGGTTTGCGGGTCCCTTCGGCAGGGCATAACGTCCGCGTCTCGCCGTTGGCTTCGCTGCGGGCGGGTCCCCATGCCCGGGTGGCTGGTTTAACCGTGAGGTGCGTGATCGTGAATGACCATTTCCGCTGATTTGGTGGCTGAGCCGACGCTGGCCGTCGTTGATGGCCTTCGAGTCGTGTGGGCACCGGGCGCCGGGCCACGCTCGCACGCTGGCCTGGTCTTTCGCGTGGGTCAAGCCGACGAGTCCTTGAGCACTCGCGGGATCACGCATCTGTTGGAGCACCTTGCCCTCGAGGGAACTGGAGGGTCAGCCCCGCACAATGGCGAGACCGACCTGTTCACGACCACGTTCACCGTTTCGGGCACTTGGTCGGAGATCGACACTCACCTCGCGAGGGTCGTCGCCAACCTGAGGAGTCTGCCCGAGCAGCGCCTTGACTTCGAGAAGCAAATCTTGGCCGCGGAGGAGCGGGGTCATTCGGCAGGAGTCTTTGGGCAACTCGCGCTGTACCGTTACGGAGCGACGGGGGCGGGGTTGACCCAGTTCCCTGAGTGGGGCTTACCGCGGATCGGCGCGCCGGCATTGCGGGACTGGGCGGACCGCTACTTCTCGCGGGAGAACGCGGTGCTCGTCATCGTGGGCCCTCAACCGCCGGATCAACTGTCCTGGCAACTGCCCGCAGGGGAAGCCCGTGCCACTCCGGAGCCCGCGCCTCCCACCTCGCGCGTGCCGAGCTACGCGTTCGACCACGTGGCCGGCCCGGCCCTGATGGCCGAAGTCGCCCGTTCGACCGCCGCCACTGCGTTCACGGCAATCGCCGATCGCGAACTGATGCGGCACGTCCGCGGCGAACTGGGTCTGGCCTACCGCGCATCCGCCGGATACGTACCGGTCTCCGCCAATCGTGCCGTGATCATCGCCCACACGGATTCGGTCGACGGCCAAACGCAGCAGACCGTCGACGCGTTCCTCGACGTCTTGTTCCGACTGGCTTCCCATGGCCCGGATGAGCAAGTGCTGGCCGAAGTGGCCGCGATGCGGAAGGCCGCACTCGCCGAGCCGAACGCGGCCTTCGCTCTGGCCCACAACGCGGCCCGCAACATCCTCGATGGCCTGCCCATCACACATCAGGCTGAACTGGACAGGAAGTTCGATGCGTTGACTCCTGCCGATGTGCAGGCGGTCGCCTCAGCGGTGCTGCGCAGCGCCGTGGTGCTGTTGCCGCACCAGGCCCGGGCGATCGGCCGCGGCGGTTTCACCCCAATCGGGGTCGCAGACTCCGTGCCCGTGGAAGGCAAGAAGATCTTCCTTCCCAACGATCCCGACGGCACGAGGGCCAACCTGATCATTGGGACCGATGGCATCAGCCGCCTGCGCGGCGACGAGGCCATGACCATCCGATTTACCGAGGTCGCCGCGTTGCTGAGGCGGTCCGACGGGACACGCGTCCTCATCGCCAACTCGGCCGACACCATCGAGGTGGACCCCAAGAAACTTGGCCCCACGCGCATGGAGCAGGTCGATGAGGCGGTCCCCAGGGACCGCTGGATCGACCTCGCGGGACCTTCCGCGCCGGTGCCTGAACGCGAGGACGGGACCCCGAAGGCGCCGCTGACGTGGTACCAGAAATTCCTGTTCGTCCCCCTCCGCGCTGCGGTGGTGGCGCTTCTGGTGATCATCGTCTTCACGCTGGTCTGGCCGATGGACGCCCAGGAGAACCTCATTCCGCCTGGGGACCAAATCATGCTCGGGCTGGGGATCGTGGCCGCGTACGCGGACCACGCCCTGTACGCGCGCCGGGCACGGCGGCGCAACGGGGAACGGGCTGACCACAGGGCGAATCGCGAACGGGACCGACGCAACGCGGAGGCAGCCTCATGAGCACGCCAGGTTGGGTGACCGACCCATTCCAGGGAAGCGTCGCTGCGGCTGACGCGACCGCCGCGGCCAAAGGACGGGACCGGGTCCGGATCGTTGACGCGATCACTGCAGCACAACCGTCAGAGCGTTCCATCCTCGTGCTCAGCGTTGCCGAGGTGCCGGACCTCGTCGATTGGCTAAGTGAATGGCTGACCGACGACCCGAACGACCCATGGTTGAACGCGATCACAGCCGAGGCCTACCTGAACTGGGCGAAGCAGGCGCGCGGAGATGCCCCGGTGAAATGGGTGACCGCCCAAGAGTGGCAGCGGTTCCACGCCCGAGCCGCGGCGGCCGCCGACATCGTCAGGCACGCCCAGAACCTCACGAACGACACCGCACTCGCCGGCCTGCCCGCCCTAGGCGTCGCGGTGATCAACGGCGGAACCACCGAGGACGTGCATCGCGCCCTCTCGGCCATCGACACCGCCTACCCACACGACTACACCGTGCTCCGCAGGGCCCTCACCTACTTCGCGCCGAGGTGGTACGGCGACATCACGCAGGTGTGGGACCTGGCGCTACCCCAGTCGGCAGCCGCGCCCGATGGCGCCCCCACCGCGGCCATCGTCGCCGCAGCCGTCGTAGAACAGTGCGTTTGGGTGCCCAAGGCCCCCGGCGGCCAGCCTGGACCGCGGATGGCAGAACTGCTTGACGAGGCTGCCGCACGAACCGTCGAGCACCCCTCGTGGCAATGGACTCCGTCCGGCTGGGTGGCGGTGAACGAACTCGTGCTGGCCAACCTGGTTGCAGGCCGGGCGGGGATCGCACGCCAGCTGTACGGAAAACTCACTGAGCAGCGACGGACGCAGTCTCCGTGGGAACTGCTCAGCGGCGTCAACCGCTCCAAGCACTTCGCCCGGCTCTCGGGATCCGGATAGGCCCAGCAGCGGCTGTGGAGAGCCGGTGAAGCCCGCCACCTGGGAAGGCGAGGGTGCGTGTCACAGCGCCGCCTGTGACCTTGCCGGCTAAAGCCGCAAGGGGACGACAGGGCAGATGTTGCCGTGGCCGACGTCCACCCAGGCCGTGGTCGGCCGGCTGGTCCTCAGCCCGCGCGTTTGAGCAGCGATTACCAAATGCTGGCGACACGTAGCGATCACAGAATGCCGCCATACATCGCGGAGCTCCAACAACTATGACCCCCGTGCAGACGACTCCGGTCATCCGTGCACAGGACTTCGGACTTTGACACGAGGGTCGGGTACGTGCGGGTTAGCAGCGAGGGGCAGAACCTTGACCGTCAGCTCGCCGACGTTGAACTGGACCGGGTGTTCGCCGACAAGGTGTCGGGGAAGGACACCGAACGGCCGGCGCTGGCGGAGCTGCTGGCGTGGGTGCGCGACGGGGACACCGTGGTGGTGCATTCGATGGACCGGCTGGCCCGGAACCTGGACGACCTGCGCCGCCTGGTCCGCGACCTGACCGGGCGGGGGGTGCGGGTGGAGTTCGTCAAGGAGGGCCTGACGTTCACCGGCGACGACAGCCCGATGGCCACCCTGCTGCTCTCGGTGATGGGGGCGTTCGCCGAATTCGAGCGGGCCCTCATCCGCGAACGGCAATTGGAGGGCATCGCGGCCGCGAAGCTGCGCGGGGTCTACAAGGGCCGAAAGCCGAAGCTGACGCTGGAACTGGTCGTGGATCTGCGGGCGCGGGCGGCGGCGGGGGAGCCGAAGGCGGCGCTGGCGCGGGAGTTCGGGATCAGCAGGGAAACGCTGTACCAGTACCTGCGGGCGGTGCCGTCCGAGGCACCAACGGCCCCGAACCCCGGTTCCTCTGTTTGATGCAACCGACGGCCTGCGGTTGTGGTCCAGGTCGTCATGGTGCCACTCCCGGATCGGAATCGGAACCATCATCGGCGGCAACCCGAGCCCTGGGGGCTCTCTGCCGCCACTGGCCGTTCGGCTGCTGCTCTACCCGCGTCCCCTCAGCCGGCCCAGCGGGGTGGCTGACTGTGCCTGCGCTGATGCAGCTGCGCAACCCTTTGGCTGAACTCCGGGAACGGGCCGGTGCAGCGAACGTATGGGGCGACCTCGTTGATCGTCAGGGGAAGCACCGGCGCGTTGTCGAGTCCGATGTCGTGCAACCAGTTCGTCAGCTGGGCCGCCGAGGCTGCGTACACGATCTCGCCGAGCCCGGACCAGCCGTGCGCGGCCGCGCACATGGCGCAGTGCTCCCCGGAGGTGTAGACGGTGGCCTCCATACGCTGCTGCGGGGTGAGGTGCTGCACCGCCCACCGGGACCAGGGCGAGCTCGGGATGGGCAGTGGGGTCTCCGTCGCCCTGGCGGTTGTGGTCCTCGGCGAGGATGCGGCCGTCGGCTGCGACCAGGATCGAGCCGAACGGCTCGTGGCCGGCGTCCAGCGCGGTAGTCGCCAGTTCGATGCACCTTCCCAGGTACGGCGCGTGGTCTCGATCCATGTCCGGGCGCTCCCTTCAGGCCGCTACTTGGTGGCGTCGTACCAGGATCCGACGGCGAGCGTGCGGAACCAGCCGAACAGGGCGAACACGGTGACGCCGAACAGCGAAGGCGACGATGATCGCGGAGAAGAGTTGCGGGGACTGCACCTGGGCCTGATAGCGACTGATCAGGGTGCCGATGCCCGGGTCGCCCTGTCGGAAGAAGAAGTCCGCCACGATGGCTCCTACGACGGCGAGCCCCGCCGAGATCCTCATGCCGGCGAATATGGCGGGCACCGCGGCGGGCAGCTCGCCGCTGCAACCCTGCTCGCCGGTGCGCGGAGGATGGTCTCGCCGCCCGCCACGTCCAGCTGAGCCTGGATCCCGACATCACCGAAGCCCAGGTCACGCTCAACCAGGCCACGGCTGACACCGATGACTACTTGCCTCAGACGCGGATGGGGGGCGCGGTGCGTGGACCTCCGTTCGAGTCGTCGCCCGCGGATGCTTTGGTCATCGGAGGTAGCCTCCGGGGTTCATTCACCCCACAGGCATCCCAGGCTCCGATGCCCCCGCCGCCGCCGGAAGCGGCGGGGGCATCATCTTCCCGCAAACAATGGGCGGCAGGGCCGAGCCGATGCCAACATTCCACCTAACCCGACCTGAGGAGCCCGGGTGGGCCCCGACGTTTACATGAGTATCAAGCGACACGGCACCCACAGTCAGGCCGACCGGCTGAACGCCAGCGGGGCCAACCGCGACCTGCTGCCGCTGTTCGACCATATGGCGAGGACCGCGTTCCAGGACGAAGAGTTGCTCGCCTTCCTCGACGACGACGCCCTGGCCGGGGACCTCGGCTTGACCGCGGAGCAGTTGGGGGAGCAACTGGGTCGGCTGGAGAACCTCGCGCTCATCAAGCGGCTGGAGGTGGAGACCAGCGGCTACCACGGCTGGGATGTTGGGCCGCTTGCGTTCAATCCCGATGACTTCGGTGAAGCTGAGACAGCGTGAAGGGGGTCGGCTCCGGGTGTTCCCGCGACTAGCATGATCCCCAAATCAGCCTTGGCAACCATCGATCGAACGTCGCGCTCTTGACGACCCCGACTATCTGTCAACTTCGCACGGTGCGGCCCGACCCCTGCTCCGGCGCCGGGCACCGCGACTCCACCCAACTGTGTCCGATCTCCTGACATACCAGAAGCCCACCCGACCCGCGCGAACTTAGGGAGGCCGCCCGGCGAAGCAACGCCATGCAGCGAAACCCAACCGCCACGCACTGCCTGGCCACCAAGAAGCGCACTCCGCCAAGGCCGGTGGGGCGCATATTGTCACCGCCACTCTGTGCGCGGCGACCGCCTCCAGCCCGGCGGGTGCCATCCGCGGCGCACAGCCGCCGCTCCTGGATCCCCGGGACTTGGGCGGGCCTGTGGAACACCGCCCTGCGCGACAAGCGACCGGGGAGGGGTCTGGATCCCGATCACGCGCTGTTGCCCCGGTTTAGTCTTAGCAATTCACCGCGGGTTGCTCCGGCTTTCCGTGCCCTGACCCCGACCCCTACTGCCTTCGGGCGAAGGCACGCTCCGTCGGCTCACGGATCGGCCTTCGGCGGCCCGGCGGCCGACTGTCGGTGGGTCCGCCAAGCTTGGCGTGCGACGCGGGACATGACGGGAGGATCAACCAAGGTCGTCGGAGAGGTCAGCTGTGCTGCACCTGGCTGAAGGCGAGGTTGACTTGATCGTCGCCGGAAGGCCCCAGTAGGGTGGAAGTGGATCATCGGATCGGTCCGTCGGCCCGGTCGCAGGCCTCCACGTTTGTGCTGCTGCGACCGGGCCACCCGTCTGTAAGGCCAGAGCCGACAGCCTTTCGCGGCGCCCGTCGAGCCCGTCGACGTGGCCCCATCGCGCCGGCGCCCTGAACCGCTGCAGAACAGTCGCGGCAGACGGCTCCCGCGACCGGCTTCGGCGCCACCCCACCGCTGAGCGACGCGACCGTCGCAGTTCTCGAGGTCCACTCCTGCCGCACCGCTGCTGATCGGCCACCGCTTGCAGGACAGCGAGGGTCGGAAGGTTCTGCGAACCTATCCCGCACATGAGGCAGCCGCCGGGCAACGGCAGTCCACGGCCCATGCCCGTGGGCTCCCGAGGAGGCGGCGGGCAGTTAGACCGCCGGGGAGGACCGGCCGCGCGCTCGGCCAAGTGAGTGTCGTCAAGTGATTTGGCCCCATCACCTTCACGAATTTTGGCCCCGGGTTGGCTGTGGGCTCTTCCTTGGCCGTCTGGTCGATGGGACCGGGCGTTACCGGGTAACGTTTGGTGCCGCTGTCTGGCGGCGCGGGATCGGCGGATCCGGCCGGTGCGGGTGCGCGCGCGATCGCCCCTCCCGGTTCGGTGGCGCGTTACCGGGTAGCGCCTTCGGGTGCTCAGAGGTCGCGGTAGTACTGCTCCCCGGCGTCGCTGCTCGCCTCGGCGACGGCGCGCTGCTGGTCCAGCAGGATCTTCTCCAGCGCCGCTTTCTGGCTGAGCCCGTAGTGCCGCGCGAGCCGTTTCAGGGCCATGCGGGCGTGGAGGTCGAGCATGATGTCGAGGCGCTCCTCCATGGGCCCGCCGGCCTGTCGGCGGGCCTGCCGGTAGCGCTGCTGCCGCTGCGCCCCGGGGGTCGCGGCGGGCTGGTCGGCGTTACCGGGTAGCGGCCGCGCCATCAGCGGCCGCCCGAGGGCTGGACGGCGATCCGGTCGCGCAGGAGCTGCAGCGGTCCGCCGATCCCGGCGGGGCCGGCGGCGGCGCCGCGGCCGTGGTCGGTGGTGGGCATGGTCGGTGGTCCTTCCGGTCAGCCGGAGCTGCTGCGGCGGGTCCTGCTGGTGCGCAGCCGGTAGGACTCGGCACCGGTCTGCAGGATGTGGGCGTTGAACGTGACCCGGTCCACGATCGCGGCGACCAGGCGCGGGTCGGCGACGACGGATCCCCATTCGCTGAAGGGCAGGTTGGTGGCGATGGCGATGCTGGCGCGCTCTTCCCGCTCGGTGATGATCTGGAACAGCAGCTCCGCGCCGCGGGGGTCGAGCTTGACGTAGCCCAGCTCGTCGATCAGCAGCAGGTCCAGCCGGGCGTACCGGGCCACGATGCGGGACAGCTGCCGGTCGTCGGCGGCCTCCACGAGCTCGTTGGCCAGCTGCGCGCAGGTGGTGTACCGGACCTTGCGGCCCTGTTCGCAGGCGGCCAGCCCCAGCCCGATCAGCAGGTGCGTCTTGCCTGTCCCGGAGTCGCCCAGCAGCACCACCGGCCGCCCGGCGTCGAGGTAGGAGCCGGCGGCGAGCGCCGCGATCTCGGCGGCGGCGATCGAGGGCGCGGCGCCCAGGTCGAACTCCGCCAGCCGCTTCAGCCGCGGGAAGCGGGCCTCGGCGATCCGCCGCGCGCGGCGCCGGTCGCCGCGGTCGCATCGCCCAAAAGGTCACACGGATCTGCCGAGATCCGTGCATAACTAACCGACGCGGCAGGATGTCGCCATGGACGAAGCGCGGCGACTGGTATCGGTCACCCGTGGGTGGCCCTGGGGACTCGCGGTCGTGATGGATCCGGGATCTAGTTCTCCAGTCCCAGCGCACCTCGACCTCAGTGGCGTCGCCGCGAGCCTCGATATTGTCGCCGTGGCGATCCTGCACGAGGTGGACGGCGAAGCAGTTGCCGAGGTATGGCTCGGCTCATTAGCCGCCGAGTTGCCATGTGTCTACGACGGTGAGTTCGTCACCGTCAGCGGTGCGGTCACGCTGGGCGACGCGGGGAGCGAACAGCATGTCCCGGCAGAAGTCGGCGAAGGCTCGCATCGGCTCAGAGTCCTCGTTGATCATGTCGGCTCACCCCAGAAGATTGTGTTCGAGTTCACCAGGGGCAACACCGCATGGGCTCGTGCGCCTCGATCCATCTTGGAGGGCGAACGAGTGCGCGGATCTGCCACATAACGGGCTCGCCCGCATCTGCCGCGATTTGGGCGAGCTTTGGAGAATGAGTCACTTCGCCGGGTGGTGGCTACCCCTGTCTTGCAAGGCACATCGTTGAGACGGGGCCAGCGCCGGATGGGCTCGCTATCGTCGTGCCGAAACCCGCCAGAAGGAGATCACTGCGCTTATGATCAAGCGCTGCTCGTCAACAGATCCCTCAAACTGGTCAAACACGTAGGGTTTAGGCGAGGCCACCACAACCGGACCTCGGTCGTCTACGGTGAAGATCGCCTCGATCTCACGGTCGCCCAGGTCAATCCGCGCGAGGCATTGATTCTTTCCCATCGCTGTAAGCGATACCAGCCGGAAGTTCATCGTAAGAGCCTTCCTCTTGAAAATCAGGCTCAAAGCGGCATGAGCGTCCACTGACTACTCTGGTCGCATGGCGGATCTGGCGAGAGCGGTTGCGACGCTCCGGGTCGTGGGGGACGACTTGGTCCCCTCGGAGATTACCCGCGTGCTTGGCTGTGAGCCGACAACGGGATGGGCAAAGGGAGACGAACGAACGCTTCACGGGGTCGCCAGGACAGCCACTTTCGGCAAGTGGTCTTTGGAGGCGGAGGAGACGAGCCCCGCGGACATTGACGCGCAGGTGGCCAACCTCCTTGGCCGACTCACGAGCGATCTAAGTGTTTGGGCAGACCTTGGCGATCGCTTCGACGTCAACTTGTTTTGCGGGTGGTTCATGGATGTGGGGAACGAAGGTGTGTCCCTGGATCCCAGCACCATGTCCTCCCTCGGTAGCAGGGGGATCATGCTCGACGTTGATCTGTATGGATAGGGGACAACGACAAGGCCCCCGCCTAGGCCCGCCGAAGTCCTCCGCCGCGATCGCTCATCGGCAGATTCGCGCTGCCGTACTCCTGCGTCACACCGCCGCGTGTGGACGCACGTCAGGACAGGCATCACAGCGCCCGGAAGGGGCTACCTCGAGTCAGCGCGTGCCGGGGTGGGGCCTGGGGGCCCAGTTCTGGTCATGGCGACTACGAGTTCGTCGAATGGGTGGCGACCGGGGCTTCGGCGGCGTCGATCGGGTGCTCGTAGTGGCCACGGCGGAGGTTCTGGATGAGGAGTGCCCTCGGGCAACCACGCCCGCCGTGCGATTCGTCTTCTCGCATGGGTTGCAGCCGGGACTTGAGCCGGCCCTGGTCGCGTTGAATCTGGTTGTTCTGGTGCTGGCCGGTGTTGTGCCACTCGGCAGGAAGCGGGTCCTCAACCACGTTGGTGGACGGCTTGACATCACGACGCGGCGCCGGAAGTGAGTCGTCCTGGAAGGGCGCAGCCGCTCACCTATTCCAACGCATCCGATTCGTCCTGGGCTGGGAGCGCGGCCGTCCATTCGGCGATCCCGTGACGGATCTCTTTGCTCCATTGCAGCCCGCTGGAGTCCAGCAGCCGCCTGATCCCGGCGTTGTCGCCGATCATGTGGGCGGCAACTCGGGTGAACCCGAGGCGAGCCGCCACCTCGAGCATCCGGCGCAGCAGGACGCGGCCCACGCCTTTGCCCTGGTAGGCGTCCTCCACGATCACCGCGATCTCGGCGATTCCCTCCCCCGGCGGACCCTCGGGGAACACGTTGCCGAGCCCCACCACCTTGCCGTCGTCGGACATGGCCACCAGCGTGGCCCCCCGGTGGCCGCCGGACAGCCGGCGCAACTGCGATTCGCGCCACTCCACATTGGTGAAGTACCGCAGGTAGATGGTGCGTTCGGAGGAGCGCTCATGCATCTGGGCCACTGCTTCGGCGTCGTCAGGGTGTCCGAGCCGGATCCACACCGTTCCGTCCTTGATGGGATCGACCCAGCCGCTCTGCTCGTCGCTGCCCGACAACTTCGCGATGGCCGACGAGAGACGAAGCAGCGCGGAGGCGCGCATCTGCTCGCTGCGGGTGAAGGGGCACCAGTCGCGGCGCAGGAGGACGTGCCGGTCCGGGGTCCACTGCAGGCGCAGGACAGTTGGCTGCGCGTTTGTTCCCTCCGCGGCGTCGACGACTTCGTATGAGTCGGCCGCCACCAGCGCCGCTGCGACCTTCGGCGCCTGGTCGGGCTTTCTCACGAGGTACGCGGCACCGTCGAGTGTGCGGGTCATGATGTCGAGGGCGTCATCGGGCGAAGCCCGGTTGATGTGGGCATCGGTCCCAGCGGAGGAGGCCGTGGCGAGGATGACGTCGGCGGACACGACCTGGGGCGCCAACAGCCCCAGATACACCGTCCGCCTGTTGTCCCGGCCCTGTTCTACGCGCGCATCGTTCACGTAGATGCTCAGGGAGCCCATTGCCTGGACGAGGCGGGAGAGGGCGCCTGGCCGCTCCGGGAGGTCGA
Source organism: uncultured Actinomycetes bacterium (assembly GCA_964510455.1). Classification (GTDB taxonomy): domain Bacteria; phylum Actinomycetota; class Actinomycetes; order S36-B12; genus CAVXYG01. Next base: position 99,941 of record CAZECO010000001.1, read on the forward strand.
TCATCAGATGCCAGCGCTGGCCGGTCTCGAGGTCGATCACATCCCCCATCGCCTGTTCTGCCAGTGCCATCCCGAACCGGGCGATCAACGCGTCCCACTCCTGCATGGACGGTTTCCCGGTCGCGACCGGGTGCAGGATCGCCAGCCCGACCGACAGCGCCATGCTCAGATGCGTCACGGCGGAAACGGAGACGTCGGGGTCCACGCCCTCGACCCGCTTCCCGCGGGCGATGACCTGTCGGGCGTTCTCGGTGCGCTTCTGGACCTGCTCCTGTGCCAGTTCGCGCAGCTCCTCGTTCGCGGGAGCGCGAACGAGGAGTTCGAGGTCTGCGGCGGACCAGTTGCTGGCTGCGCCGGCATACAGCCGGTGCCACACCTCGACCAGCATGGGCAGCGGGTTGACGGGCTCGGACGACGCAGCGAACCCAGCCACGAGGTTGGCTGATTCCGAGAACTGCGGGATGGAGAGCACGGTCGCCCGAAGACTATCGATGTCGGGGAACATCTTGCGGACCTGCCGCTCCCGGAGGCCTGCTTCGATCGCCACCCGCTCGTGGGTCGCGGCACCGATCCCTTCGCGGCGGATCAGCCTCGTGGCCGCCTCTACCGCCCGTCCGCGCGGATCACCGTTGTCTGCCATGCCCGCAGACTAGAGGTGGCCGGCGGTTTCTTCCTGCCCGACCGGTATCAGGTCGTGGTGCGGCGGGCCTGTTGGGCCGCAGCCGGCGCCGACCCGGGCCGCCCGATTGTCCGGCCAGGCTGACCGTTGCTCCGCTGCTCATCCGCGGTCGGGATCAGCGGGTGTAGAGCGCCTCGATGTCCTGCGCGTAATCGGCGGCGACGACTGAGCGCTTGATTTTCAGCGTGGGCGTCATGTGTCCGGAGGCCTCGGTGAACTGGTCGTCGAGCAGGCGCCAGGCCCGGATCGACTCCGCCTTCGAAACGGCCGCGTTCGCGTCGTCGATGGCTGCCTGGATCTCGGCCCGCAGGTCCGGGTCTTCATGCAGTTCGGCCGCCGTTCGGCCGGACTTCTTGTGCGCCGACGCCCACGCGGACAGGGCGTCGGGGTCCAGGGTGATCAGGGCGCCGATGAACGGCCGGCCCTCGCCGACGACCATCGCCTGACCGATGATGAGGTGAGCCGCCATCCGGTCCTCAAGGACCGCTGGTGCGACGTTCTTGCCTCCCGCGGTGACGATGATCTCCTTCTTGCGCCCGGTGATGCGCAGGTAGCCATCCTCGTCCAGTGTCCCGAGGTCGCCGGTCTCGAACCATCCGTCGGCGTTGATCACCTCTGCGGTGGCCTCTTGGTTGTGGTGATAGCCGGACATCAGGTACGGGCCGCGCAGCCAGATCTCCCCATCGTCGGCGATCCGCACTTCCGTGCCGGCCATCGGCTGCCCGACCGAGCCGATCCGGGATGCCTCGGCGCGGTTGTATGTGCCGGAGGCCGTTGTCTCCGTCAGGCCGTACCCCTCCATCACCGTCAGGCCGATGCCCGCGTAGAAGTACCCCAGGCGCTCGCCGAGACTCGCTCCGCCCGTGATCGCGTAGCGCAGCTGACCCCCCATCGCTTCCCGGATGCGCCCGTAGACCAGCCGGTCGAACAACGCATGCTCGGCGCGCAGCAGCAACGAGGGTCCGCCGTTGTGGAGGGCCTTCCCGTAGGCGATGGCGGTGTCGGCGGCCCTGTCGAAGATGCGCCCCTTGCCGCTGGCGTGGGCCTTCTGCTGGGAGGCGCCGAAGATCTTCTCGAAGATGCGCGGGACCCCGACCAGATAGGTGGGCTGGAAGCTGAGCATGTCGCCGGGCAGGAGCTTGACGTTCGGGCAGTGGGCCACCTGCATCCCGCCCTCGGCGCTGTAGACCTGGGCGCCCCGGCCCAGGACGTGGGCCAGGGGAAGGAACAGGACAGTGCGGGCGCCCGGAGTGGTCACCACCGGCCCGGTGCCCACGACCAACGTGCGCGCGACGTACATCAGGCTCTCGTGTGAGATCACGCAGCCCTTGGGCCGCCCCGTCGTGCCGGACGTGTACACGATAGTTGCCGGATCCCCGACGGAGACCGCCGCCATCCGCTCGTCCAGCACCTCATCGGCGACCGCCGCGCCATCGGCCTGCAGGGACTCCACAAGGCCGTCGTCCATCACCCAGATCGGCAGCGGCGACTCGGGGATCGCCGCCCGGACCCGGTCGGCTGAGGACGGCGAGTCCGCGATGACCGCGACGACCTCGCTGTCGGAGACGATCCACTCGATCTGCTCGGCCGAGGAGGAGTCATAGATCGGGACGGCGAAGGCGCCGGCCGTCCACAGGGCGAAGTCCAGGACGGTCCATTCGTACCGGGTCGGGGACAGGATGGCCACGGGCTGCCCGGGCCCGACCCCGCGCGCGATCAGCCCTCGGGCGACGGACCGCACCAGATCGTTGAACTGCCCGGCGGTCACGTCCGCCCAACCGTCATCTGTTCGCACCGCGTACATCGGGCTCTCGGGGGAGGCGGCGGCTCTCCGGGCGGGGATCGAGGCCAGCGTGTCCTTGATGGGCAGTTCGATCACGGGGGGGAATGCCAATTCGTTCACGGTGAGCCGCCAATCTGCCAACTCAACGGTCGGCCTCCCTTGGAGGCTAGACGACGTGCGCCACTTATCGGCCCGGAACTCCTGAAGCTGGCCCGAACCGACAAGTAGGGCTGGTGCCTGGCGCGTCGTGCTGACGGGTCTACGGTTCGGCACGTGCGCGCTGAGTGGTCGCCTGAGGAGTTGGTCGAGTCCTGGACGCTGGTCGATGAGGACTGGGGCCTCGTTGCGAACAAGTCGGGTACGACCCGGCTGGGGTTCGCGGTGCTATTGAAGTTCTTCGAGATGGAGGGCCGGTTCCCGGCTTCGCGGGGCGACGTACCGCCGGGAGCGGTGCAGTATGTGGCGCAGCAGGTCGGTGTCGATGCCGCTGCGTTCACGTCGTACAACTGGTCTGGCCGGGCTATCGAGCGCCACCGCGTGCAGATCAGGCAGGCATTCGGGTTCCGCGAGTTCAGCCGAGGCGACGAGGACAAGCTGGCGGATTGGCTGGCGACTGAGATCTGCCCGGTCGAACTGCGCGAGGAGCTGCTGCGCGAGGCTCTGCTGGTGCGGTGCCGCACAGAGCGTCTCGAGCCGCCGGGACGGCCCGAAAGGATCATCGGCTCGGCGCGAACCCGGTTCGATAAGTCGTTCTGCGACCTTGTCGCCGGACGCCTCGGCCCCGGCGGGGCCGAGCGCCTGGAGGAACTGGTTGCCGATGAAGAGGGTCGGCGGATGCTGGCCGAGTTGAAGGCTGATCCGGGGCAGGCAAGTCTGGAAACGCTGCTGCGGGAGGTGGACAAACTCGCGGCAGTGCGGGCGCTGGGGTTGCCGCCGGGGCTGTTCGCCGACTGTTCGGAGCGGCTGGTGGAGGCATGGCGCGCGCGTGCGACGCGGTCGTACCCGTCGGACCTGTCGGCGTCGCCGCGGCAGGTGCGGCTGACGCTGTTGGCGGCATTGTGCTGGGTCCGCTCTGCAGAGATCACCGACGCACTGGTCGACCTGCTGCTGGCGCTGGTGCTGAAGATCAACACCCGTGCGGACCGACGGGTCGAGCGGGAGCTGACCGAGGATCTGCGCCGGGTTCGAGGCAAAGAAGGCATCTTGTTCCGGTTGGCCGAGGCCGCGGTCGACCACCCCGACGAGACCGTCCGCAAGGCGCTGTTCCCGGTGGTCGGCGAGGGGACGCTGCAGGACCTGGTCCGGGAGGCGAAGGCCGACGAGCGGGTGTTCCAGGCCCGGGTGCGCACCGTGCTGCGCAGCTCGTACTCCAACCACTACCGGCGGATGCTGCCGGCGTTGCTGGCCGCGCTGCGGTTCGGATGCAACAACACCGCCTACCGGCCGGTGATGGACGCTCTGGAGCTGTTGGCCCGGTACTCCGGCGTGGACGGCAAGACCCGCTTCTACCGGCCCGGTGACCGGGTGCCGATCGAAGGGGTGGTGCCGAGGTCGTGGCGCGCGGCGGTGGTCGATGACAACGGCCGGGTCGAGCGGATCCCGTACGAGCTGTGCGTCCTTGTGGCGCTGAGGGACGCGCTGCGGCGCCGTGAGGTCTACGTCGACGGCGGGAAGCGGTGGCGCAACCCCGAGGACGATCTCCCCGGCGACTTCGAGGACACTCGCGATGTCCATTACGCCGCCATCCGGCAGCCCACAGATCCCACCGCGTTCATCGACGGTCTGCGGGATCGGATGGCCGCGGCGCTGGCCCGGCTGGACCAGGCGCTGGTCGATGGCCCGACCGGGCCGGCGGGCGGGGTGCGGCTGACCACCCGCCGCGGCGAACCGTGGATCGTGGTGCCCAAACCAGGCGCCCTTCCCGAGCCCGGGCACCTGCATGCGCTCAAGGACGAGGTCGCGCGCCGGTGGGGCACGCTGGACCTGCTCGACGTGCTCAAGGACGCCGACTTCCTGACCGAGTTCACCGGCGAGTTCGCGTCGGTGGCCTCCCGCGAGGCGATCGAACGGGACACGCTGCGCCGGCGGCTGCTGCTGTGCCTGTTCGCGCTGGGCACGAACATGGGCGTCAAGGCGATCGTCGCCACGGGGGAGCACGGCGAGTCCGAAGCCTCGCTGCGGCACGTCCGCCGCACCTACATCACCCGTGACAACCTGCGCCGCGCGATCGCCAAGCTGGTCAGCGCCACCTTCCAGGCCCGCGACCCCGGTTGGTGGGGCGACGGCACCGCGTGCGCCAGCGATTCGAAGAAGTTCGGGTCGTGGGAGTCGAACCTGATGACAGAGTGGCACCAGCGCTACGGCGGACCTGGGGTGATGATCTACTGGCACGTCGAGCGCCGCTCGACGTGCATCTACTCCCAGCTGAAGTCGTGTTCCAGCTCTGAGGTTGCGGCGATGATCGAGGGCCTGCTGCGGCACTGTACCGACGCCGACATCGACACCAGCTACGTCGACACCCACGGCGCGTCGGTGGTCGGGTTCGCCTTCACCGAGCTGCTGGGCTTCCGGCTGCTGCCCAGGTTGAAGAACATCGGCTCCATCAGGCTCTACCGGCCCGACGACAGCCAGGTGTACGGCAACCTCGACCCGGTGCTGACCCGCCCGATCCGCTGGGAGCTGATCGCCCAGCAGTACGACCAGATGGTCAAGTACGCCACCGCGCTCAGGCTGGGGACGGCCGAATCGGAGACCATCCTGCGCCGGTTCACCCGCGGCGGGCCCAAGCACCCCACCTACTCGGCGCTGGAGGAGCTCGGCCGAGCGGTGCGGACCATCTTTGCTTCCGACTACCTCGCCGACGCCGAGCTGCGGCGTGAGATCCACGGCGGCCTGCAAGTGGTGGAGAACTGGAACTCGGGCAACACCGTGATCTTCTCCCTGTTGACTGCACTTCTGTACCGCCCCGCCCAGGGGCAGCGTGAGAGGAGAGCGGTCCTTGGACGACGTACGTGCAGCCCTATCGGAGGGCCGCAGCGACTTGCCGCGCATTGGCGAGGTCCGGGTCGGGGATCGTCCGTCCCTGCCATACCTCGTGATCGACGGGAACGGCATCGAGGTCGAGCCGATCAGCAAGTACTTGAGGGATCTGGCGCTCGGGGACGCGAGCCCGCTGACGTGCCGGTCGTATGCGCATGACCTGTTGCGCTGGTGGCGGCTGCTGGCCGTCCTGGAGACGGGCTGGGAGCAGGCGACGATCGGCGAGGTGACGGTGCTTGTCGGCTGGCTGCGTGCCGCCCGAAACCCTCAGCGGCGACGCACCTCGGACGTGCGGCCGGGCACGGTCAATCTGCGTACCGGCAAGGCGGCGCTGCCGGAGGGCTACGCGCCCACGACGATCAACCATGCGCTGTCGGCGCTGTCGGGGTTCTACGCCTTCCACGCCCACTACGGCCGAGGCCCGGTGATCAACCCTGTCCCGGACCAGGCGGGGCGACGAGCGCTGCTCAGCCACCGCAGCCCGTTGGAGCCGCAGCGACTGGCTCCCCGGGCCAGGCTGAGGCAGAAGGTCGCCGACCGGGCGCCCCGGTCCGTACCCGACCGATTGTGGGGCGAGCTGTTCGAGGCGATGACCTGCGACCGTGACCGGGCGCTGTTGGCGTTCTACGTCTCCAGCGGGGCGAGGGCCAGCGAGCTGCTCGGGCTGCGCCTGGAACATGTGGACTGGGCGGGCAAGCGGATCTGGGTCGTCTCGAAGGGGTCGCGGACGCTGCAGGAGGTCCCGGCCTCGCCGGAGGCCTTCGCGTACCTGGCCGCCTACCTCGACGAGCATGGGCTGCCGACGAAGGACCAGCCGGTCTGGCGGGCGTTGCACGGGCCAGCCCGCCCGCTGACCTATTCGGCTGTGCGGGCCGTGCTGAACAGGGCCAACGCCAAGCTCGGCACCAACTGGAGCTTGCACGACCTGCGCCACACGGCCGCCGCCAGGATGGCCGGCGACCCGGAGCTGAGCATCGTCGAGGTCCAGGCCGTGCTGCGCCATCGGCACCTGTCCACCACGGAGCGCTACACCTGGGTCCGGGTCGCGGATCTGATCGACAAGCTGCAGCAGCACTACGCCCGGCCCCAGGTCGAGCGGCACTTCACGCCCGGCTACGACGCCGAGGACATCCGGGCGGTGTTCGGTGGCTGAGACCAAGACCTGGCGGACCAAGCCGCGGCCCGCGCTGGACGGCGCGGCGGCCGACGTGATTCCCGGGCGGTGGGGCGGGCTGCTGCGGGCCGCCCCAGCGACGCCGACGGCCCCGCCGTGTCCTCGCGGCGACCTGGCCCGCGCGACACCGGAGGAGATCACCGCGGTCTCGCAGGGAACCTGGGACGACTGGCGGACTCGGGAGTACCGGCGGGAGGCGGCGATCAAGCGTCTGCTCCGTCATCTGGCCCAGTTCCCGGGCGAGACCTGGCAGCAGCGCTGGGAGGCGAGCGGGCTGGACGAGCCCGGCTGTCTGGTTCGCGACCTGGAACGGCGGGAGGACCGCGGCCGGCCTACGATCACGGGTGGTCTGGAGGCGTTGCTGTGCCTGCGGGTGATCCGGCCGAGCCTGCCCGCGATGCGCTCCAACAAGTTCCTCGCCTACGCCAAGACGTTCCGCGTCGCCCAGGACGACCCGCTGCTGGACGTCTTCTTCAAGCAGGTCTCCAGCGCCGAGGCGAGCAGGATCTACCAGAGCCGGGCCCTGTTCGACGTCTGCTGCGCGTTGACCACGCAGGGCATCGCCCTGGCGGACCTGACCCCTGCGGCGTTCCTGTTCTACGCCAAGGAATGCCGCGAGCTGGCCGGGGTCGTCAACACCTCGACCACCCGTTTCACCGGGCACCTGGCATGGGAGGCCCTGCACGAGATGGGGCACTTCCCGCCGCAGGCGCCGCGGACGCTGCGGACGGCGCTGCGGGCCGGTCGGCTCAGCGTCTCCCAGCTGGTCCACCGCTACCCGGTCGCCCGTCCGGAGATCGCCCAGCTGTTCGTCGACTACCTGACCCGCCGCCAGCCCGGCCTGGACTACAGCTCGCTGGAGGGCCTGTCCCGGGAGCTGGTCAGCAGCTTCTGGTGCGCCGTCGAGAAGATCAGCCCCGGCCAGGCCGACCTGCGCCTGTCCGAGGACACCTATCAGCAGTGGCGGGCCGAGTTGAAGTTCAAGCCGGACGGCTCGCCGCGGCTGTCCCAGGACATCACCCTGATGGCGGTGCGGGCCTTCTACTACGACCTGCAGGCATGGGCCGCCGAGCAGCCCGAGCAGTGGGCCCGCTGGGTCGCCCCCTGCCCGATCCGCGACCTCGAGACCCGGGGCAAGGCCGCCCGCCGGCGACGCGGCTCCGAACGGATCGCCGACCGGACACGTCGGCGTCAGCCGCTGCTCCCGGCGCTGGTGGAGCACGTCGGGACCAAGTACGCGCGGCTGGCCGAGCTGGTGGCCGCCGGCGCCGCGGCGGAGCCGGGCGAGCTGGTGGCCGTGGACGGTCGCAGCTACCAGAAGGTGTTCACCGACACCGACAGGCGCCGCCAGACCGAGTTCGGCGAGGCCCACGTGCGGGTGCGTGATCGGGCCACCGGCGAGGTCGTCAACGTCTCCCGCGCCGAGCAGAAGGCGTTCTGGGAGTGGGCGATCGTGGAGACCCTGCGTCACAGCGGCGCACGCGTGGAGGAGCTCCTGGAGCTGACCCAGTTGAGCGTCCGCCAGTACCAGCGGCCCAACGGCGAGGTCGTCGCCCTGCTGGTGATCGCCCCCTCCAAGACCGACCGCGAGCGGGTCATCCCGATGTCCGCCGAGCTGTTCCACGTCATCGCGGCGATCATCCGCCGGCACACCCGGGATCGCTCGACCGTTCCGCTGGTCACCCGGTTCGACCCGCACGCAAAGGAGACCAGCTCTCCGCAGCCGTTCCTGTTCCAGCGTGTCGTCGGCCCCCGCCGCGAGGTGTTCAGCTCCACCGCCGTGGTGGACATCCTCGGCCGGCTCTGCAAGGAGCTGGCCGAACAGCGCCCGGAGTTCGCCGAGGCCAAGTTCACCCCGCACGACTTCCGAAGGCTTCTGGCGACCGACCTCGTCAACAGCGGCCTGCCGATCCACATCGGCGCGGCGCTGCTCGGACACCTCGATCTCGCAACTACCCGAGGCTACGTCGCGGTCTTCGAGGAAGACCTCGTCCGGCACTACCAGACCCATCTCGCCCGGCGGCGCCTGTTGCGGCCCGACCACGAGTACCGGCCGGCCAGCGATAGCGAGTGGGGAGAGTTCGAGGGACACTTCGACAAGCGCAAGGTCGAGCTCGGCAACTGCGGGCGGCCCTACGGCACGCCCTGTCCGCACGAGCACAGCTGCCTCCGATGCCCTGTCCTGCAGGTCGATCCGAACATGCTGCCCCGCCTCGACGAACTCGAGACGGACCTGATCGACCGCCGGGAGCGGGCACATCGGGAGGGCTGGCTCGGCGAGATCGAGGGCATCGACCTCACGCTCACCTTCCTCCGGCAGAAACGCGAGCAGTCCCAGCGGCACCGCCGCACCAGCGTCCTACTCGGACTCCCGGCCGGACCCGGCGCAGCGCAACGGTAACGGTGGGCCGGACGACTGTTGGAATGCCGCGCGCAAGCGCCTTGACCCACGTTGTATGTAGGCATCTACATCAACGTGCTGATACGAAGTCGATGCAGCCCACACCGGAACCGGAGCCGTCGCTGAAACCCCGTCAGGCCAATCACGCAGCGGCCTTGATCAACTTGAAAAGTGCAGAGAATACGGCAAGGACGGCGACCTGACGGGCCCGGACCGCGAGCACGCCGAGGTCTCCATGCTGGCGCTGCACCTGCTGCAGTCCGCGCTCGTCCACGTCAACACGCTGCTGCTGCAGTCCGTCCTGGAGGATCCGCGGTTCGCCGGGCTCCTCGACGAGGTAGACCGGCGCGCTCTCAGCCCGTTGTTCTGGAGCCACATCAACCCATACGGCCGGTTCCGGCTCGACATGGACACCAGGCTCGACCTCGGCGCGACTGCGACGGCATCGCGCAGCGGCATCGGATGAGAGGCGGTGACGGCGCCCACTGCCCCGAAGGTCCGGCCCGCGGTCAGCGGTCCTCGGCGGCCAGGTGGCGGTAGATGGTGGGCCTGCTGACCCCGAACTCCTGCGCGATCTCGGCGACGGTGTACCGCCGTCGGCCGTCGTCACCGGTCTCCTCGTACATCCGGCGGGCGAGCGCGGCCTGCCGTGGGCCCAGTTTCGGCTTCTGCCCGCCGGTGCGGCCGCGGGCCCTGGCCGCAGCCAGGCCGTCGACGGTGCGCTCGGACATCAGGGCATGCTCGAACTCGGCGATGGCACCGAGGATCTGGAAGAACATCCGGCCCACCGCGGTGCCGGTGTCGATGCCCTGGTCCAGGACCACCAGGTCCACACCCCTGGCCTGCAACTGCTTGGACAGCTCGATCAGATGCTCCAGCGACCGGCCGAGCCGGTCCAGCTTCGTGACGACCAACTGGTCGCCGCGCCGGTTGGCCGACAGCAGCGCCTTGTCGAGCTCGGGCCGGCGGGCGAGCTTGCCCGAGGCCTTCTCGATGAAGACCTCGTCGCACCCGGCCGCGGCGAGGGCGTCCTGCTGGGCCTCCGGATGCTGGTCGCGGGTGGATACCCGTCCGTAGCCGATCCGCACCGCGCAACCGTATCGCAAACCCCCGAGTGCTTCACATAGGCGCGGACACGGGTAGCGTTACACGGCGCAGCGCGGGACTAGGCACGACCACCAGCGTGTCTCGTGAACGATCGTTCGCGGACGCGGACGCGGGCCGTTGCCGCGCCGACAACACCCGGCGTGCTGACATAACAATGATATTGTTGTGTCGTGCTACCGTCGTTCGACCCCGTGACCGGGCGCCTGCCTGACGGCGAGCACGAGGCGGAATGGCAGGAGGTGGTGGAGCGCTTCGGGTGGAACCCGCGCCGTCGGCAGCTGCTGGACGGGCTGGCGGAGGCCGTCGAGCTGCTGGCAGCGGCCGGCTGCCGCCGGGTGTGGCTCAACGGCAGCTTCGTCACCGCGAAGGAGGAGCCGGGGGACTTCGACGCCTGCTGGGACACGACCGGCGTCGACCTCGCCGTGCTGGCCCCCGTCCTCATGGACTTCTCCGCCGGACGAGCGGCGCAGAAGGCCCGCTTCGGCGGGGAGCTGCTGCCCAACGTCATCGAGGCCGGGTCCGGGCTGACGTTCGCGGAGTTCTTCCGCAACGACCGGGACACCGGCCGCAAAGGCATCGTCGTGATGCAGATAGGAGAGCCGGCGTGATCACCAACGAGACCCAGCTCCGCGCCACCAGGTCGCACCTGGCGAGGTTCGACGAGGCGGCCGCCAACCTGGCCGAGCAGCTGGACCGCAACCCGGACTCCCGACTGATCCGGCTGGAGTTGGACGCGGTCCGCTCCCAGGCCGACGACCTGCGCGCGGAGATCGCCGAGTACGAGCTTCTGCGCTCGGGCGCGGTGTCCACCTTCGAGGCCGCCTCGCTGGCCGAGATCGCGACCCTGCTGGTCAAGGCCCGGATCGCCCGCGGCTGGACCCAGCGGCGGCTCGCCGACGCGCTCGGGGTGGCCGAGCAGCAGGTCCAGCGCTACGAATCGACCGGGTACCTCTCCGCCAGCCTCGCCCGCATCTGCGACGTCGCAGCCGCGCTGGAGATCACCGTCACAGAGCAGGCGATGCTCGGCAAACCCAGCGCCGCCTGAGACGCGCCCCCGCGCGCACCGTCGTCACCAACATCACCGATGGGCCGTTTCCATCCGCGAACCATACGGCCCGCTCGAGTGGGTTGCTCTCATTCGCACATTCCGGTCTTCCTGAATGCGTTGATGCTAGAGTGCCACTCATGGTGATCGCCTCTGAACTGCGCGTTGAGCTCGACCTTCGCGGCTGGGCCCAGGCCGACCTCGCCCGCGTTCTGGGCTGGCCGGTGCAGGCGGTGTCGGAGATCATGCAGGGCAAGCGCAGAGTCGATCCGGAGATGGCCCTGGATCTGGAGCAGCTGACAACCCGGCCGGCCGAGGAGTGGCTGGCGATCCAGGCGGAGCAAGACCTCCGGGAAGTTCGCCGGAAGGCGGAGCAGACCCAGCGCCTGGGCTTGATCGCGGCCCGCGCCCAAGCCGAGGACCTGGTTCCTGTCCGTGAGCTCGTGCGCCGCGGAGTCCTTCCGCCGACGGATCCGGCCAGGCAGGTCGAGGAGGCGCGCCGGCTGCTGGGCGATGATCCGACGTTCGGCGCCTCCGCCAAGCGCAGTCGGGCGGCTGAGCCGTTCACGCGGACGCAGACCGCGTGGATCGCACTGGCCCGGCGCGAGGCCCGCAGCCTTGCCGTGGCGGAGTACGACGAGCCAGAATTCGCAACTATCGCGCGCAGGCTCCCCCACGCGGTCACCACGCCCGAGGGCGTAGCCGGGCTACCGGCCGTGTTCGCGGCGGCCGGTGTGGCGCTGGTCCATGTCAAGCCCCTGCCCGGGGGACGCATCGACGGTGTCTCGCTCCAGCTGGACGGCCACCCGCTCATCGCTGTGTCCGGTCGCGGGAAGCGGCTGGACAAGGTCCTCTTCGCGCTCCTCCACGAATGCGCCCACGTGCTCAGCGGCCACTGGAGGCAGGCCCCCAGGATCCATGAGGGAACCGACGAGCGGGTCGTGGGGGACCTCGAGGTGGAGGAGGAGATGAATGATCTGGCTGCCTCATGGGCCTTCCCCGAAGGACTCCACCTGAGCGGGCCGCTCACCAAGCAGACGATCGCTGAACTGGCAGCCGCCCACGCGGTGGCCCCCGCAGTCGTGGTCGGACACCTCCAGCACCGGCGGGTCCTCGAGTGGTCCTCAGCCTTAGGGCGGGGCCTTCCCAGCGCGGAGGAGGCCCTCATGTCCTGGCAATGACAACTCTGGGTGGGCTTGGCGCCCACCCAGAACCGCGTCACAGGCGGGTGCAACCGCCTGAACGAAACCCTTCAGCCCCCGCTTGGAGACCGAGAGGAATTCCCATGCTAAACCCTGCCGACCCCGACCAGGCGATCACGCGCGCGGCCTGGGACGCTGTCGTGCGCCACCTCATCGATGGGCCGCCCGGCTGGTTCCCCTACGGCGTCCCGGTCGTCGGCCGCTGGCAGATCCCCCAGATCCCGGCGCCGACGTTCGCCGCACTGCCTGGCTTGGCCACCGCCTTCGACAAGCGTGGGCAGTCCACCGACCCGCCCGGCACCCTCCTGCACGGCTATGTGGAGGACCGCAAACTGCGCAGCCAGCTCACCAACCCCGGACCATTCGTCGCGAGATTCGCAGGGTTCTGGGGCGTGGTCCCGCCCGACTTCTCCATCCGCGCCCAGGACCCGCCGGACCTGCGGGTGCTGGCGGTGCGTATGAGCCGTGCGGTCGGGGCGTTCTACCAGGCCCATGGGCTGCGCGTGGTCCCCAACGTGCGATGGGGCGACCGGCTCGACTACGACTACTGCTTCGAAGGCATCCAGAACGGCTCCGCCGTCAGCGTCTCCAACCATGGCTGCTGGCGCGACGGACAACTGCGCCACGGCTTCCTGATGGGCCTGAACGAGATGATCGAGCGTTTGGCTCCAACGGTCGTCTTCGTCCACGGAACCATCGACCACGTGGTGATCCGCCGACTCTCCAGCAAGACCGACATCGTCCACCTCCTGCCCGACAGAACCCGCGCCAGGACCGAGGCGGCCTGACATGGGATCGCAGAGCGGCGGCGGGTACAGCACGTCGACCAGATCGTTCCAGGTGCTCAAGGGCAACATCCAAGGCCTTGCCAACAAGTACCCGCTCGACGCCGAGAAGCGGTTCGGCACCAAGATCAGCGAACGCATCTCCGAGGTGCGCACAGGTACCCCCCTGCAAACAGCCGAGGAGTTCTGGAGAACCCTGAGCCAAGGAGCGACCATCCGCCGGATCCAGACCAAGAACGGGCCGGGATGGATCGCGGAGTTCTCCGACCGATCACACGTCGTCTGGCGGCCCGTAACCTCGTCGGCCGTCAGGACCGGCGCGGACAACCCCGCCGTCGACATCGACATCAAGACATCCGGACACGGCTTCCCGCGCCGATACCGGATCCACTTCAGGAAAGGCGGGAACCGATGATCAACGTGAACCGAAACCTAGACCGCGAGTCCCTCGTCCGCCTGGCCAGCCTCCGCGGCCAGCGGTGGCGGTGCTTCGGGGGCCAGCAGGTCAGCGACTGGATGACCGACGTGTCCCTGTTTGTCTTGACCGAGGAGTCAGCCCTCACCATCAGCGGGGAGGTCGACGAGCTGGACTTCGAGGGCGAAGAGGACTCCTACTCGCGCCTGCGCGTCGACCAAGGAGCCGCCGACCTCGGAGCCGCCAAGAAGTCCGGGAACACCTACCACTTCTACGCGTCCCAGGAGGTTCGCGACGTCCTGGTGGTGCGCGAAACCGTGGAGCAGAACATCGACGGCGAACCCACCTGGACCTGCACCACCGACATCGCAATCGTCTTCGTTCTGGGAAGCGGCGTGCTCGCCGTTGCGATGGTCAGCCACCACAGCGAACTACTCGCAGCCGTTCGAGCCGATGACGTCGAGAGCTTGACCATCGAAGAACCCAGCAACCTCTGGACCGACAAACTGGGTGTCGAGCACCGCTTCACCCGCGACATGGTGCCGATCGGCGACCTGCTCCACCGGACCACATCAGATGGTGGACCGATCAACCGCACAAGCCCATAGACCTTCCCGGTGGCGGTCGCAGGCAGCTTGCCTACTTGTCGGTTGGGGCCAGCTTCGGGAGTCTGGGGCCTACAAGAAGACCAGCACGGGCTCGTGGAGGACCTGCGGCTGGCACACCGGCCAGGACTACGCCGCGCCCGCCGGCACGGATGTGGTCGGACCACGAGGCGGGACGGTGGTCCACGTCGATCACGGCAACGACCTCGGTGAGCACCAGTTCGCGATCCGGCCAGGAGACGGCACGGAGGACTTCTACGCGCACTGCTCCACCCGTCCGGGGAACGGGGCGAAGGTGTCGGCCGGGCAGAAGGTCGCGGATGTGGGGCAGGAGGGCAACGCCACCGGCCCGCACCTGCACTTCGAGCGGCACAAGTCCTTCGGCTGGTCCTGCTCGATCATGGACGACCCGATGAAGTCGCACAACGCGGGCGGGGCCGCCCCGTCGTCGGGCGGTACGTGGGCCTCCGGCGACGTGCGCCAGGACAGGCTCGTGCCGGGGCAGGACGGCTCCGACTCGGTGCGGCGGCTGCAGACGGTCCTCAACGCCTGGTCCTTCGAAGGCGGGCAGGAGCTTCCGATCACGGGCTCCTACGGGCCGGACACCCAGCACGAGGTCGGCCTGTTCCAGGCCCAGGTGTGCGGGGACCCGCCGGACGGAGCGATCGGCCCGAAGCAGACGGACAAGCTGTTCACCAAGCTCGGCCCTTGGAACATCATCCGGTGACGGTCCTGTCGGTGCCGTTGACGGAGGCCAGGTCGGCGGTTGGCTGGCCGCAGTGCGTGCGGACGACGGGCACCGCCGCTACCTGCGGGCCGACGTGGAGAAGGTGGCGCAGGGTAGGAGGATGGCGCGATCGGCTACTGGTCACCACGTTGGTCACCAAGCCCTCGAATCGGCCCCCGAAAGGGCCGATCTGAGCTGAGCGTGGAACGCGCGCCCGGAGAGATTTGAACCCTCAACCGACCGGGTTATCAAGGGGTGCCCGTTAGTGACCTTGGGTCTTCGCGTTTTGGCTGGTTTGCGCTCAACCGACGCCGGCGAACGGTTGCGAACAGTAGCGAACAGGCCCTTTCGGGAACCCCGTTGCAGTACTTGTTGATGTACCTCGGTTGCAGTACTTGCAGTTCAGGGGACCACGACGATCCTGCCGGAGGACGCAGTACCGACGATGCCCGGTCGACCAGGCGGTGTGCCTCACCCTGGTCACGAACGCCTCCGTGCTGTGGACCACGACCTACCTCGGCGACGCGCTCGACGCGCTCCGAGCCGACGGCTACCCATCACCGACGAAGACGCGCGCACCTCACACCCGCGCAGCATGATCACATCAACTTCTACGGCACTTGCTCCTTCGACCTCGAGACCGAACTTCGCCGCGAAGGACATCGCCCACTCCGCTCACCGGCCGCGTGAGTACCCTCTGGCCTCTGCCCACGGAAGGGACCAGATTGGCTCCGCTGCCAAGGGAACCCCAACCGAGCGAGCACGACCGAACCAGCGACAGAGCGGCGGTTCAGGCCCTTGGACAGCCCATCCCGTGGCCATATGCGGTTCAGGCTCAGGCCGGTAGGGACTCGCGGTATCGGAGGCCGAAGTTGCTGGTGTACTGGGCCGCTGGGTGGAAGTCCAAGTTGGGCTGGAACCCACCTATCCTTCCCATGATCTGGCTCGCTTCGTCCTCGGTGCCGAACCAGACCGCGAGGGGTTCCCACCTACCTTCCGCCCGAACCTGGACGTGATAGGCCACCCACGAGCCGTCGTCGGCCTCGTATCGTGCGACGCGCAGCGCGTCAATGACATCTGAAGCCCAGCGGCGGCGCAGGAACCCCCATCGCCAGTCGATGATCCCCGAGCCGTCGGCGATGGTACTGGGCAACCAGAGTCTGCAGGCCAAGAGCGCATACCCAGTAGCGAAAGCCGCGAGTCCCAGCGCCACCCCGAGCGCCTCGACCTCGCCGCTGTGAACGGCACCGAACACGGCACCGAACACGCCAGCGCAGCATAGAACCACGGGGACCCACGTGAAGAGGCCCACGATGGCCCACGCCCACAAAGGACGGTGCAGGACCGAGACACGGACCATTCCGGCCCCACACGTCACGCGGCTGCCTCGCCGCACCGCGCGGCCGCCATCGAAATGTTCTGACACTGGCCCCGAACCCCCGTCAAGTCACGCGCCATCGGACAGCAGACCACCCGGAACGCATCTGCACCCATTGTGCCGCCATTTTCCGGTTCCGGACGCGGGCAATTCGAAATGAGGCACCGCGACCGCTTCGCGGGCACATTACGTGAGTCTCGTCGAGGGGCAGACGGAGTCGCCAACCACCTTCGGAATCGGTCGTTCATGCCTCCTCGGGACTGCCGTATGCACTTGGGTTGCTGTGGTCGTCCACACCTGCCCTGTTGAGAGTCACTAGCGGAGTGACGCGCTGTGGCGAGCGTCCGGGGCCGGTCGTGACGACGCAGTCGGGCATGGCCGTTCGGGTGCCCGGGCTTCCGAAGTGTCGGCCTCTCGTCGTGGGCTAGGCACGTGCCCAGGACAGCCCTGCCCGGTGGGAGGATGCGAGGCGTGACCACGGTGGTGTTCGATCTGGGCGGGGTGGTCGTTTATCTGGGACCCGGTCCCGGCTGTGGCGGCAGCTGTCGGCCTGGAGCGCGCGGAGCGCTTCGTGCACGGCGGCGAGTTCGACCTCGCAGCGTGGAACCACGCTCAGGACGCGGGCAGGTCGTGGGCGGACGCCGAGGCGGTGGCTACGGCCAGCCATCCAGAACTCGCCGAGGAGATCGCCGGGTACCGACCCAACTTCGCGCTGTCGTTCCGCGGGTTGGTTCCCGGGACCGCCGCGATCCTGCGCGACCTGCGGGCGCGTGGCGTGCGAGTGGTCGCATTGACGAACTGGTCTGCCGAGACGTTCCACCACGCGCCGGAGATCTTCCCGGAAGCCTTCGGCCTGTTCGATGACATCGTCGTATCTGGGGCGGAAGGCGTCGCCAAGCCCGACCGGGGGATCTTCGAGGTCCTCGGGCGTCGGCTGGGCCATCCGATCGAAGGCGTCTTCTACGTCGACGACGCTGTCCGCAACGTTGCCGCGGCGCGCGGAGCTGGCATGGACGCAGTCCAGTTCACAGACGCCGTCTCCCTGCTCGGCGAGCTCCGCAGGCGCGGACTCCTCGACTGACCAGATGGCCGGTTCCAGTGGTGCGGACGCCCATGTGGGCAGTGCTGCCCTACCCCAACGTGCGCGACAGGCGGCGCAGTGCAGCACCCGGCTATGGCTACGCCTGATCAGACGGTCTACGGAACCAACCGCGGCGCTTCGGGCCCCTGGTGGGGAGTAGTTGCTCCGCCTGAGGGTCGTAGCAAACCAGACCCAAGGACGAGGCGATGTCGACGATGACGTCGCGCGCGTTCTCCGCTCCGGAGTAGGTCATCGGGATGTAGATGAGGTCCTCTAGAGCCTCACCCATCAGAGGTGACGATGCCCATGGCGATTCGTCTCCCGACGCCTCGTCGAGATCCGGATAGCGAGCCAAAGCGGCCTCCACGAACGCCACGATTTCGGGAGCAACCTGCGGGGGCTCATCCCCCTCCTGGAGCATCGACTCCATCAGGTTCATTCGTTTTGCGTATTCCGCACCTGCGGCGGCAGCATCGGGCGGTCGTGGTCCAACCCAGACGGCAAGGTCATACGACATGGGGTCATCCTGACATCCAGGCTGGTCGGACGGTTGGGCCCGGGCAGACGCGGAATGACCAGCCTGGAAGCGTCCTGGAGCCGAAAGCTGAGCAGTGTCAGAGGGCCAATCGGCGATGGGGGGCAGTCTGAAGCCTCGACGACAGACTGCAGCGACACGCGGCGAAGTGACGCGGTTCGCGGGTGCGTCCTGGGACTTTCGTGAGCAAGTAG
>CAZECO010000002.1:0-66980 GCA_964510455.1 uncultured Actinomycetes bacterium
GGCGGTCTTGGTGGCCTCGATCGAGCACGTCCTTCAAATCCACGGCATCGACATCCCGAGTTCCGCAGGATGTGGTCACATGAATGGCCGATAGCGGTTGCGGGGTAACGGGTTTCGGCTCGCGCGCCGCAGGGGGTCGTGTGTCCACGCCTCGGAGGGGTCCTGCGGCGGGGTGTTTACGCGGGTGAGAGCGGGTTTACGCCCATCAGGCGGGCCGGCGGAGGCACCTGGCAGGCCCGAAGAAACGCGGATTGCACGTCGGTGGGGTCGGTGCTCTGAACCATGGTCCCGGCGGGTCCCGCGAGGGTGATCTCGTGCAGCCGCTGCATGCTGGCGGCGATGGTGCTCCAGGTGGCGCCGGTGCGGTTCTCCGCGACCCGGACCAGCAGCAGCGCCAGCCAGCAGATCAGGACGTGGGCGCGGATGCGGGGCTCGATGCGGTGGAACACCGGCCGCAGGTCGAGGGTGGACTTCATGTCCCGGAAGCCGCGCTCGGCCTCCAGCAGGTTCTTGTACGCCAGCGCCGCCTCCGCGGGCGCCAGGTGCGGGTCGGAGGTGGAGATCAGGTACTTGCCGTCCAGCTTCTCCTCCGCGGCGACCTTGGCACGGTCGATGACGAGCCGCCCGGTCGGGGTCTGGCGCAGGTAGCGGCCCAGCGCCTTGTGGTCCCGCAGGGCGCATTCGGCCTTCACATGCCCGGCGAGCTCCGCCTCCAGCCTGGTCTTCGCCTTCGCGGCGCCGGCCTTCGCCAGCGCCGCCCCGGTCTTGGCGCGGGCGGCGGCGATCCGGTCCAGCTCAGCGGTGATACGTTCCAACGCACTCTCCCGGGTGGCCTTGTCCTTGACCGCTTCGGCGGGGTTGAGGCAAACGATCCACCGGATCCCCGGGGTGGAGTCCAGCTTCGCCTCCTTGACCAGGAGGTGGTCGTTGACGGGGGTGAACCGGCCCTGCCGGGCCAGTGCGGCGGCGGCGTCGGGGCTGCGGTCGCGCATCCGCTCCCCGGCGATCCAGTGCCCGCCGCCGCGCCGCAGGTAGGCCAGGTTCGCATCCGAGGAGAAGCCGCGGTCCACCACCGTGACCACACGGCCCAGCTTCCAGTCCCGCATCCCGTCGCGGACCTCCGGCAGGACGCTCACATCCGTGGTGTTGCCGGGCCAGCACCAGCAGCGCACCGGGATCCCCTCCTTGGTCACGGCCAGGCCGATGACGACCTGCGGCAGGTCGGGGCGGTGGTCCTTGGAATGGCCGCGGCGGCGGAACCCCTCGTCCAGGCGGTCGGTCTCGAAGTACGACGACGTCGTGTCGAACATCAGCAGGTCGACCTCGAGGTTCAGCAGGTTCGCCACGGAGAAGAACACCGCCTCCTGCACCTTCGCGGTGGCGTCGGCCCCGATCAGCAGGTCCATCGCCCGGTACGCCTGGTCGTCGCTGAAACCATCCAGCCCCGGTATCGCCACGTCGAGGGCGGCCCACTCGGTGGCCGCCAGTTTGGAGCACGGGTCCAGGGCACGGTTCGCCACCAGCGCGAACAGGATCCGCTCCACGTCGCTGGTGAACCGGCGCGGCCCGAGCAGGGACCGCAACGCGTCGCCGATTCCGAGCTGCCGCCAGATCCCGTCCAACAGGTGCACCCCGCCCAGCGCCCGCGCGGACACCGGCCGCAGCGAGTCCCCCGCGACGGCGTGGGCCGCGTACGGGTCCGGGTCGCCCAGGTAGCGGGACACCGATGACACCAGCCGGCGCAGCCCGTCGGCGTCCAGGCCGTCCTCCCGACCCAGGTTCAGCAGAACCTGCGCCCTCGTCTGCCCCTCGACCCGCCGATTGTGGGCCAGCGCCACGTAGCGGACCACCGACCCGTCCGCGTTCGTCCGGCTCGTGACGCGCAGGTACATGCCCACAAGCGTGACCGTGGACCACACGCCCACCAACCAAGACACGGCCAAGTCGTGTGTCCACACATTCGGGCGCTCCAGGCCCCGAAACCGGCCTTGTTGAGCGTGAAACCGACCGAATCAAGAGCACCGTGCGCCCACTAGCTGCGGAACTCGGGGACATCTGCTCGGGAGAATGGGGCAAGCCGCTTGGGGAGGGGCTGTACGAGTTCCGGATTCGGAAGTCACTTCGCACGATCCTCGTGAGTGCCGGGCTCGAGGCGCCAGCAGTAGGAGGTGCGGATCGAAGCGTGCTGCTGCGTGTGTTCTGCACGTTTCATGGCAACAGAATCGTCCTGCTGCACCATGGATACGACAAGAAGGCCGACCCATCACTGAAGCGTCAGCAGCGTGAGATTGCGAAGGCCCGGAAGATCCACGAGCGCTGGAAGCGACAACGGCACAATGCTTGACGCGTATGCGCTAAGGCACATAATGGTGGGGACGGAAGGACGATGATGGCCAAGGATTTCAACGAACTTTCGGACCGCGCCAAGGCGACTTGGTCCGACGACACTCGACGGGTCTATGAAGCGGCATCGACGCAGTTCGCGGCCGAGATGAGAGAACGCGCCGAGTTGGGCGCTGTACTCGCATCCGCACGCAAGGACAGGTCTCTCACGCAGTCGGCGCTGTCAGAGCTGACGGGGATTCAACAGGCTGAGATCAGCCGCATCGAGCGGGGTACGGGGAACCCAACGGCGGCGACTCTCCTGCGCTTGGCTGACGCCCTGGGGCAGAAGCTCACTCTCGTCGCGGTGGACCGCTGAGATGTGTAGCCACGCTTCGGCTGCGTCGGTAGTCGGCATGGCGCGGGATGGCGAGCGTCCATGAGCCAGCACAACGACTCAGCCTCCGGTCTCGATCTCTCGCGTGCGCCGCGAGGCGAACTCGCCGCCGCGCAACTCATCGCGGCCGTGGCTGAGATCGGCGATTTCGCAGAACGTCACTACCTTGAACTCAAGGGACCGCCTGATTTGAGTTCGAAGGCAAGCAAAGCCAAAGTGGCAAAATTCATTCTTGGCGCCGCGAATCGGATGCCAGACCTCGCGGCCGAAGCCTTCGAAGGATACGGCGTCATGATCGTCGGCATTACAAGTAACGGCATCGAAGGTGTTCCGCCTATCGAGATGCTTGCGCTAGCGCAAGTCATACAGCCGTTCCTCGGCGCGGCTGGACCTCGGTGGGACATTGTCCGCGTGCCTGTCGAACAGTCAGCCAATCAGGTCATCGTCATCCTCGTGGACCCACCACAGATGGGACAGCCACCGTTCATCTGCCGCGCAAGCGGAGAGGGACTACAAAACGGGCGACTCTACTTCAGAGGCGACGGCGAAACTCGCGAACCAACGGCAGACGAACTCGACTTGCTGATGGCGCGCGGCAATTCTCGACCTCCCGCTCCGGTAGAACTCGACGTGTCCGTCGTCGGAACAGTGGTTCCCCTGATCATTGATGCGGGCCGGACGCTCGATGAGTTCGTCGGCAAGACTCGCCAGCGCCTCCTCGATGCCATTGCCGGTCCTGAACGCGATCCGAATCGATCGTCGGAATCAGGATCTGGGCTCGGTCTTCTGGACCCACCCTGCACGGCACCGGGTCTGTCGGCCGGTATGGTTCGGCTGGTCATGGGGCAGCCATCAGCGGCGCGTGGACTCGCCGCTTTCGCTGAGTCGGCAATGCCGGAGAGTCGTACGGAGGACGAATACCGGGTCGAGATTGACGTCTGGGAGCGTCGCTTCCGTGAAGCATGGCCAGATGCCATCGAGCAGTTCGTCGGATGCGCTCTGCATGCGAACGAGGTGTCGGTCGTCAACAAGACGCAGACCTTCCTGCGGGACGTCGAGGTGAGACTGCACCTCAACGGAGCCGTGGAAGTGGTTGTGCACGAGGGCGATGCCGACGAACCGGAGTTGCCAGACTTGGACCTGCCTCCGCCGCCGCGCGAGTGGGGCCCAACGAGTGGGGCCAACCCCTTGAATCTCGCGAATCCAATCAACTTGGCGGCCCTCATCCCCCCGTCGTTGCACGCGTCACAGCTCCACGTGCCGTCCAGCACATCCTGGAAGACCACTGGCTCAGTAGATGTCAGCATCGACGTTGGCGACCTTCGACCCGAAGCCACTTTCACATCTGACGATGGCGAGTGCACGCTTGTGATCCGGGGAGATGTGCCCACAGCAATCGGTGGAACTTGGACCGCGACAGCCCACGGATACAACGAGGTGTTCAGGGGCGAAGTGGAGGTAGAGGTCGCCGAACCTGCCCTTCTCACTGACATGCTTCGCCGCTTCCTCGGTCTGGAGTAACGGCCATTTCCAGGACTAGGCCGTCGGGGAACGGAAGGTGGCGAAATACCCTCGGAACAAGTGGGGCCTCCGCTACGTCAGCACGCGCCTCACGCCGCCTCCGCCCCCGCGATGACCTCCGCCTGCTGCAGCACCAGCACGGTGGCCGCCTCCGCTTTGTCCGGCGGGTACCCGTGCTTGCGCAGCAGCCGCTTGATGGTGGTCCGTAGCCGGGCGCGGACCTGTTCCTTGACGGCCCAGTCGGTCTTCGCGTCGCGGCGGACAATCTCCAGCAGCTCGTGCGCGATCTTCTTCAACTGGTCGTCGCCGAGCTCCAGGACGGCGCTGTCGTTGGTGCGGATTGCGTCGTAGAACGCCAGCTCGGCCTCGCTGAGGCCCAGGTCGTCGCCGCGCTGCTGCTCGGCCTGGAGCCGCTTTGCCAGGTCCACCAGCTCGGCGATCACCGTGGCGGTGTCCAGGGTGCGGTTCTGATAGCGCAGCAGGGTCTCGTTGAGCATGTCGGAGAACAGGCGGCCGGTGACGATGTTCCGCTTGGCGATGCGCTTGATCTCGGAGTTGAGCATCCGCTTGAGGGTCTCCAGCTGCAGCGCCGGGCGGGAGGCGGTCTGGAACTTCTGCAGGAAGTCGTCGTTGATCAGGGAGATGTCGGGCTTGGCGATCCCGGCCTCCGCGTACACGTCGATGACCCCGGCCCCGGCGATCGCCTCGGACAGGATCTGCTTGATCGCGGTCTCCACGAGGGAGTCGGGGTCGCCGACGCGCTGGTCGGTGCCCTCGATCTTGCTGATCTGGGCGCGGACCGCCTCGAAGAACGCGACATCGTCGCGGATGGCCTGCGACTCGGAGCACGGCGCGCACATCGCATAGAGGGTGATCAGGCGACGGGAGTGGCTCATGAACCGGCACCGGGCGCACGGCTCGTCGGCGGTGCACTGCTTCTCGATGGGCCCGGGATGCTGCGCGAGCAGGTGCTCGACGGTGTCGCCGAGGGTGTGCAGGAACGCCCGTGGGTCGCCGGAGGCCAGCCCCTCGCGCCACGGAACTCCGTGCAGGATCGTGGACACGACCTCGTGCTCGGACATCATCGCGGGGATGATCTGCTCCGACACGTCCTGCCCGAGCTGGCCGGCCTGCTGGTCGCGCTTGGTGTACGACGCCAGGGCGGAGCGCAGGTCGTCGGCGATGCCGAGGTAGTCCACCACCAGCCCGGCGGGCTTGTCTTTGAACGTCCGGTTCACCCGGGCGATCGCCTGCATCAGCGGCGCGCCGGACATTGGCTTGTCCACGTACATGGTGTGCATCGAAGGGGAGTCGAACCCGGTCAGCCACATGTCGCGGACGATGACCAGCTCCAGCTCGTCGTTCGGGTTCTTGGCCCGGTTCTTCAGGTCGCGCCGGCCCTCCTTGTTCCGGATGTGCGGCTGCAGCAGCGGGTCGTCGTCGGCCGACCCGGTGATCACGACCTTCACCTTGCCGGTGGCGTCGTCGTCGGTGACCCAGTCGGGGCGCAGCCGGCCGATCTCGTTGTACAGGTGCGCGGCGATCCGCCGGGACATGGTGACGATCATCGCCTTGCCGGCCAGCACCTCGCGGCGGCCCTCCCAGTGGGTGACGATGTCGTTCGCCAGTTCGGCGATCCGTTTGTCCGATCCGACGATCGCCTCGATCCGTGCCCACCGGGTCTTCAGCCGCTCCTGCGCCTCGTCCTCGGTGCCGGACGTGGCCTCGGCGAAGTCCTCGTCCAGATCGCGCAGGGCGGCCGCGGGCAGCTCGACCTTGGCGAGCCGCGCCTCGTACAGCACCGGGACGGTGGCCTCGTCCTGCACGGCCTGGGTGAGGTCGTAGATGTCGATGTACTCGCCGAACACCTGCCGCGTCGACTTGTCCTTGGCGTCGATCGGGGTGCCGGTGAACCCGATGTAGGCGGCGTTCGGTAGCCCGTCGCGCAGGTGGCGGGCGAACCCGTCGATGAAGTCGTAGTTGGACCGGTGCGCCTCATCGACCATCACGACGATGTTGGTGCGGTCCGACAGCAGCGGGAACTGCGTGCCAGCGTCGCGCTCCGGCTTGGACAGCCCGAACTTCTGGATCGTGGAGAAGATGATGCCGCCGGACTGCCGGCCCGCCAGCAGGTCCTTCAGGTGCTCGCGGCTGGTCGCCTGCACGGGGGCCTCCGGCAGCGGGGCGCCGGGCCGGGCGGAGGCGAAGGTGTCGTCGAACAACTGGTCATCCAGGTCGTTGCGGTCGGTGAGCACCACGACGGTCGGGTTCTCCATCGCCGGCTCGCGCATGGTCTTGCCGCAGTAGCAGAGCATCTCCAGGCTCTTGCCGGAGCCCTGGGTGTGCCACACGACCCCGGCCCGGCCGTCCGATGCGACAGCGGCGATGGTTGACTGGACCGCTTTCGTGACGGCCCAGTACTGGTGGTACTTGGCGACCTTCTTGACCACGCCGGACTTCTCGTCGGCGAACACCACGAAGTTGCGGACCAGGTCCAGCAGCACATCCGGGGCGAGCATGCCGTCAGCGAGCACCTCGAACTGCGGCTGGGCGTCGGGAGCCGTCTCGACCCCGTCGACGGTGCGCCACGGCGCGTAATGCTCCCACGGCGCGGTGAACGTCGCCGCGCGGGCCTGCATCCCGTCGGAGATGACCGTCAACTGGTTCCAGGTGAACAGGTCCGGAATGTGGGCGCGGTAGGTCTGGATCTGGTTGAACGCCCTGCGCAGCGACGCCTTGCTCTTGGCCGGGTTCTTCACCTCCACCAGCGCCAGCGGCAGCCCGTTCACGAACAGGACGATGTCCGGTCGGCGCTCCGACTTCCCGATCACCGTGAACTGGTTGACCGCCAGCAGGTCGTTGCCGCCCGGGTCGTCCCAGTCGATCAGCCGCACCCGGGCGTGTCGGATCTCGCCGGAGTTGTTGCGGTACTCGACGGGCACGCCCTGGGTCAGGAGCTGGTAGCCGCGCCAGTTCTCCGTCAGGGCCACCTGCGACTCCGGGCGCAGCACCGCCTTGACCGCGTCCTCGACGGCTTCGGCGGGGACGGTGGGGTTGAGGCGGTGCAGGGCGCGCCGAAGGCGGTCGGGCAGGACGACCTCGCGGTACTCGGTACGTTCCGCTGTGGGCTCGCCTGGTGCGATGGTCGGGCCGTACGCGGTCGACCAGTCCAGGTCCGACAACTGGGCCATGAACAGCGTCTCGACCTGCGCCTCGGTCAGGAACGTCACGCCACCACCTCCCGGACCGTTACCGCGCCGGACATCAGCAGGGGGAGGAGCTCGTCGCGGGTGCGGCGGAGTAGAGCTGCCTCTGAGGCAAGCGATCCCGCCCACTGCCACAGAACCCACATTGTGGACTCGAAGTCCTCGGATTCCCCGAATACGTCGGGAAGTGGGGCGTCCAGGAACGCCTGACCCCGAACAGCCGGATATGCGCTTCCTTCCGCTCGGCTGACGAGGAAGTCGACGAACTCCTGCCTGTCCGTAGCGGCGAAGAGGGTCGCCGGGCCTGCGGAAGTGGGATGAAGAACGGCTAGGCCCGTGCTCACAACGAGGTTCTCGGGTGGTTCCAGCAACATCGCGTGAGCCCGCCGGTTCGGGCGCACTGTCGACCAGAGGGTGTCGCCATGGGATGCGAGCCGCCGAGCCCGCGACGGAGCAGAAGCCCACGGTGAAGGCTCGGGGAGAGCAATAGTCCCGTCGCCTATTGAGGCGATGTCCAAGTACGTCAACTCGCCCTCGGGCTGTGGCTTGATCTGGGCTGGATTCACCCGAGCGACTTCTCTCAGTTCGATGGTCTCGATTGCGCGCGTCGCCAGAGCCGCGAACCACGAGGCAGACAGTTGGCGCACTCGTGCGATCAACTGTTGATCGGTGTCGATGAGGTCGTCCAGTGCGCCCAGCACACCAGCAATGGTGCGTTGCGTCGGGACGTCCGGGATGCAGACGTGAAGTGCCTTTGCCTCTGGGTAGTACATCGTTTGGTGTGTGGTTCCATGGGAGAAGCGCCTGACGCTCTCCTGCTCGGCTTCAAGCAACCACATCAGATAGCGCGGGAGAATCCGGGGACTACAAACCCAATTGACGAAGTCTTGGCTGGTGGCCATCGGAACGCCCATCATCACGACGTATCCGACCGAAGCTGTGCGGGATAGGCAAACCGTTCCGGCCGGAAGGACGCGCGCCGACGAGTTCTCAATCCCCGCCGCGGAGACCGACTCACGTGTGCTTCGAATGATTCGTCCATGATTGGCTGTCGCGTCTCGGATACCCACCCAAGGGATTCCGTCGCCCCAGTACTCAGGGTGCCTGCGGCTAGGGGTATGGCCACTCTCGAGCCTGGCAATGCTCTGCAGTTCGATCCACTCAAAGCCAGCAGGGGTGCTGCGGTCCGGCTTCCCAACGCTCAGCGCCCAGCGGCCGGGAATCACACCTCCGCCTGCAGGTCGGCCGCCCGTGACTGTCGGCTGTTTAGTCATCCGCAACCTCTCGGACTCCTGACACGGCGAGGCTGTTCAACGCGGCAAGCACCTGTTCCTGCAGATCGCCCCGCCGCGTGAACCCTTCCCGAATCTCGCCTGCGAGCCGAGCGATCTTCTCCTCCAGCGGCTCCCCGTCGCCTTCGACTTCCTCGGCCCCCACGTACCGTCCGGGCGTGAGCATGAAGCCGTGGCTCTGGATCTCATCGAGCCTGACCGACGCGCAGAACCCCAGCACGTCCGCGTACGTCCCGGCCTCCGGCTCCCCCCGCCAAGCGTGATAGGTGCCGGCGATCCTGGCGGTGTCCTCGGCGGACAGGTCACGCTGGGTGCGCGACGCCATGAACCCCAGCTTGCGGGCGTCGATGAACAGCACCTCGCCCTTGCGATTCCGTTGCGGCCGCTCGCTCTTGACCTTTCGGTCGGTCTTGTCCTTGGTCAGGAACCACAGACACACCGGGATCTGGGCGGTGTAGAACAACTGCGACGGCATGGCGACGATGCACTCCACGAGGTCCGCCTCGACCATCCTCTGCCGGATGTCGCCCTCGCCGGAAGTCTTCGAGGACAGGGAACCGTTGGCCAGGACGGTCGCCATGGTCCCGGTGGGGGAGAGGTGGTGCAGCATGTGCTGCAGCCACGCGTAGTTCGCGTTCCCCACCGGCGGGGCGCCGTACTTCCAGCGGGGGTCATCCCGCAGCTGGTCGCCGCCCCAGTCGGAGATGTTGAACGGCGGGTTCGCGAGGATGAAGTCGGCGCGCAGGTCGGGGTGCAGGTCGTCGTGGAACGAGTCGGCCCACTGGGGACCGAGGTTCGCCTCGATGCCGTGCAGGGCGAGGTTCATCTTCGCCAGCCGCCAGGTGGTGGGGTTCTGCTCCTGCCCGAACACGCTGATGTCGTCGCGCATGCCGCCGTGGGCCTTCACGAACCGGTCGGCCTGCACGAACATGCCGCCGCTGCCGCACGCAGGGTCGTACACGCGGCCGTTGAACGGTTCGAGCATCTCGACCATGAGGCCGACCACCGAGCGCGGGGTGTAGAACTCGCCCGCGTCCTTGCCCTCGGCACCGGCGAAACGGGACACCATGTACTCGAACACGCGGCCCAGGACGTCGAGGTCGGCGTGCTCCTGCGCGGCGAGGTCCTGCCGGGAGAAGGTGTCGATCAGCCCGCCGAGGGTCTGCGCGGTCAGGTCCTTCGAGGCGTACTGCTTGGGCAGCACGCCCTTCAGGCTGGGGTTCTCCTTCTCGATGGCGTCCATCGCGGCGTCGAGTCGGACGCCGATGTCGGGCAGCTTCGCCGCCTTGCGCAGGTCGTCCCAGCGATGCCCCTCGGGGACCCAGAACACGCCCTCGGACAGGTACTCGTCGCGGTCCTCCAGGACCAGGTGCCAGTCGGCCTCGTTGGGCAGGTGGTAGTCGGATTGCGGGTCGGCGACCGCCCGGGCGAGGAACTCGTGCCGCTTCTCGAAGACGTCGCTGACGTACTTCAGGAAGATCAGGCCGAGGACGATGTGCTTGTACGTGGCGGCGTCAACCTTGTTCCGCAGCTTGTCGGCGGACTCCCACAGCGCCGCTTCCAGTGACTGCTGTTGCGCGGCTGCGGGTTTCTTCGCCCGTGCCATGGGTCTCCCTCGTTCGCCCCGTGGTTCTCATGGCCGATCTTGCCCGATGGGGTGGCGGGATGGTGTGCAGGCGTGACGCCGCGGAGCTGCACGATGTGCCGTGTTTCCTGTCAGAGTCTGCGACATCAGGGTGGGCCGTCGCGCAACACGCGCCATAGCGCCACAGCTCGTGCGGGCATCGAGACCTTGCCCAGCGGGTATATCTGAGATAAAGTGCGAGTCTAGTCTCAGACAGGGAGGGTGATGTGAGCGAAGAGGTGCCCGGCGCCCGGCCGCGGAAGAAGGGCCGCAGTCCTTCTTACCCTGCGATCGACTTGCGTGCTGCGATCAAGCGGGCCGAGGCCCTCTATGCCCACGAGAAGATGCACCCCGCCCCGATTGGGGCAATTGTGAGCCACTGGGGCTACGCGACCCACAAGAGCGGTATCGCTTCTGTCCAGTACGCGTCCTTGAAGAAGTTCGGGCTGCTAACTGAGGAGGGCAGCGGCGATAACCGCCTAGGCATGTTGACACCGCTGGCCAACGCCATTCTGCACAACCCGGACGAGAGCGAGCGGGCCGATGCGATCAGGACCGCCGCTCTCACGCCCGAGATCCACCGCGAGCTCTGGGACCAGTACGGATTGGACCTGCCATCTGATGCCAACCTCCGGTACCGCCTATCTGAGCGCGGGTTCACCGATTCAGGTGCAGAAGAATTCGTCAAGGAGTACAAGGCGACCATCAGTTTCGCAATGACCGGCATCGAGGACGACCCCCGCGAAGGCAACCAGCTTGACACGACCGACCGCATCGAGCCCTCTACGGTCGGACCGACTGAGGGCGCACCCAAGGAACCGGTGTTGAGTGCGCCCGAGCACGCTCGTGGGTCGGCCAACCCGAGAACGCGCCGACATGCCATTCCACTCATCGGTGGAAAACAGGTGATCTTGGAGGGGGATTTTCCGCTAACCGAGGCTGCCTGGGCCGGGTTCATGGCCGTCCTCGAAGCCTTCAAGCCCGGCTTGGTGGAAGGGGAGCACCCGTCGTCGCAGGCGGGCGGGGAGTAGGAATATGCGAGTCGGAATCTACATCGATGGCTTCAATCTCTACTACGGCGCGCGACTCATGTGCGGCAAGGGGACTGCGGGTTGGCGTTGGCTGGACCTTCGGGCGCTCGGCACCCAGTTGATCGCAACAAACTCAGGGTGGACGACCGTGACCGGGGATATCCGAGTCGTCTATTGCACCGCCCGGATCAAGGCCGATGCCTCCAACCCGGCTGCCGCTGGGCCACGCGAGCAGGCGGTGTACCTCCGGGCATTGACCGCCTCAGGTTCGGTGGACGAGATCGCTTTCGGAAATTACGTCTCGCGGGTTTCCACTGCCCCCCTCGCTGTCGCAAACAAGCGAAGGAAGCCGGTGCTCGTGCGGCCGGCGTGGCCTGTAATGGTGCAGGACGGCAAGTCCGGCGAGATTCCTGACGCGATCTTCATGGTTTCGGTGGCGCGCCGCGAAGAGAAAGGCTCCGACGTCAACGTGGCAGCCCATCTCCTCCTCGATGTTCTTGAAGGCCGGGTTGATGCAGCCGTCGTGGTTAGCAATGACAGCGACCTTGCCTTCCCCATCAAGGAGGCACGCAGGCGCGTCCCCGTCGGAACCGTGAACCCGACAAAGGGTTACACCGCGAGCGGACTGTCGGGAGGGCCCGCTGATGGGGTAGGCCGTCACTGGTGGTACCAGCTCAATCCGACTGATCTATATGGCGCCCAACTTCCTCATCGCGTCGGAATACTCCAGAAGCCCGCCCCCTGGTGAGCACCCACGGAGAGGGGGCGAATGTGTTCGGTGCCATATCTCCGCAAGCCTTCGTCCCTCCTTCTTGCTGGCGCCAACCAACTCGTGTCAGACTTAAGTCAGACCGCCCGTCTCCTTCGTGGGACGGGCTTACCTCTGTCCAGTTCTGGGCTGCGCGCACGAAGGTAGAGCGTTCCTGCTCCAGATACTTGGACCGCTGATCGCCGTCAATGCCCTTGCTTTCGGGCATCAGTTCCACCGCGGAATTGAGCTCGCTGATGATCATGTCGCTCCACACCGGTCGGTACACCCGACCGCGGCGATCTGGAGCAGCACGTCCCTGGTGAGGCTGGGGACCAGCACACTGGCGTCGAGCAGTGCTGAGAACACGTCAGTGGGCAGACGGACGCTTGCGGGCGCGTCGCACGGCAGCGGAGGCTCTCTCCTCGGCCACGTCGTACAGTCCTATGCGTTCGGTCTCGGCAACGAGGTCGGCGAGCGCCTGCTCAGCCCTTTGACGTTGGCGGTCCCGGTAGGCCAAGAGGTCCAGGAGCCTGACTCTGCGGTGGCGGCTGGGTTGCTCGAACGGGATCTCGCCGTCCTTGAGAAGCCTCACCAGAGTGGTGCGGCTAATGCCGAGCAGATCGGCAGCTTCCTGCGTCGATAGCGCCTGGTGGACTGGTGCGACGGTGACGGCAACCCCTGCTGCATGGCCGTCGCGACTTGCAGGAGTATCTCGAAGAACTCGGCCGGCAGTTGTACCGTCTGGTCGTCGGCAGAGACAAGACGAGTCCCCGCCCCTGAGCTTGCGATTAAACCTCTGGGGGCGGGTCAGGCGGCCTTCTTGATGGCTGGGTGGCGTGTGCGTGGGCCGGTGCGCGTTCCGGTGGGGCGTCCTGGTCCTGCTCGGCTGGGTTTCGGCGGTTTGGCTGGTGTCCCGAGTGCGGCAGCGGTGCGCCGAAACCCTCGCCGGACGCGGGCGGGGGTGAGTCGTCCTGGTTTGGCGCGGCGCTCCCAGGGGGGCGATCCACTGGTAGGACCAGCCGGCCACGATCGGCTGTCCGGCGGAGTGCTTCGACGCGGAGTAGTAGAACCCGCGCTGCGGGGAGGTCTCGGCGTCGCAGCGCGCCCACATCCGCGCCGGCAGCATCGCCCTGCGCCACAACCGCTGCGGAAAGCCCGCCTGCCGCTGCCACGGCGACCCGCCCCAGCTGCACGGCCCCTACTGGCAATGGACCGCCAAGGTCGCCGACAAGACCGTCAACCGCCGGCTCACCCAGGCACAGGCCGAGCTCTACACCGAGTGGATCGACAACGACCGGCGCCTGCACGCCCTCATCGAGCAGATGCGAGACGTCGCAGCCAAAGCCACCGAACTACGCCTCACCCAGGCAGCCGAGGTCTAATCGCAAGCTGAGTGGGCGCGCAGAAACGCCTCGAACTTCGCGACTGTGTCGCCCGACCCGGGAAGGTATGCCGGCGCCAGGTCGCTGAAGCACAATCAGGCAACGGCGTGACAACGCAGCGCTGGGTCCGGCGAATGCTCATGGCATCCAAGTCGACCCTTCGACCCTCTGCCTGCCGGAATGCATGGGATCAGTGCTGCCCTGGGGCCGGCCTGGATGATCGGCGCCGTCGTCTGCAGGAATGCATGGGCACACGTTGATCGCGATCCGTTTGCGGGGCGGATTGTGCGGCATGCCCCGAGCTGGGCACCACCGGCGCCGCTCACCGCCCACGCTCACGTGTCGCAGCAGGTGCCTCTGCTACGACGCGAGTCGTGGCCCGCGTGCCTCCGAACCGCGGCTAGGTTTGGCCCATGCCACAGGTCCCGCGCGCCATCAGCAGCGCTGCCGCGAAGATCCCCGGTCCGGCCGGGGGACCCTTCCGGCCCGGCAAGTCCCTGCAGGATGTCGTGGCCGTTGTGACCGGCGGTGCTGCCGGCATCGGCCGGGCCACCGCGTCCGGACTGGTCCGGCGCGGCGCGGTCGTCGTGATCGGGGACATCGACGGCGGCGCGGCAGCCAAGACCGCCGAAGAGATCGGGGCGAAGGCCGGCATGCGACTCGATGTGGCGGACCGGCCCGGGTTCAGCGACTTCCTCAATGAGGTCGAACAGCGGTTCGGGGCGATCGGCGCGCTGATCAACAACGCCGGCATCATGCCGCTCGGGCCGCTGATGGACGAGGACGACGCGACCACCGCCCGGATCATCCAGATCAACCTACACGGCATGATCCACGGCACCAGGGAGGCGATGCGCAGGATGGTCCCGCGCGGCTCGGGGCACATCGTCAATGTCGCATCAACCTTGGGCAAGGCGGGGCTGCCCGGCGGCGCGACCTACAGCGCGACGAAGTTCGGCATCGTAGGGTTCAGCGAATCGGTGAAGGGAGAACTCGCAGGCACCGGCGTGCACCTGACAATCGTTCTGCCCGGAGTCGTGGAGACCGCGCTGGGGGAGGGTGTCAGGGCGCCGATCGGGATCCGCCTGGTCACCCCGGACGATGTGGCCGACGGCATCGTGGATGCGTTGGCGAAGCCCCGGTACGAGGTGTACGTCCCCTTCGAGGCGGGTCCGGTCGCGATGCTCGGCGCGGCGCTGCCGCAGGGGATGCGCGATGTCCTGGCCAAGGCGCTGGGACTGGACAAGACCCTCACGGGAGCGGATGGGAACGCTCGGAAGGCGTACGAGGCGATGGTGCGCGAAGCGGATCCGTCGATATGAACAGGGCCTGGTGCACCCGGCTGGGATCGAGTGTCTCGATGGGGCGGATGCGCCCCTGCCGGCAATGAACGAGTCGCCGGAGTCCCGGCTCACGGATGCGCGGGCCGTGCGCACGATGATGCGATCCGATCTCGTGGCCGCGATGAAGGCGCGTCAGCCCGATGCGGTGGCAGCGCTGCGCACCGCCATCGCCGCCATCGACAACGCGGAGGCGGTCGCGGCGCCCGGTGGGACGGGGGCAGCCGCAAGCGGACACATCGCCGGTGCCCAGGTCGGCCTCGGATCGACCGAAGCGGAACGCCGCGACGTGTCCATCGGTGAGGTCCGCGCGATCCTGCAGGGTCAGATCGCGGACTGCAGGGCTGAGGCGGACCGGTACCAGGCGGCAGGGCACCACGAGGCGGCCGGGCAGCTGCGACGTCAGGCCGAAGCGCTGCGGAAGTACATGGGCACGTAGGCGCGCCGGTGAAGGGCCGGATCAGTCCTCGGCGTCCCACTCCGCGAACCACGTCGCGTAGTGGCGGGGCCATGACCCCTCGGGCTGCTCGGCGGTGTACCGCGCGTCGGCCTTGACCAGCCATTCCTCGACGCGGTCCACGGATGGCTGCGAGTCGAGCAGTTCGAGCAGCTGGCCGTACATCCATTCGGCGTACCAGCGCGGCCAGCTCTCGTTCGGTCCGCCGTAGACGGCGTGATGGGCGTGGGCCGCCGCCACCATCAGGTGGCGCAGGTCGTCGTACTTGGCGTCGTCCATGGGCGCGAGCCTACGCCCGGCGATACCAGGTTGATGTCGTCGGGCAGGGCCCTCAGCGGCTGCGGATCATTGCGCGGATGACGCCGGGTGGGCATCCAGCCAGGCGCGCGCCCGGCGAGCGGATGCCCGCGACAGCCAGGCGTCCTGGATGATCTCGGCCAATTCCCGACGGCTCAGCTCGCCCACCCGACTGGCGCGCAGCAGCACCGAGGGATGGCCGTCGAAGTGCGCGGTGGTGAAGAACGGCGATGCCTCATCCTGCACAAGCGCAGACTTGTCGGACTCGTCCGCCACCCAGAGGACGATGACGTCGCTGTACCGTTCGCCGGTCTGCGGATCGAAGGCGTCGGGCCGGGGGGTGCGGAAGAAGATGAACGACTTCCCGCCCACCTGGTAGACGGGATTCCCGCCGGCGGAGTGTTCGACGGTGACGTGGGGCATCGCAAGGGCGAAGTCGTGCACGTCTTGGATCCGCGCTCGCGGGACGGCCGCCACGGTTCCAGCGTATGCGCCGTGGGGCCGCCCAACCCGTGTCACAGGCCGAATTCGGACCGCCGTGCTTCGGGGACGAGGTCGACGTACTGCCGGTTGGTCCGGATGTACTTGCGGATGAACGGACACTGCGGAACGACCGACAGGCCACGGCCGCGGACCTCGTCGAGGGCATCGCCGGCGAGGCGGCGCGCCAGGCCCCTGCCAGCGAAATCGGGGAACACCTCGGTATGGACGAACGTGAGCTGGTGCGCGCCGAACTCGTACTCGGTGAAGCCGGCCAGCGCTCCTCCCACGTGCACCTCGAAGCGGAACTGCTCGGGGTTGTCTGCGACGGTGACCTGGTAGTCGCTCGCCGCGTGGTCCTCGCTCGACATTCCGACTCCCGATTCTGTCTGCCCCGCCCGGCGCCGCACCGGCGCGGTGCCAGCATCCTAGCCCTGCACCCGCTGGGGGAAGCTTGCGCCGCGGACGGCTGCCTCCGGATGCGGACAGGGCGACCGATGGCCAGCCGAGGTGCTCGCCCCACGCGAGGTCCGGTCGGTCGGGTCCTCCCGGCGAGCCGATGCCCATGCATCTCGTCGACCGCTCCTGTCGGGTGCCGCAGACACCCTGCGGGCGCCGTGATCCGGTGACGGAATCGGCCAGATCGGCAGCTGGCGACTGGGGCGATCCTTGCCCGCGGCGTGGGTCCCCAGGACTCGCCCCTTCACATTCGGTTAGCCTTACCTAATACTGGAGTGGCTGCCTATTGGGGGGTGTTCCACATGCTGATCTGCCACTGCTTCGCGGTGTTCGAGCGCGCGGTTGATGCGGCGATCGCGGACGGCGCCTGCAGCGTTCCCGACCTGGCCGACGCGACCGATGCCGGGGCGGGCTGCGGCGGCTGCCATCTGGCGCTGTGCCGCCGGTTGGGTGCGGCTCACCCGAACGGCGAATGCGGCGGCGACATGTGTGCCCGTTCCTCCTCCGACGCCTCGTCTGGCAAGATGCCGGTAGCCGTCTGAGAGAGGAACGCTATGAGGGGCAACGCCGCGGTTGTGGAGATCCTGAACGAGGCACTCACGTCGGAACTGACGGCGGTCAACCAGTACTTCATCGCGTCGAAGATGGCCGCGGACGCCGGCTACACCAAGCTCGCCAAGGACTACTACGACGAGTCGATCGGCGAGATGAAGCACGCGGAGGTGCTGATCGAGCGGATCCTCTACCTGCAGGGCCTGCCCAACATGCAGCGGCTCTTCCCGGTGGGCGTGGGCGAGACGATCATCGAGCAGTTCCGCCTCAACTACGAACTGGAACTGGGTGCGGTGGACCGGTACCAGCGGGCGGTTGCCATCTGCGTCGAGGCGGGCGACCCGGGCACCCGCGCGCTGATGGAACAGATCCTCGCCGAGGAGGAGCACCACGTCGACGAGGCGGAGGCAGAGCTGGTGAACCTGGAGCAGCTGGGCGAGCAGCTGTGGCTGGCCAAATGGGTGTAGCCCTCGCGGGTTGCGGGGGTCGGGCGACCGGCACGTGCGCGGTCGCCTTGTCGGGCGTGGCCATGTCCATCAGGGACACGCCCAGGCCGTAGGTGAGCAATCAGCCTGCGGGCTCCCGTTCCGACAGGCAGCCGGTCGCGAGCCGTTCCGGCGGCACGAGCCGCGCCAGCCTCGCGGAGACCGAGGCGATGTCCACCGACTGCGGTGCGTGCACCGTCGCCGTCGCGTGGAAGGTGATGGTCGCGGGCGGGATCGGGGCGACCAGGGACAGCAGCAGGCCGCCGCGCCGGATGGGCACCGTGACGGCCCCCTTCGTCCCCGGAGCACAGCTGCCGCGCCTTCCAGCTCGTGGCCGCCGTGACGATGAGGACGCGGCGGTTCGCGGCCGCACACCCCACGCCGCTGAACCCGCGGATCCCACCGACCCCGCACACCCCGCCAGATTTCCGAACGGACCCGCGTTGATCGCGGCGTTTCGCCGCACGGCTGCGGCGGTTCGCGGCGATCAACGCACCAGGAATCCACGGCCCCAGCTGCTCGCCCATCTCCCTACCGTTGTGACGGCGCCGGCGTGCCCGCCCGATAGGCTCACCGCTGTGACCACCCCCACCCTCGCCGAGGTCGTCGCCGCCCTGCAGCGGCGCTTCCCGCCCTCGCTGGCCGAGTCGTGGGACCGCGTCGGTCTGGTGTGCGGGGACCCGGATACGGCGGTCGAGCGCATCCTGTTCGCCGTCGATCCCACGCTTGCCGTCGCGCAGGAGGCGGTCGAGGGCGGCGCGCACCTGCTCGTCACCCACCACCCGCTGCTGCTGCGCGGCGTCCACACCGTGGCCACGACCACCGGCAAGGGGCGGGTGGTGCACCGCCTCATCAGCGGCGGCTGCGGCCTGTTCACGATGCACACCAACGCCGACGCGGCACAGGGCGGCACCAACGCCGCACTGGCGGGGCTGCTGGGGCTGCGGGATGTGCAGCCGCTGGTGGCGGCCGATGGGCCGGCGATCGACAAGTTGGTCGTCTTCGTGCCGCCCGAACATCGTGCCTCCGTGATGCAGTCGCTGTTCGCCGCGGGGGCGGGGCGCATCGGGGACTACGACAGCTGCGCCTACTGGACCGACGGCACCGGCCAGTTCCGTCCGACGGCGGGCGCCCAGCCCTTCATCGGGCGGCCCGGGGAGATCTCGGAGGTGGCCGAGTCCCGGATCGAGGTCGTCCTGCCGCGCGCTCGCAGGCACGCCGTCATCGCGTCCCTGCGGGCCGCGCACCCCTACGAGGAGCCTGCTTTCGACGTGTGGGAGACGGTCGCGCCGTCGCCGCTCGGGATCGGCCGGATCGGCACCCTGGCGCCCCCGACGACCCTGCGCGCGTTCGCCGAAACGGTGGCCGGCATCCTGCCGGAGACGTCCGCCGGGCTGCGCGTCGCGGGCGATCCGG
Source organism: uncultured Actinomycetes bacterium (assembly GCA_964510455.1). Classification (GTDB taxonomy): domain Bacteria; phylum Actinomycetota; class Actinomycetes; order S36-B12; genus CAVXYG01. The sequence continues at coordinate 19,013 of CAZECO010000002.1, forward strand.
AGCGGATCGTGCGCACTGTCGCGATCTGTTCCGGGGCGGGGGATTCGCTGCTCGCCGCGGTGCGCGCCACCGGTGCGGACGTCTACCTGACGGCGGATCTGCGCCACCACCCCGCGGATGAGCACCTCGCCGAGAACGGCTGCGCCCTGATCGATGCGTCCCACTGGGCCAGCGAATGGCCGTGGCTGCAGGGCGCCGCCGCAGACTTAGCCGCCGATCTGGGTGCAGCTGGGTTTACCGTGGAGGCGCATGTGAGTAGCACCTCGACCGATCCCTGGTCGTTTCGCGTAGGGGGCCGAAGCTGAAGACCGAACCGCAAGCCTTGCTGACCCTGTTGCAGATCCAGGAAGCCGACCTGCAGCTGCAGCGGCTGAGATCCCGCCGCGACGCCCTGCCGGAGGCCGTCCGAGCGAAAGAACTGGCGGCAGCGGCCGCGGCCGCCCATGATCGGGCGGTGATGCGCCGGACCGAGTCGTCGGACCTGCAGCGCGAGGTCCGCAAGATCGAGGACGAGGTGGACAAGGTCCGCAGCCGGGCGAAGCGCGACGCCGAGCTGCTGGCCACTGGCGAGGTTGTTTCAGCCCGCCAATTGACCGACCTGCAGCACGAGATCGCGAGCCTGCAGCGCCGCCAGAGCGACCTGGAGGACACCGAGCTGGAACTGCTCGAACAGGCGGAGGAGGCGGCCGGAGCGTTGCAGCGGGCCGAGCAGGAGCGCGACGAACTGGCTGCGCGGGCCGCTGCGGCCAAGGGGGAGGCGGACAGTGCGATGTCCGAGCTGGCCGCCGCCTATCGGCAGACCACCGCGCAGCGCAAGGATCTCGCGGCGGGTGTTCCGAGCGACCTGTTGGCGCTGTACGAGAAGATCCGGGCCGCCCACGGCGGGACCGGTGTTGCGGAGTTCAGCGGCGACCAGTGCGGGGGATGCCGGCTGCAGATGATCCCGTCGGAACTGGCGGCGGTGAAATCGGCCCCCGTCGACGACGTCGTCCGGTGCGAGGAGTGCGGCCGGATCCTGGTGCGGTCGTCGCTGCTGCGCCCGTGAACGGCCCCTCGCCCGAAGCCGGCCCCCCGCCCGTGACCGGACCGGCACCCGTGGCCGGCCCCGCGACGCAGCTGCCGCACCGGTTGATCCTGGTGCGCCACGGGCAGACCCGGCACACCACCGCGGAGGTGATCTCCGGCGCGGGGTTCCAGCCCGAACCGGGCCTGGACGAGCAGGGCATCGCCCAGGCGCAGGCCGCCGCCCACCGCCTCGCCGCGCTGACCGGTTCCATCGATCAGGTCGTCGTGTCGCCGCTGCTGCGCGCCCGGCAGACCGCCGAGATCATCACCGGGCAGCTGGGGATCGGATCCGTCGACGCCTCGCTGGCCTGGTCGGAGGCGGACTTCGGCCAGTGGGAGGGCCTCACCGTGCTGGACGTCGTCCAGCGGTACCCGGGTGCCTGGGAGCAGATGATCTCCGACCCCGACATCGGGCCGCCGGGCGGGGAGACGCTTGCCGAGGTCCGTCGACGGGTGTCCGCCGCATGGCGCGGACTGCTGGTCCCCTCGCGCACCACGCTGGTGGTGACGCACCTGACGCCGATCCGGATCGTCATCGCAGAGGCGCTGAACACTCCGCACGAGGCGTTCGGACGCGTCCTGGCGGGACCCGGAACGATCACGGTCGTCGACCGCTGGTCCGATGACGGAACCGCTGTCATCACCCTGGGTGAGCGCCCATAACCGAGCATCACGCGATCATGGCTCCTACCATGCCACCATGGACGGTTACCGCGGGAAGAGCAGGTGATCGCGGCCCCGCCGCAGCTCGGCGTCCTCATCATGGATGACGGCCGCGAGTTCGGCGACGACGCCTGCGCGCGCCTCCCACTGGTCCGCCCGACCTCGGTGCGCCTGGCGGTGGAGGGCGCGCCCGACCGCCCGGGTGTGCGGACGGTCGGGGTGGTCCCGCCCGAGAAGTTCAACCTGCGCACCGCGATCACCGCGGCTGCTGCGGAAGGCCTGTTCTGGATCGCCGCCCCTCGGCGGGTCCACGATCCGGTGACCGTCTTCGTGGACGCCGCCCGGGGTGCGGCGGGCGTCCTGGATGAGGATCACCCGGGATTCGCGGTGGCCTTCGCGGAGCCGGGCTGGAGCTTCCGCCGGATCGCCCTCGTCGCCGATCTGCGCGACCCGGTCACCACCGGTGTCGCGGCGTGGGCGGCGGTGGGTGTCGCCACGCAGTGGGGCACCGATCTCGACGTGCTCGTGCTGGGTGCAGACAGCGACGAGAAGCCGGCCCACTGGCGCGATGCCCTGCCGATGTTCACCATCCGGGGCGAGGGCGAGCAGATGGTCTCCGATGCCCTGGAGCGCGCCGAGGAGCATGGCATCCGGCTGCACTGGGTGCCCCTGGGCTCCCCGGTCAACAAGCCCAACGCCATCCTGAGGGCCGTTGTCGACGGCGACTACGATCTCGTCGTCGATGACCTGCCGCCCATCACGGTCGGCCCCAAACCCGGCCGCCGGCGCCGCGTGCAGGCCGCCCTGTCGCAGGCCGGCAGCAACGCCACCGCCTACCGCCTGGTCAGGGATGCGCCTTGCAGCGTCGTCGTGGTGCTCGATGCGGTCCGCATGGGGCTGGTGCCGCAGGACATGGTGCGGGCGGGCGCGGCGGCGCTCGCCCTCGGCGTGGTCGGTGTCGGGATCGCGACCGCGGGCAGTGCGGCGGCCGAGACCACCGCCGCGATGCCGGCGGAGGCGGGGAGCCCGACCGGGGACGCGGTCGCAGACGCCCAGGCGGCGGCACCGGCCCCCGACATGTCCGCCATGACGGAGGCGGACCTGGCCGCCATGCAGCAGCAGCGGGACGCGGCCATCGCAACGCGCGACCAGTTGGCGGCGCAGGCGGCAGCGCAACAAGCGACCCAGGCGCAGCTCACCGCCGATCTCCAGTCCGCCCAATCGGCGCAGGCAGCCCTGGAGCCCCAGATCGAGCAGGCGCGCGCGGCGGCCGATGAAGCCACCAAGGACGCCACGTACAAGACGATCATGTCGTCCGGTCCGATGGAGCTCCTGCCGGGCGGGCCGTCGCACGAGGAGGCGCAGCAGGCCCAGCAGCGGGCGGAGGCGGCGCGCTCGGCGCTGGAGGACCTCGAGAGCACCTACGAGGCCCTGGAGCAGCAGGAGGCAGCGCTCACCGAGAGCCTCGCCCAGGTGAATGGCGAGCTGGGGCAGACGCAGCAGCAGTTGGCCGTCGCCGAGCAGAACGCAGCCATGCTGAGCGACCAGACCGCGCAGCTGAAGTGGCAGTTGAACCCCGTGGTGGTCCCGACCGAACCGGGCTACAGCATCACCACCTACTACGGGGAGTCCGGCTCCTCCTGGAGCAGCGGCTACCACACGGGGGTGGACTTCGCGCAGCCGACCGGGGCGGACGTGTACGCGGCCAAGGACGGGGTGGTGGTCGAGGCGGGCTGGGGCGGCGCCTACGGCAACACCGTGGTGATCCAGCACTCCGATGGGACGCAGACCAGGTACGCGCACATGTCGGCGGTCCACGTCAGCGTCGGCCAGACGGTGACGGCTGGGCAGCACATCGGGGATGTCGGTTCCACGGGCAACAGCTCCGGCCCCCACCTGCACTTCGAGGTGATGGACGCGCAGGGCAACTTCATGGACCCGATCGCCTGGCTCGGGATGTAGGGCGAGGAGGCTTCGCGCCGGCTCGGTAGGGCCCTCGATCGCAGCCCATCGCCGGAACCGCCGTGGCAGGCTGTGGGCATGAGGTCGATGATGGAGCAGATGAGATGACCGACAACCAGCGAACCCAATGGCCGCCGGACGTCAGGACCCTGGCGGTCGACATCGGCGGGTCCGGGATCAAAGCATCGGTCCTCGACCCGACCGGCGCCATGACCACCGACCGGGTGAGGGTCGCGACGCCCTACCCGTGCCCGCCCGCCACCCTGGTCGCCACGATCAAATCGATCACGGGGGACCTGCCGGAGGCCCATCGCGTGTCCGTCGGCTTCCCGGGCCTGGTCCGGGAGGGCGTCGTCCGCAACGTCCCGTCCCTGTCGCGGCGGGAGTACGGGGGTGAGGCCGATCCGGAACTGCGCAGCCAGTGGCACGGGTTCGACCTCGGCCAGGCCATGGCGCAGGCGTTCGACCTGCCCACCGTCGTGGTCAACGATGCCGACATGCAGGGATGCGCGGTCGCCCGCGGCCACGGCTTCGAGTTCGTCCTCACCCTGGGCACCGGAGCGGGTACAGCGCTGTTCAACCAGGGCCGGCTGCTGCCGCATCTGGAACTGGGCCACGCCCCGTTCCGCAAGAGCGACACCGTGGAGCAGCAGATCGGCAACGTCGCCCGCAAGACGGTCGGCAACTCCCGATGGTCGAAGCGCGTCATGAAGGCGATCGCCGCCTATCACCAGTACCTGTTCTTCGACCACATCTACATCGGCGGCGGGAATGCCAAGCACCTGAACGCGGCCGAACTGCCGCCCCACGCGGAGCTGGTGCCCAACACCGCCGGGATCACCGGCGGGGTGCGGGTATGGGAACTGATCGGGCCTCAGGACTGAGCGGCGCCGCCGACTTCGAAGGGCTGCTGCGGTCGGTGCGCGCCTGCCGGCTGTGCGAGCCGCACCTGCCGCTCGGGCCGCGCCCGGTGGTGCAGGCGGACCCGCGCGCCAGGCTGCTGATCGTCGGCCAGGCGCCCGGCCGCCGGGTCCATGCCACCGGCATCCCGTTCAACGACCCCAGCGGCGATCGGCTGCGGGACTGGCTGGGGCTGGACCGCTCGGTGTTCTACGACCCGGCACGCGTCGCACTGGTCCCGATGGGGTTCTGCTACCCCGGGAGGAGGGGAGGGGGCGACGCCCCGCCGCGCCCGGAGTGCGCCCCGGCCTGGCGGCCGCTGCTCATGCCCTGGCTGGACCAGCTCCGGCTGACGGTCGCAGCGGGCAGGTACGCCCACGCCTACCACTTCGGACCGAAGGGCCGGGTGACGGACAACGTCGCCCGCTGGCGCGAGTTCGGCGACGTCGTCCCCGTCCCGCATCCGTCGCCGCGCAACACCGCCTGGCTGCAGCGCAACCCGTGGTTCGAGCTCGAACTGCTGCCGGCACTGCGCGCGCGGGTGGCGCAGGCCCTGGCAGACTGACGGCGCCGCCCGTTGCGATACCCGGTCACGCCCCGGGCACGAACATCCCGATCACGGCGGCGACGCCCAGCACCGAACGGGGGTCGTAGGCCGTGCGCCACAGCCCGCCGTGGTTGGCGGCGTCGGCGAACAGGTCCATCGGGGTGTCCACGTCCAGCACCGGATTGGTGAGGCTGGTCGGGTCGCGCAGGTCCCGCACCAGCAGCGCGGCCATCGACAGGTTGCAGGTGTCCGGTTCGAACACCTCGATGCCGAACCTTCCGGCCCCGGCGTAGGCGGCGGCGAGCGCCTTGTTCTTCACCACCGACACCGTCCTCGTGGCAGGTGCCACGTTCAGCGAGACGCGCGTGCCGGAGGTGCGGGCCACCACCGCCCGGAAGCGCTGCAGCCGCTTGGCGAGCAGGTAGTTCGGGCCCTGCTGCGGCACGATGCAGTCGGCGATCCCGACCTCGTCGCCGGCATCGTTGATCACGGTGTCCTTGTAGTTCGGCTGGAACAGGCCGGCCAGGCGCATCGGGCGCCGGGTGGCGCGCGCCACCTTGTTGTGACGCCACCGCTCGCGCGCCATCGCCATCACTTCGGCCGGCACCGCGAACGCGTCGGTCGGCGTGGCCAGGTAGGCCAGCATCACGTCGCCGCGCTGGCTTGCGACGTCTGCGGCGATCGCGTCGCACGCCATGGACAGCCGGACATGCAGGGCACCATCGGCGTAGCCGTAGTTGGCGAGCACGAAGGGCTCTTCGATCAGGTCCAGCCAGCGCCTCACACCGGGGGCGTGCGTGATCAGGTTCGCTCCCGCGATCTTCGCCAGGCCCGCGTAGTCGTCGGCCTCCGGCAGCTGCAGGCCCGGGGCGACCGGGACGTGCAGCGTGCCGGGGGAGTCGACCGCGATTTTGATCAGCCGCTCCCACACGGCGGGCCGCGGCAGGTCGACCGCCCACACATCTGCTCCCCAGTGCAGCAGCTGCTTCAGCGGACCGAGCTCGGCCCCCGCGCCGAGCAGTACGACATGCACTCCGCGCAGGTCCAGCCACTCGGAGTGGTCGACAACATTGCCGAGGGCGGTCTCGAAGGAGGGCTCGGCGATGCCGTTCTCGGTCCAGCGGGCCAGTTGCGCCCGGATGTCCGATCCGGTCAGCTGGCGTCCCCGGTACGGCAGCGTCAGCACCGGCGGCTCGAACGACCTGCTCCCCTCGACGATCATCTCGGCGAATCCAGCGGCACCCGTGTCGGCGACGGCTTCCGCCAGGTTGCGCTCCTCGCCGTCGGCGCCGAACACGAACTGCTCATGCAGGATCTTCAGCCCCGTGGATGCGATGTGCCGGGTGTTGGCGTCGGACTTCGCTGCGACCGCTACGACGTCGCGGCAGGGCCCGAGGTAGTCCTCGCGCCAGTTGCCGACGCCATCGATCTGCCCGGCCAAAGCGGGATCGAGTTCGCGGACGCACCCGGCGAACACCTGCTTGCCCAGCCAGGTGCTGGCGCGCCTCCCCTTGTGGAGCGGGAAGTCGGCTCCCTCCGCAGCCTTGGCCGACTGCCCCTTGCCGCCCGTTGGTCCGGTCACTGGTCCTCCTCGCCGATCGGTGCGTCATCCTCGGGATTGTTGTGGGCGCCGGTATCGACGCTGCGCAGGAACTCGATCAGGTAGCGCCAGGTGGTGTCGCGGGCGCGGCTGCCGGTGAGGACCCCCAGGTGCCCGCCCGGCGCGGTCTCCAGCCGGACGTGCGGCGAGTTCGGCACGAGTTCCCCGATGCGGTGCGCGGATCCCGGCGGCGCGAAGAAGTGGTCGCCCTGACCGGCGATGTTCATGACCGGGACATCGACGTCCTCCAGTTGGAGCGTGCGCCCTCCCTTCAGCGTCATCCGGCCCGACGACAGGTGGTTGGTCCGGATGAAGGTGTGGTAGATCTGAGCGATGCTGCGGCCGGGATAGGCCTCGATCTCGTCCATCATCGCGTCGACCGCCTGGATCTGGGCGAGCGTCTCCGTATTGCCGCGGTACTTGAAGACCGTGATCGGCTTCTTCAACTGCTTGTCCGGGGACAGCCACTTGAAGATGATCGAGTTCGCCTTGCCCGGCACTCCGCCCAGCACGCGCACCAGGCCGGTGGTGAGCACCCCCTTGCTCTTGTCCTCCAGGATCCTCACCGGCTCCAGCATCTTGACCTGCTTGAAGTCGAACGGGCTGGCGACCGTCGCCACCGAAGCGATCGGAAGGTCGGGGTGGGCGGCGTCGGTGAAGACTCCGAGGATCCCGCCGAGGCACCAGCCGACCAGTTGCACGGGCTTGCCGCCCGAGTCCTCGCTCACAGTGCGGATGGCGTGCGGCACCACCTCGTCGATCCAGTACTCCAGGCCGAGGTCGGAGTCGTGCATGCTGCTGATGTCGCCGTAGTCCACCAGGTACAGCGGCCTGCCCTGTTCCAGGAGGAACTCCACCAGCGAGCAGCCCCTGCGCAGGTCGAAGGAGACGGCGGTTCCGCCCATCGGGGGGACGATCAGCGTCGGGAGTGCGTCGGCGTCGGTCGGGGCCATCGGCGTGTACCGGCGGACCGTGCCCTTCGGGATCTCGGCGATGACGTCGGAGGGCATCCGCTCCAGATCGGCGAATCCATCGCCGACCCAGTGCTGGAACAGGTTCTTGATCTCGCCGACAATCGCGTCCGTGTCCGGTTGCGGCAGATAGTTCGTCGCCATGGCAGAACGGTAGTGCGGGCGGCGTGCTCCATGCGCTGCAAGGGCCGATGGAGTGTCGATCCGGACGCCGGCGGGTCGCAGCGGCCCGCGGCTCGGACCGTCCTGCGAGCCCTGCGCGCGGGGCTGGCGTGCCGCTTCCCTCTCCGGCTGCGCGGGCCGGGCATCGGTCGCGGCGACCGGTTGCAGCGGCGGGGCTGCGAGGACCTGCACCCGCTGCGGGGCGGATCCGGCCTGAGTCTGCACCCGGTCCCTCTTTGCACCCGTCGAGGGGGCGGATCGCCCGCGACAGACCGCAGGTAACCCGCGCTGCGGGCGCAAAGCCCCGAAACGGTGCATCAACCGGCCACGAACCACCGGAACACCCCCCGGGGGGCGGGTGCAAACCCCGGCCGAGCGGGTGCAGACTCGCCCGACCGCCTGCAAGATTCCGAAGCACATCGGGTGGACTGCCGCCGGTTCTGGCAGATCGGCGGCAACACCCCTGACCCGAACCAGCCCCGAGCCCGGCTACGACCCGGCGAGCCGGTCGAGCAGAGCGTCGAGGTCGACCAGAGCGACGCGGATCGAGGAGTCGCTGCACCCGTAGGGCAGCACGAGGGTGCGGCCGTGGATCATCGATCCGCACGAGTAGGTGACGTTCGGGACATAGCCCTCGCGCTCGTCGGCGTTCGGTGCCAGGAGTGGCTCGGGCAGCGTCCCCACGACGGCGCGGGGATCGTGCAGGTCCAGCAGCATCGCGCCGATGCCGTACTGCCTGACCGGGCCTACTCCATGGGTGAGCACCAACCATCCGGCCGCTGTCTCCACCGGCGAGCCGCAGTTGCCCACCTGGATGAGCTCCCATGGCTGCGATGGCCGATGCACGGTGGCGGAGGGCTCCCAGTGGGAGAAGTCGGATGATTCGGCCAGGCTCGATGTCTCGCGGTCCCACCGCGACAGGGCGACGTACCGGCCGCCCACCGGGCGCGGGAACAGCGCCATCCCCTTGTTCTGCGCCGCCCGCCCGCTGGACTGCCCGACGGCGAACGTGCGGAAGTCGCTGGTCTGCAATTGCGCCGGGGCGACCCGGACCCCGTCGAACGCGGTGTAGGTCCCCCGGTACGTCGTGGAGCCGTCCGTATCGGTGAACCGGACCAGCCGCAGATCCTCCAGCCCGTGGCTCTCGGCGGGCCCGGTGGGGAGGATCACCCGCTCATCGATCGTCGACCCCTGGGGGAAGGCGAGCCCGTAATGCGAGTCGGCGATCCGTTCCAGCCGCTGCACCACGACAGCCGCCGGGCCGCGGGTCAGGCTCTGCGCGCGCAGGCCGGCCATCGCCCGGTCCAGCGCCGGGCGGTCGAAAGCATCGGGCAGCTCGTCGAGCACGTACGCCGCGGCCGCGTAGTCGTCCTCGGCCCGCAGTCCGAGCTGTTGGGCGAACAGGGTCTTGGAGTACGTCGCCGCAGTAGGGACCGCCTGCGCCAGCGGTCGGCCCGGCTCGTCGAACCGGAGTTGATCGCCGGCGTCGATGGTGCCGGTGCGGAATCCGATGCTCGAGATGTGGCCCTCTCCGACCCCCCGCACGCTCATCAGGAACCTCGTTGCGCCCGGCGGCAGGCCGTGCTGGTCGGGATGGGCGACCATCGATGGGTTGAACAGGGCCGCCGACTCGACCGCATACTCCTGCGTGAAGTACGCGCCGGCCAGCTGCTGCCGGCTCGCGGAGAGGGAACCGGGATCCTCCAGCCGGTGGGCGATCAGCCCGAACCGGGCGTCGAACGTCTCGACGAGATCCCGGTGCCGGGGTCCGAAGGCGCTGATCGCCTGGTCCAGCGCACTCTCCACCTGTGCGTCGGTCAGCGCCAGGATCCGATCCAGGACCGATGTCGCGCGGGAAACCCCGGCGGTCATCATCTCCTGGCCGGGAAGGAACAGCGTGGTGACCACGCGCCGCGGGTCCGGGCGGAGGATGTGATCCGTCCGCACGACCAGCGGCCGGTTCACGTGGCCGCCACGAGCGCCGTGCGCGAGGCGATCTGCAGGGTGGACAGTGCGGCAAGCGTCGACTCGGCGCCCTGGTTCAGGTTGATGCGATCGGCATGCAGCCCGTCGGAGCACCCGCCGGTCGAGGCGTCGTAGAGCGCCAGCCCCAGGTCGTTGGCGCCGAGGAACCAGTCGGCGCAGCTGTGCACCGCGTCGTTCCAGTGCGGCTCCCCGGTCAGTTCGTGGGCCCGCCAGCAGGCCTCGGCGAGGGCGGCCACCTCGATCGGCTGCTGGTCGAACCCGGGCCTGGCCTCACCGGGCGCCCAGCCTCCGGCGGGGACCACGCTGATGCGGCCGTCGCGGGTCTGCAGGTCGAGCAGCCAGGTCAGCAGCGCCACCCCGTCGCGCACCATCGCCGAGTCGTCCAGCGCCGCGCCGATCGCCATGAGCGCTTCGGGGATGACCGCGTTGGCATAGGTGAGCCGTGGCTCGATCCACGGCCAGGCCGCCTCGCCCGACGGGCGCGGAAGCATGGCACGGGCGTCGCGGAGCAGCCGGATCGCAGCTCGGTGGCCGGGTCGGGCGTTCAGCACCTCGACGGCTCCGAGCGCCGCGTAGGCCATGGACCGCGGCCATGGGGACCTGGCCCGCATGGCCCGGGCCGCCACGGCCTGCGTCTGCTCGCGGGTCTCGCCCTCCGTGAGGGCCGCCGCGGTGCCCAGGGCCCACAGCGCCCTGCCCCAGTGGTCGCCGACGCTGGTGGTGTCCGACCAGGAGCCGTCGATTCGGCGCCGGTTGTGGAAGGCTCCCCGGCTGTCCTGAGCCTTGACCGTGAACCGCAGGTAGGACTGGACCATCGCCCGCGCGGCCCGGGGCGGATCGGGCTGCCGGACCGCGACGAGGAGTCCCCGCGACACGTCGTCCAGGCAGTACCCGTGCTCCAGACGGGGGACGGTGAGTCGTGCGTGCTCGAACAATCCCAACGGGGTGGTCAAGCGTTCGAGGTGGTCGAACCGGGGCTCGGGAAGCATCAGGCCACCGATTCGGTTGCTCGGGCGGTCAGCTGTCGCGCCGACTGGATGTAGTGCCGCGCCACCGCCGGCCAGAGCAGGCCGGGGGCGAGCTCGCGCGCCATCGCTGCCATGCCATCGGCCAGGCCCGGCTCGGTCAGCACCCGGCGCAGGGCCCCGGTGATGGCCGATGGATCGCGTTGCGGAACCAGGAGCCCGGCGCCACCGCCGAGCAGTTCGATGGCGTGCGGGAAGCTGGTGGAGACCACGGGCTTCCCTGCGACGACAGCCTCGGTGAGCACCCCGGAGGTGACCTGGTCGCGCGAGTCGTACGGAAGCAGGATGATGTCGGCAGCACGCACGATCGCACGCAGCGAGGCCCCGTCGAGGTATCGGTTGTCGAAATGCACGGATTCGGCGAGGCCCGACCCGGCGACCTGCTCGAGCAGCGCCCGTCGGTAGGCCTCGCCCTCCCGCTCCAGCACCCGCGGATGGGTCTGGCCAACCACCTGGTAGCGCGGACGGGGGTCCAGATCAGCCAGTCCGGTCATCGCCTCCAGCGCCCATTCGATGCCCTTGCCCTGGCCGATCAGGCCCCACGTGAGAATCGTGGGCCGGCGGCGGCCGATGATCGGCCCGACCGGAACGGGGCGCCGACGGGCGGTGGCCCGGTTGTCCTCGGCGCCGTGGGCGATCACGATCACCTTGGATTGCGGGACATCCCATCCGTCGAGGAGCCGCTGCCGGGCGGTGCGCGTCATGGTGACCACGAGCGAGGACGCCTCGACGACCTCATCCAGCACGCGCCACTGGTTGGGGGTGGGCTCGGTCAGCACGGTGTGCAGGACGGAGATGACCGGGACCCTGGTCTCGGCCAGCACCCTCAGCACGTCTGCGCCGTCGGGGCCGCCGAAGATGCCGTACTCGTGCTGGATGACCGCGACGTCGTAGGAGTTCAGCGCGGCGGCGGCCCGGCTCTCCGCGCCGGGGCGGCCCGTCACCAGCTGATGGGCGACCAGCGGCTCGTCGGGCTGCGGAGCATCGACGACACGGACGATCCCGACGTCGGCGCCGGCCCCGCAGAGGTGCGTCACCAGGGCCTGGGTGAAGGTGGCCAAGCCGCATTGCGTGGGTGGGTAGGTGCTGAGGATGCCGAATGATGGGCCGATGGCCGAGCCTTCCGTGGGGTGGAGCTGCGCAGCACGATCGCTGCCGAACCTGGGCGGGGCCCGTGCTCATCCCCGGGGCGAAGGCCTCTTCGAGGCGGCGCCGCGCGCCGATCCAACCTGGCTGGACCGACAATTGGACAGTACCACGGGGGGTATTCGCCCCGGCCGGACCGATGAGGGCCTGGACGGGCGTTGGCCTGCGGGGCGGAGTGTCGGGCGGCGGCGGCATGGTGGATCGTGGGACCGGGGCGGGGGCCGGTCCGACGGGGTCGGCGGATAGCTGCACCCGTTGCGGGGCTTGCTCCTGCAGCGTGGGCTCCCTGCCGCGTATCGGGGGCGATCCAACCCCGCAGACGGGTGCAACGAGCCAGCCGGTGCCTTCTGGCGCCCGCCGGCGGGAACGGGAGCCACGGCGCACCCGCGGGCCGGCAGCCCCGTGGCCTCGCCAGCGGGAACGGCACGCCAGCCAGGCGCCGCGCGGGATTCGGGTTGCCTCTTGTCTGCCGGTGCCTTCCCGAATGTGCGGGCCACCTCCACCGGCGTTCCGCCCCGGCCGAGACACACGCCTACACCGAGCGACCTAATGCGTCGCGGACAGGTGGTCCGCCAGGAAGCGGACGATGGCGGAGGCCAGCCGTCTGCGGGAGTCGACCCGGTGGAAGACGTGGCCTTCGCCGGGCAGCTCGAGGTAGGTCACGGGGCGTCCGAGCTCCCTCAGCCGCGCCACGAGCTGCTGCGCCTCGCCGATCGGCACGTTGGTGTCGAGCTCGCCGTGCACCACCAGCAGCGGGACGTCGATCGCCTCGGCGCTGGCAAGCGGAGAGATGTCCTCCAGCAGCGCGCGATCCTTCTCGGGATCGCCGTACTTCGTCACCGCGGCCGCGGCGATCCACGGCTCGGTGTCCCGGTAGAAGGTGAGCAGGTCCGACATCCCGCAGATGTCGATGCCGGCGGCGAAGACCCCGGGGGAGAAGGCCAGCGAGGCGAGGGCGAGGTAACCGCCGTACGACCGGCCGGTGACGGCGATCCGCGCCGGATCGGCGAGACCCTCGGCCACGAGATGGTCCGCCGCGGCGAGGACATCGTCGAAGGCGGCGTACCGGCCGTGCAGGTCGTCGGCGTGCACGAACTCGCGGCCGAAGCCGGAGGAGCCGCGGATATTGGGCGCGAACACGGTGACCCCGGCCGCCGCCAGGGCCTGGTGGTGCGGGTCGAACGAGGGCCTCTCCTGGGCCTCCGGGCCTCCGTGCAGGCTCAGCGCGGCGGGTCCTGCCCCGGTGGCGCCCGCGGGGCGGTACAGCCAACCGGTCAGGGCGAGGCCGTCCCGCCCGGAGAATGTCTCGAGGGTCGGCACCACCAGCACCCGTTCGGGCACCTCGGGATCGTCGGTCACCCGGGTCCAGGCGCCGGTGCGGGTGTCCAGGTGCCACAGCTCGCGGGGGGAGCGCGGCCCCTCGACGCTGAGCAGGACGGCGCTCCCGTCGCGGCTGAGCACCGGCGTGGAGGCCATCCGTCCGGGCAGCCCGGCCACGGGTGCGATCTGGTGTGTTGTCGTGTCGAAGAGGTCGAGCTCGCACGAACCGGCCACGTTCCAGACCAGCAGCAGCAGACGGCCGGCGTCGTCGGCGTCCACCCACTCCAGGTCTGCGTCGTCGCGGGCCGCGAGCGTGCGCAGTTCGCCGCGCCAGCCGTTCGGGCCGAACGGCAGGCCGAGGAGCTGGCGGCGGGGCAGGCCCACGTCGGAGGCCAGGTAGACGTAGACCGGACCGGAGTGGTCCTCGGGCGCGGGTCGCACCAGGGCCACCTCGGTCGACCCGGTGGCGCCGGCCGGCAGCGCGCTGAAGCCCCGGCCCAGGAGGCGGTCGAAGATCGTGACGAACTGCTGCCCGCGCTCGCCGTCGCGGATGACGAGGAAGCGCTCCTCGACGGAGATGTCGAGGACGTGGATCAGCTGCCCGGAGGTGAGCGGGTCGAGCTGGCCGGTCGCCGGATCTGCCAGGTAGGCCGTGGTCGGGCGGTCCGGACCGACTCCCGGGAACGTGATCACGAAGTGATGACCGCTGCGGCTCCACGGACCCAGCTCCGCGTGCGTGTCGGCATCGCCGGCGATGCGCCGCGCGTCGGTGCCGTCGGGGCGGACCACCCACACCTGGGTGCGCACCCCCCCGTCCGTCGCCACGGCGCAGGCCAGCCAACGGCTGTCGGCCGCCCAGCGGACGGCGACCACCGGGTCGGCCGAGAGCGGCAGGTGCCGGGCGGGCGCCGGCGGGCCGTCGAGAACGACATCCTGGACCCACAGCTGCGGGATGCCCGACCGGTCGCTGATGAACGCGACCCGACGGGCGTCCGGCGTCATGTTCGGGCCCCAACAGCCCCAGGCGTCGACGAGCGTCTCCGCGAGGGCGACCGCCTCCTCGACGGTGGTGGTGGGCGCCTGCGTCGTCACGAGGCCGAGCCCTCCACCTTCTGCAGCCACATCTCCAACAGCGCCAGTTGCCACAGCGCGTTGGAGCCCAAGGTCGTGCGGGCGGCGTTCGGATCTCGCAGCATGGCGTCCACCGTATTGGGCCGGAACAGGCCGCGCCGCCTTGCCGCGGGATCGGTCAGTGCTTCGCGGACGCGCTCCAGGTACGGCCCCTCGAGCTGGCGGATGGCGGGGACGGGGAAGTAGCCCTTGGTGCGGTCGATCACCTCGTCGGGGACGACGCCTCGGCTGGCGCGCTTGAGCACGCCCTTGCCGCCGTCGGCGAGCTTGAGCTCCGGAGGGATGCGCGCGGCCAGCTCGACGAGCTCGTGATCCAGGAACGGGACGCGGGCCTCCAGCCCCCATGCCATCGTCATGTTGTCGACCCGCTTCACCGGGTCGTCGACGAGCATGATCGTGGTGTCGTTGCGCAGCGCCGCGTCGACGGCTGTGGCGGCTCCGGGCCGGGCGAACCGCTCGGTGATGAACGCGCTGGGCGCGTCGTCGCCGATCAGCCACTCGGGCTGCAGGATGTCCGCCATCGCCGACCAGCGCCGGTCGAAGAACACCCGGGAGTAGGCCTCGACGGCGTCGCCCCGGGCCGCGCCCGCCAGCGGCGGGTACCAGTCGTAGCCGCCGAGCACCTCGTCGGCGCCCTGCCCGGACTGCACGACCTTGACGTGCTTGGAGACCTCCTCGCTGAGCAGGTAGAACGCGACGGCGTCGTGGCTGACCATCGGTTCGCTCATCGCCTCGACCGCGGCATCGATCCCGGGGAGCAGGCGGGAGGTGTCGATCTCGATGCGGTGGTGGTCGGTGCCGAACCGCCGGGCGACCAGCGACGAGTACTCGAACTCGTCGCCGGACTCCCCGCCGGCCGACTCGAACCCGATGCTGAACGTCTGCAGACCGGTCTGCCCGCCCTCCGCCAGCAGCGCGACCACGAGGCTGGAGTCGATGCCGCCCGACAGCAGGACTCCCACGGGAACGTCGGCGACCATCCGCCGCTCGACGGCGACCCGCAGCCGCTCCAGCAGCGCCACCTCCCAGTCGCGGGACGTCCACTCGCTGCGTTCCTCGTCGCGGGTGAACTGCGGGTCCCAGTAGCGGGTGTCGTAGAAGGTCCCGTCGGCTTCGATGACCCGGACGGTGGCGGGCGGGAGCTTGCGGATGCCGGTGAAGATCGTGTGCGGGGCGGGCACGACCGAGTGGAACGTCATGTAGTAGGCCAGTGCCGTGGAGTCGATCGAGGTGTCCACGCCGCCGGCTGCGACGAGGGCCTGCACCGTGGAGGCGAACCGCAGGCGGCCGGGCCGGGCGTCGAGATACAGCGGTTTGATGCCGAGCCGGTCGCGGGCCAGCACCACCCGGCCGCGCAGATGCTCGACCACCGCGATGGCGAACATCCCGTGGAAGTGGTCGACGAAGCTCGTCCCCCACTGGGCGTAGGCCTTGAGCACCACCTCGGTGTCCGACGTCGAGAAGAAGCGGTGGCCGGCGGCGGCGAGCTCTTCGCGCAGCTGCTGGTAGTTGTAGATGATCCCGTTGAAGACGACCGTCAACCCTTCGTGGGGATCCACCATCGGCTGCGCGCCCAGCGGGGACAGGTCGATGATCGACAGCCGCCGGTGCCCCAGTGCCACCGGGCCGCGGGCCCAGACGCCGGAATCGTCGGGGCCGCGCTTCTCCAACCGTGCGGTCATCCGCTGCACCGCGCCGACGTCGGCCGCGGCTCCGTCGAAGCGCACCTCACCTGCGAGTCCGCACACGTCATGGCCCTTCGTCGCTCGGTCCGGTCACGATCCAGGTGTCCTTGGCCCCGCCGCCCTGCGAGCTGTTGACGATCAGACTGCCCGCCGGCGCGACCCGCGTCAGGCCCAGCGGTGCCAGCCGGCAGTCCTCCCGGCCGGGTCCGGTCAGGTACACGAATGCCCGCAGGTCGACGCGCCTCGGCTCGAGCTGCCCCGCCGCCAGGCACGGCAGCGAGGACAGGGCGACGACCTCCTGCGCGACCCAGCGGGCAGGGTTGGCGGCGATCTCGGCGCGGCGCGAGGCGACCTCGGCCGCGGTGGCGGCGGGCCCGATGAGCACGCCGGCCCCGCCGAAGCCGTCGACGGGCTTGGTGACCAGCTCCCCGACGCGCGCCAGGACGGTGGTGCGCTCGGCCTCGTCTGCCGGCCGGTAGGTGGGGACCGACTCGACGGCGGGCCGCTCGCCGAGGTAGTACGTGATCAGCTCGGGCAGGAAGGGGTAGGTGGACTTGTCGTCGGCGACCCCGTTCCCGGGCGCATTCGCCAGCACCACCCCGCCGACCGCGGCGACGTCCATGATCTGCGCGCCGATCGCCCGGCCCGAGCCGTCGCGCAGGTCGATGAGCTCCCCGTCCAGCCGCAGGTACAGGACGCCGATGGGAACCCCGGTCCTCCGGTGGACCACGGTCCCGCCGGCGATCACGATGTCATCGGGCCGGACCAGCGCGAGGCCCGCCCCGTCGGCCAGGTGCCGGTGCTCGAACCAGGCCCCGGAGGCGGGGCCGCTGGAGAGCAGAGCAGCGCGGGTGCCGGGCTCGGCGTGCGCGAGCAGCGTCGAGCGGAGCAGCTCGTAGCCGGCAGCCGGGTGGGCGGTGCCGGGAGGCCTGGGCAGGTCCGGCATGACGTCGTCCATCAGAGCGCGGACGGCGATGGCGTAGGCGACGCCGCTGGGCGACATGACGTTGTCCTCCAGCACGCGCCAGCCGCCGTACTCGTTGCGGACCAGATCGAACCCCATGATGGGGGCCCGCACGACGTCCGGGGGAAGCCGGGCGGCTTCGTCCCGCCAGCCCGGGGAGGACTCCACGACGTCGCGGGGGAGGACCCCGTCCCGCAGGATCCGTTGCTCGCCGTACACGTCGCGGATGAATGACTCGATCGCCCAGGCGCGCTGCGTGAGCCCGACCTCGAGCTCCGCCCACTCGTGCGGCCCCAGGATGCGGGGGACCAGGTCGACCTCGAACGGCCGGTGCTCCCCGTGGACGACGTAGGTGAGGTCGTTGCGCACGGCCCAGGAATCCCGGGCCTCGGCGCGCTCGGCGAGCTCGGCGGGTCCATGGGCGACCAGGGCCGTCATGACGTCCCGGTAGGCGGGGCGCACGACGGAGCCGGGGCCCAGGGCCTCGTCCCCTGCCCGCACGCGGTAGCGGCGCAGCGCCGGCAGGGACGCAGCCGCGTCCGAGGTCCGCCCGTGGCTCTCGGCGACGACCAGCCGCATCACGTCCTCGAGGCTGCCCCGCTCGGCGTAGGCGGCGCGCTGCCGATCGGCGGAGTTGCCGCGCGCCAGCATCGTCTCGGCCAGTTCGGTGACGGTCTCCCAGTCGCCGAGCTCCTCCAGCTGCGGCCGCAGCCGGTCCACCAGGTCTCGGACCACCTCGGCCGCCGGCCGCGGCGTCGGGCTGGCGACGCCGTGAACCAGATTGCGCGACAGTCCGCTGCGGGCGGCCTGCCAGATCGCGGCGCGGTGCAGCGGAGGTGCGGGGGCGGTGAACGGGCTCCCGGCCTCGAGGTCGAGCTCCGCCGCCCGCACCAGGCCGCGGAAGATGCCCGCGATGAGGACGACGTCGTCCACGAGCGGGCAGGCGTCGCAGACGCGCAGCTCGAGGGTCGGCGCATGCGACGAGGGCCGCACGTCGAAGTAGGCCATCTTGGCGTCTCCGATGACGCCCGAGGCGATGAGGTCGTCCAGGAGGTCGTCGTACTCGGCCGAGGAGGAGAGCGGGCCGGCCGAGCCTGCCGTGGGCCACCGCTGCCAGATGATCGTGCGGATGCTGGCGTAGCCGGTGTCGAGCCCGTTCCAGTAGGGCGAACTGGCCGAGAGGGCCAGCAGCACGGGGAGGTCGGGGGCGATCCGCTGGACGATCTGCACGGCGAGGTCGCGGTCGGAGACTCCCACGTGCACCTGCGTGCCGCAGATCAGCTGCTCGTCCACGAGCAGCCGGTACTCCTCCTGCATCTTGCTGTAGCGCCCGGTGCTGGTCAGCTCGAAGTCGGCGTGGGTCGACAGGGCGGCGGTGCCGACCGCGGCGATGCCCAGCCCCTCCGACGCGGCCACGTCGATGACGCCCTTGCGCAGGCGGACGAGTTCGGCACGCAAGTCCGACAGCGACCGGACGACCGGCGTATTCGTCTCAACCGTGGTCCGCTGGATCTCCGCGGCGTAGGAGTCCTTCGGCAGCCTCGACAACAGCTGCGGGGCCCTGGCCGAGAGCTCCCACAGGTCGAGGTCGATGAGGTGCAACTCCTCTTCGGCGCCGAGAGTGAGTTCAGCGCCCATGCAAGGAATCTAGTCGCGCACGTGCTCGGCTGGGAATGGGCGGGCGGGTGCGAAGTGCGTGCCTGCGATGTGTCGGGCGTCACAGCAGCGGCCTCGCCGCCGCGCCGGAAAAGGGACGATGCCGCCCAATTGGCTGCCGGCTGGACTATCGTCCCGACGCTGCCCGGACCAACCCTGTCCGGGCTGGCGACGGGAGGCACGCGGCGGCACAGTCAGTGCGCCGATGCACCTCGGGTGCTTGCACCAGGTCTTGTCGGATACCCCGAAGCGCCTTCGTGGACGAACCGCCGCCGATGTCAGAGATCTGTACCGGCAGTGTGGCGTCCCGCGCGCTGAGAACCGGCCGCCTCGTTCGATCCAGCCTGTGCGTGGCCCGGGTCGACAGGTCCCCGAGGTGAGGCCGACGATGGCGGCATGCCGTTCTTCGCGCCGCTGCCCCAGCCGCAGCCGGAAGCAGATCAGCCGAACCCGGTGTTCTTCAGCTTCCCCTGGCAGGAGCCGGAGCACCGTCTGCCCGGTCTGGGACCGGCGGGGACCGTGCTGGCCCGCAACGCCACCACTGCGCTGTACCTGTCGGTGACGGGGGTGTATCGGACCGTGCTGGCCCTTGCCGTGCGCGGGCGCTTCCACCCCGACCATGTGGACGAACAATGGCCGCCGCGCCGCCATCAGGGGCCGATGGACGACCTGCGATTCGGGCTGCAATGGGCGGACGGGTCGCGTGCCGAGGTCGAGGAGTCGTGGCCGGAGCCGGGAGGCACGGCCGGTGACAGCGGATTCCGGCTCGCCTTCCGCCACGGTTCCGCAGGGGGGCTGGGCCAGGACTGGGGCCTATGGCTGTGGCCGCTGCCGGCCCCTGCGGCGGTCACCGTGCACGTCCTGTGGGAGCGGCGCGGGATCCCCGAGACGGCGACCGAGTTCGACCTGTCGACGATCGTGGGCTGGGCGGCGCAATCGGTGGAGCTGTGGCCGCTGCCAGCAGCTCCCGACGATGGCGCGTGGGTGGCCTACTCCCCGCTCAGCGCACGGGCCACCGCATCCGGCGCCGTCCGGGCCGACGAGCCCGAGGCGGATGGCACGTGAGCGGGGATCCGGGCATGCGTGGGCCGCGTCAGGAGGGATCCCTTCGTGTGGGCCACCGAGGTCGTGCCGACCATGTAGCACGTGTGCTACATTGTCGCGATGGCGACGGTGGGCGTGCGGGAACTGCGGCAGAACGCCAGCGAGATCCTGCGAGCAGTAGAGGCGGGGGAGCCGACGACGGTGACGGTGGCGGGGCGGCCGGTGGCGCAGATCATTCCGATCCGCGCCGAGCGTTGGACGACGTGGGACAGGGTCCGCTCAGTCTTCGACAGCCCGACCGACAATGCCTGGGATGACGAGCGGCGCGAATCCGGCGCACGAGGTCTTGATGATCCGTGGGCGCGTTGATGCTGTCCATCCTGGACACGAGCATCCTGATCGCCGAGCACCCCGAGCCGGTCGCGGGTGAGATCGCGATCAGCGTGGTGTCCGTGGCGGAGTTGCAGTTCGGCGTGCTCGTCGCTCCTGATCATGAGCGCCGCGCCCATCGCCTGGCTCGGCTCAGTGCCGTCCTGCGGGGTTTCGAGCCGTTGCCCGTCGACGCTGCGGTGGCCGCGAGCTACGGCGAACTCGCCGCCGCGACCCATCGAGCCGGGCGCACGTCGAGGGCTCGCAGCCTGGATCTCATGATCGCCGCCACCGCGCACGCGCACGGAGCGCGTCTCGTGACCGCCAACCTCAACGACGTCAGCCATCTCGAGGGGCTGATCGAGGTCGTCCCCGGGTAGTCGCCACGGCCAGGCTCAATCTGGCGTGCGCGCACGCACGGCCGCAGCCCGATCTGCATCCACAGCACACTCCCCCCGACCTGCACATCGCGCCAGTCCGGAGGGTCCCGTTTCGATCGAAGACGCCGGCGCCCGGCAGCGGCAGGTCGCTGGGCGTTGATCGCGGCGAACCGCCGCAGCCGTGCGCTGAAGCGCTGCGATCAACGCCGCCCAAGCGGAATCGCCGCGCCGGCACGTCGGCCCGGATCCGCCGCTCACCGCGTTCGGCAGCGCATTCCACTCCGCGGATTCCGAAGCCGAAGGAGCCCTCGATCCAGGACGAGCAGGGGGGCGCGGGGCACGCATCGCCGGGCGCAGACCTCCGCGCACCCGCCCCGTTCGTCGGCGCTGACCGACCGTTCGTCGCAGGCCGCAAGACCGATCGTGGGCACCGTCGGACCACTCGCCGCAGGCCCCCGATTTCGCATTCCGAAGGTCCATCCGGCGGGCCTAGCGTCGCAGCACACGGACCAGCAGCCACGACAGGGAGGCCGCGCCATGACCATCATCGAAGGCCCGCCCAAAGTCGGGGGGCAACCCGACCCGCAGGCCTATCTCATCGCACAACAAAGCCCCCAGTTCGTCGAACTGCGCCGCCGCTACCGGGGTTTCGCCTTCCCGATGACGGCCGCGTTCCTCGTCTGGTACTTCGCCTTCGTCCTCGCCGCCGTGTTCGCGCCGGACTTCCTGGCGAAGCCGGTGTTCGGGAACATCAACGTCGGCATCGTCTTCGGCCTGCTGCAGTTCGTCTCCACCGGCGTCATCACCTGGCTGTACGTGCGGCACGCCAACCGCAGGCTCGACCCGCTGGCGACCGAGATCCGTGAGGACCTGGAAGGGATCGTCCGATGAGCGCCATCGCCGCGGCCGACGCCGCGACCACAACGGGCACCGTCGCCGGCAGCCCCTGGCTCAACATGGCGATCTTCATCGCCTTCGTGGCCGGGACCATGATCATCGTCATCCGGGCGTCGAAGTCCAACAAGAGCGCCGCCGACTACTACACCGGCGGCCGCTCGTTCACCGGCGGCCAGAACGGCACCGCGATCGCCGGGGACTACCTCTCCGCCGCGAGCTTCCTCGGCATCACCGGCGCCATCGCGCTGACCGGCTTCGACGGCTTCCTGTACTCCATCGGCTTCCTGGTGGCGTGGCTGGTCGCGCTGCTGCTCGTCGCCGAACTGCTGCGCAACACCGGCAAGTTCACGATGGCCGACGTGCTGGCCTTCCGGATGAGGCAGCGGCCGGTCCGCACGGCAGCTGCCATCTCGACGCTGGCGGTCAGCTTCTTCTACCTGCTGGCCCAGATGGCCGGCGCCGGCGGCCTGGTCAGCCTGCTGATGGGCGTGACCGGCAACGTGGGGCAGTCGATCACCATCGCCGTCGTCGGCGTGCTGATGATCGTCTACGTCCTGGTGGGCGGCATGAAGGGCACGACGTGGGTCCAGATCATCAAGGCCGTCCTGCTCATCGCGGGCGCCGGCCTGATGAGCGCGTGGGTCCTGAGCAAGTACGGCTTCAGCTTGTCGGCCGTGATGGGCGCGGCGGCGGACAACAGCCCGCTGGGCGAGGAGATGCTGCAGCCGGGGGCCAAGTACGGGGCCACGACCCTGACGAAGGTCGACTTCATCTCGCTGTCGATGGCGCTGGTGCTCGGCACCGCCGGCCTGCCGCACGTGCTGATGCGGTTCTACACCGTCCCCACCTCCAAGGATGCGCGCAAGTCGGTGGTGTGGGCGATCAGCCTGATCGGACTGTTCTACCTGTTCAGCCTGGTGCTCGGCTTCGGCGCCGCCGCACTGGTCGGGCCGGAGACCATCATGAGCGCTCCCGGTGCCGCGAACTCCGCCGCTCCGCTGCTGGCCTACGAGCTCGGCGGCACGCTCCTGCTGGGCTTCATCTCCGCCGTCGCGTTCGCCACGATCCTCGCGGTCGTCGCCGGGCTGACGATCACCGCAAGCGCCTCCTTCGCCCACGACGTGTACGCCAACGTCATCAAGAAGGGGGAGCTGGCCGCCGACAAGGAGGTCCGGGTCGCACGGATGGCCGCCGTGGTCATCGGTGTGGTCGCCATCTTCGGCGGCATCCTGGCCAAGGACCAGAACATCGCGTTCCTGGTGGCGCTGGCGTTCGCCGTGGCGGCGTCGGCCAACCTGCCGACCATCCTGTACTCGCTGTTCTGGAGGGGCTTCACCACCCGCGGCGCGGTGTGGAGCATCTACGGCGGACTGATCACCGCAGTGACGCTGATCGTCTTCTCGCCGGTCGTGTCCGGGAAGCCGATCAACGAGGTCACCGGCAAGAGCGCCTCGATGGTGCAGGGGCTCGACTTCCACTGGTTCCCGCTGGACAACCCGGCGCTGATCTCCATCCCGGTCGCGTTCTTCCTCGGCTGGCTCGGCAGCGTCACCGACAAGGAGAAGCCCAACCGGATGAAGTACGCCGAGATGGAGGTCCGCTCGCTGACCGGCGCGGGCGCCGAGAAGTCGGTCGCCGTGCACTGACCGCGCACCACCCCAGGTTCGGGCCCGCCCGAACACCCCCCACAGACTGCCCGGGCGCCGGTACCCCCCCCGACCAGGCGCCCGGGCATCCAACCCAAGGAATGAGGCCCACCATGACACTGACCGCCCAAGCCCCCGCCCTCGACAGCGCGTCGGAGCGCAGCTTCCCGCCCCCCGCCGAGCTTGCCGCGTCGGCGAATGTGAATGCCTCCGCCCAGGCGAGCGCAGAGGCCGACCGATTGGCCTTCTGGGCCGCCGCCGCAGGGCGCCTGGAGTGGGACACCCCCTGGACCGACGTCCTGGACTGGTCGCAGGCGCCGTTCGCCAAGTGGTTCGTCGGCGGACGGCTCAACGTGAGCGTCAACTGCGTCGACCGCCACGTCGCCGCCGGCAACGGCGGCAGGGCCGCGATCCTGTTCGAAGGCGCGGACGGGACTGCCGACACCATCTCCTACGCCGACCTTCTCGTCCGCGTGTCGAAGGCAGCCAACGCCCTGTCCGGCCTCGGTGTCGGTCCCGGCGACCGCGTCGCGCTGTACATGCCGATGGTCCCCGAGACCCTCGTCGCGATGCTGGCCTGCGCCCGGCTCGGCGCGGTCCACTCGGTGGTGTTCGCCGGGTTCTCCGCCGAAGCGCTGCGGTCGCGGATCACCGACGCGCAGGCGAAGGTGGTCATCACCGCCGACGGGCAGTACCGCCGGGGTTCCACGCAGCCGTTGAAGCACGCCGTCGACGACGCCGTGGTGGACTGCCCCAGCGTGCAGCGGGTCCTGGTCGTCAGGCGCACCGGCGACGCCGTCGCCTGGCACGACCACGACGTGTGGTGGCACGACGCGGTCGACTCGGCCCCCGATCACCACGATCCGCAGGCCTTCGACAGCGAGCACCCGCTGTTCGTGCTGTACACCTCCGGCACCACCGGAAAGCCCAAGGGCATCCTGCACACGACCGGCGGCTACCTGACGCAGGCCACATGGACGCACCACGCCGTCTTCGACATCCGGCCGGAGTCCGACGTCTACTGGTGCACCGCCGACATCGGGTGGATCACCGGCCACACCTACGCGCTGTACGCCCCCCTGGCGAACGGCGCGACGATGGTGCTCTACGAGGGCACCCCGGACACGCCCCACAAGGGCCGCTGGTGGGAGATCGTCGAGAAGTACGGCGTCACGATCCTGTACACGGCACCGACCGCGATCCGGACGTTCATGAAGTGGGGCGCGGCGCTCCCCGCCCAGTACGACCTGTCGTCCCTTCGCATCCTCGGATCGGCGGGAGAGCCGATCAACCCCGAGGCTTGGCTGTGGTACCGCAGCGTCATCGGCGGCGGGCGGTGCCCCATCGTCGACACGTGGTGGCAGACCGAGACCGGGGCGATCATGATCAGCCCCTTGCCGGGCGTGACCTCCTGCAAGCCCGGCTCGGCGATGCGGCCGGTTCCCGGGATCTCCGCCGCCGTGGTGGACGACGCGGGCGTCCCGGTCGACCCGGGCAGCGGCGGCGGCTACCTGACGCTGACGCAGCCCTGGCCGGCCATGCTGCGCGGGATCTGGGGCGACCCGCAGCGCTACATCAAGACGTACTGGTCCCGGTTCCCGGGCAGCTACTTCGCCGGCGACGGCGCGAAGCTCGACTCCGACGAGGCCATCTGGCTGCTCGGCCGGGTCGATGACGTGATGAACGTGTCCGGCCATCGGATCTCCACCACCGAGGTGGAGTCGGCGCTGGTGTCGCACCCGGCCGTGGCCGAGGCGGCCGTGGTCGGCGCCACCGACACGACGACCGGCCAGGGCATCGTCGCGTTCGTGATCCTGCGCGCCGACGCGACCGCCGGCGGCGACGACCTGCCGGAGCAGCTGCGCGCGCACGTGGCCAGGGAGATCGGCCCGATCGCGAAGCCCCGACAGATCCTCGTGGTCAAGGAACTCCCCAAGACACGCAGCGGAAAGATCATGCGGCGCCTGCTGCGGGATATCGCCGAACAGCGCGAGGTCGGCGACACCACGACGCTGGCCGACGCCGGGGTCATGGCGCAGATCCAGCAGGGTCTGGGCACGCCCGCCGGGTAGGACGTGCATGACCGCAGGCGATCGGGCAGCCCGCTGCGACGTCCCGGCCCTTCGGAATCCGGCGGGAGTCCTGGGACGGGTGCGCAGGCCGGCTGGTGGCGTGCCGGCGCGGGTCGGGCGCTCGGGTTCTGCCCGCACGCTGCGGATCCCAGGTTCAGCGGCGGCTGCACAACGGCGGGGATGCCGCGCGGGGATGGGTCGCTGGCCGCTGTTCCTCCCCGGCGGGGCGCCAGCAGGCACCGGCTGCCTGTTTGCACCCGTGGGTGGGCGGATCGTCTCCGTGCTTGCACCCGGTGGGGGCTTTGCATCCGTGGCGGGAGCGGATCGCGCGCGACCCCCGCCGCGGCACAGATGCGGGAGGGTGCCCCGAAGTGCATCCGGGTGCCCGCCAGGCCGAGCGGCACCGCCACGCCTGCCGACCGGCATCGGATACGGTCGGCTGGTGACGTCGTGGCTGCTCGCCCTGGCCGCCATCTCCGCTGCCGTCGCGGCCGGCATCGTCATCGCCGTGGTGGTGCAGCGGCGCTCCAGCATGGCCAGCCCGGGCGACATCGCCACCTACCGGACGCTGCACCTGGCGAGCCTCGCCGCGCCGTCGCTGCGGGGCGGGCTGACGACCGCCTCGGCGCAGCGCAGCGTCAAGAACCTCAAGAGCCTGCTGGGGGTCGAGGCGCTGGCCATCACCGACCGCTTCGCGACCATCGCGTGGGACGGGGTCGGCGAACGGCACCGCGAACTCGCGGCCGAACACGCCCGCTCAGCACTCGACTCCGGCTCCTCGGTCGTGCTCCCGGTGGCCGACGCCAGGAGGGTCTCGGAGATCCTGCGCTCCGCGGTGGCAGCACCGCTGACCTCCGACGAGGTCGTCATCGGCGCGCTGGTCGCCTACTCCAGCCACCAGCCCGGGCCCGCGTTCGTGCGGGCGGTCGAGGAGGTCGCGGCGTTCGCCTCGGGCCAGCTGGACCTGGCCGAGCTGGACCGGACCCGCGCGCGCACCGCCGAAGCCGAGGTCCGGGTCCTGCGCGCACAGATCTCCCCGCACTTCATCTACAACTCCCTGACCGCGATCGCCTCCTTCGTCCGCACCGATCCCGACCGCGCCCGCGACCTGCTGCTCGACTTCGCCGAATTCACCCGCTACAGCTTCCGCTCGCACGGGCGCTACACGACCCTGGCCGAGGAGCTGCACTCCATCGAGCAGTACCTGCTGCTGGAGCAGGCGCGCTTCGGCGACCGGCTGCAGGTGAAGCTGCGCGTCGATCCGGAGATCCTGGGGGTGCGGATCCCGTTCCTGTGCATCCAGCCGCTGGTGGAGAACGCCGTGCGGCACGGGCTGGAGGGGCGCGAAGGTCCCGGGCTGATCTCCCTGGCCGCCCTCGACCGGGGCGCGGAATGCTGGATCAGCGTCGAGGACGACGGTGTGGGCAACGACCCGGCGGTGATCCGGCGCAGCCTGTCCGGCGAGCCCGGCGACCACGTCGGGCTCGCCAACGTCGATGAGCGGCTGCGAACCGCCTTCGGCGACGACCACGGACTGGTCGTGGAGACCGCGCCGATGGCAGGCACCAAGGTCAGCATGCGGATCCCCAAGTACGCCGAGGCGGTGAGCTGAGGTGGCCGGACTGCGGCTGCTCGCCGTCGACGACGAACTGCCCGCCCTCAATGAGCTGGCGTTCCTGCTGTCCCGCGCCGAGGGAGTCGACCAGGTGACGACCGCCGGCTCGGCTGCTGCAGCGCTGGAGGCCCTGCAACAGTCCGACTTCGACGCCGTGTTCCTGGACATCCGGATGCCCGGCATCACCGGACTCGGACTGGCGAAGATCCTCGCCCGGTTCGCCAGCCCGCCGGCGATCGTCTTCGTCACCGCCCACGACACCCACGCGGTGGACGCGTTCGAGCTGGAGGCGGTCGACTACCTGCTGAAGCCGATCCGCGCGGAACGGATCGAGCAGGCGCTGCACCGCGTCCGGCGGGCGATCGCGGGCCCCGCCCAGCGCACCCCGGAGCCGGAATCGGCCGACGAGACCATCGCCGTCGAGCTCGGCAGCGTCACCCGGTATGTGAAGCGCTCCGACGTCGTCTACGTCGAGGCTCAGCGCGACTACGTCCGGCTGCACACGCGCTCGGCGAGCCACCTCGTCCGCACGCCGCTGGCGGCGCTCGAGGAGCGCTGGGTGGACGCCGGGTTCCTCCGGGTGCATCGGCGGTTCCTGGTCAACGCCAGGTTCGTCGAGGGGCTGCGCAGCACCGCAGGCCACCTCAGCGTCGACCTCGGCGGCCAGCAGGCGGTGCCGGTCAGCAGGCGCTTCGGGGCCAGCGTCAAGGAGGCGCTCGGCGGGCGGGGCTCGGATGGCTGAGCAGCCGCCCAGGCGGGAGGTCGTCACCGGTCCCCGGCGGGACGTGCGCCGCGCGCCGCGCCGCTCGGCGACCGACGACATCGATCAGCAGACGCAGCTCGGTGCGATCTACCTGCGCTCCCTGATGCGCACGCAACTGCTGCTCGGGACTGCCACGGTGGCCCTCGTCGTGGTGCCGCTGGCGCTGCTGCCCCTGGTGTTCGCCATCTGGCCCGCGCTGTCCGACCTGCAGGTCGGACCGCTGCCGCTGTGGTGGTTCGTGCTCGGGCTGCTGGTGTACCCCGCGATCCTGGCGGTCGGTTGGTGGTACGTAGGTCATGCGGATGCCAACGAGGAGCAGTTCGCCGATCTGGTGGAGGGGCGGTGAACGCGCAGGCCGCCGCATTCGGGATGACACTGACGGCCGCGGTCACGATCGCCCTGGCCATCTACTCCTCCCGTCGGGCCCGGACCACCGGCGACTTCTACGTCGCATCGCGCAGCGTCCCGGCCTGGTGGAACGCCTCGGCGATCTCGGGGGAGTACCTGTCGGCGGCGTCGTTCCTGGGCGTTGCGGGCCTGATCCTGGCCGGGGGCGCCGATGCCGTGTGGTTCCCGGTCGGCTACGCGGTGGGCTACGTGCTGCTGCTGGCGCTGGTCGCCGCACCCCTGCGCCGGTCTGGCGCCTACACCCTGCCGGACTTCTGCGAGGCGCGGCTGCGTTCGGCACGGGTCCGGTTGGCGGCCAGCGTCCTGGTCGTGCTCATCGGTTGGCTGTACGTGGTGCCGCAGCTCCAAGGCGCCGGGCTGGCCATGCGGACGCTGCTGGGCACCCCCGCGTGGCTGGGCGGCGTCCTGGTCGCACTCACCGTGCTGGCGGTGATCGTGGGCGGCGGGATGCGCAGCGTGACGATGGTGCAGGGATTCCAGTACTGGCTGAAGCTCGTGGCGATCATGGTGCCGGTGCTGTTCCTGCTGGCCGCCTGGCGCGGCGACGGGGCCCCGAGCGCGCTCGGGCCGGCGCCCCCGCAGTTCGCGGTGGCCACCACCGTGCGGTTCGACGAGACGGTGACGGTCGACGTCGTTGCGCCGGTGACGCTCGAGGCCCAGGGGTCCGTCGACGGCGTCCCGGTCGACGGCGACGTGCCGCTCGGCGCCGGCGAGCATGTGATCGCCGCGGGCACGACGGCGACGTTCCCGGCGGGGGCGGCCGTGCCCCACGCCGAGCGCACCCCGGCGATGACCGGCGAGTCGTGGGGCAGGCCGCTGCATGGCGGCGCGGAACACCCGCTGTACCGCACCTACGCCCTGATGATCGCGCTGTTCCTCGGCACGATGGGCCTGCCGCACATCCTGGTCCGCTTCTACACCAACCCCGATGGTCGGGCCGCGCGCCGCACCGCGCTGGGCGTCATCGGACTCGTCGGCCTGTTCTACCTGCTGCCGTCGGTGTACGGGATGCTCGGCCGCCTCTACACCCCCGAACTGCTCATGACGGGACAGACCGACGCGGTCGTGCTGCTGCTGCCGCAGTCGCTGATCGGCGGAGCGGCCGGGTCCGCGCTGACGGGGCTGGTCGCCGCAGGCGCCGCAGCGGCCTTCCTGGCGACCGCGACCGGGCTGACGGTGACCGTCGCGGGCGTGCTGAGCCAGGACGTGGTCAGCCGCCGGGTCGGCAACCCCATCACGTCGTTTCGGATCGCAGCGGTCGCGGCGGTGGTCGTCCCGCTGTTCCTGGGGGTGCTGGCGACGTCCCTGCCGCTGGCGCAGAGCGTCGCGCTGGCGTTCACCGTGGCGGCCTCGACGTTCTGCCCCCTGCTGCTGCTGGGCATCTGGTGGCCGCGGCTGACCGACGCCGGGGCGGCCTCCGGCCTCGCAGTGGGCGGCGTGCTCGCCGTGGGCGCGATCCTCGCCTCCACCGTGCTGCCGGATCTGGGCGGGTGGCCGGCGGCGCTGCTGTCCCAGCCGGCGGCGTGGGCGATGCCGCTGGCACTGGCGACGATGGTCGGCGTCTCGCTGCGCACGCAGTCCCGGCTGCGCAGCGACGTCAGCCGGATCATGATCCGCCTGCACACCCCGGAGTCCGTCGCCGTCCGCCGGACCTGGAGCGCACGAGGGGGGCGGCGGTGAGCGAGCTGATCGAACGGGCGCGGACCGCCGGGGATGGGCAGGTGCTGTCCGACGCGGCCGACGAGCGGACCCGCGAGCTGATCGACGGATTCGTCCACCAGGCGGGCCCCCCTCCGGCAGCGTTCTGCTGGGTCGCGCTGGGGTCGCACGCCCGCCGCGAGCTGCACTGCGCCAGCGACCAGGACCATGCCCTGGTCTGGGAGACCGGCCGCGCGGCGTCGGGCAGCTACGCCGCCGACCTGGCCGGCACCGTCATCGGCGGGCTGGAGTCGTTCGGCATGCGCCGCTGCTCCGGCGGGTACATGGCCGACCGATGGTCGCACTCGCTGGCGCAGTGGGTATCGGTCCTGCGCGGCTACCTCGAGGCGCCGACCCCGCAGGCCGTGCTCGACGCGGACATCTTCCTCGACATCCGGGCCCTCGGCGGCGGCCTGGGCATCGACCCGGCCGAGGCCGTGCTGCGCGCCGGGGCCGACTCCGATCGGCTGCTGCACGGACTGGCCACGAACGCGAACTCGTTCGGCGCGGGCCTGGGCGCCTTCGGCAGGCTCCCCGATCGGCTCGACATCAAGAAGGGCGGGCTCGCGCCGCTGGTGATGCTCGCCCGGCTGTACGGCCTGCAGTCGGGGAGCCGCGCCGTCGGCACCGTGGGCAGGCTGCGTGACGCGGCTGGGCGAGGGGCACTCAGCCCGGACCTGTCCGACCGGTTGATCGACGCGTTCGCGGTGCTCAGCGACCTGCGGTTGCGGCACCAGCTGGCCCAGTGGGAGCAGGGGGAGCCGCTGTCCGACGTCATCGACACCACGGCGCTGCCCAGGACCGGACAGGCGGAGCTGCGCGAGGCGCTGCGCGCCGTGAAATCGGCCCAGTCCGTCACCGCCGTGACCTTCCGGACGGATCTGTAGATGACCAGATGGCGCGTCCTCGCCCTCGTCGCGGCAGCCACGCTGGTGCCGGCGCTGACCGTGGCCGTCGTGCTGGCGGACCTGCCGGAGCAGCAGCGCCGGGCCCTGCTGAACGCCGTGCAGGGTCAGCTGGTCGTGCTGGGACTCGGGCTGGTGGTGCTCGTCAGCCTGATCGGCGTGATCGCGTGGAGCACCCGGCGCGCCGAGGAGCGCGCAGCAGCACGGACCGCGGCCGCGATCGACGTCATCGCGGATGCGAACCCCGGCCATCGGCTGACCGGGGAGTCGGCGGTGGAGGAGGCGGTGAACCGCCTTGCCGAGCGGCACAGCTCCGCCGAGGCGCGGCTGGCCGACCGGCTGGCGGCGGCGCACGAGGAGCTGCGCCGCGAGCGGGACGGGCTGCTGGCGGTGCTGTCCGGGTTGGACGTCCCCGTGGGCGTGGTGGATGACGCCGGCCGTGTGCTGCTGGTCAACCCGGCGGCACGGCGCGAGCTCGCCGGGCGCAGCCGGACCCCGATCGCGGCGGGGCGCAGCATCTTCAGCGTCTTCGACGCCGAGGACCTGATGCCGCTGCTGAGCGCCGCGCTGAGCGGGGACCGCCCGGCCGCCGTCGTCGGGGACGCGGCGGTCCGGCTGGTGCGGATCACCGGACCGGACGAACCGGCGATGGTGCTGATCGTCGGGACGCAGCCCTCCCAGGACCCCGGCGCGGTGATCGGGCTGTCGTCGGACCTGGCACGACCCTCGCGCCGGATGCCGCCGCGCGCGGAGTGGCTGGACACCCCGCTGGATCAGATCGTGTTCACCGTGCTGGACTGCGAAACCACCGGACTGCATGTCGGCGCCGGCGACCGGCTGATCGCGCTGGGGGCGGTCCGGGTCGACGGCGGCGTGGTGCGCGCCGACGACACCTTCGATGCGCTGGCGCATCCCGGCCGCGCGATCCCCGCCGCCTCCGTCGCCTTCCACGGCATCACCGACGATCTGGTGGCGGACGCGCCCGCGCCGGAGGCGGTGGTGGCCGACTTCGCGGAGTACGCGGCGCAGTCGGTGCTCGTCGGCCACCAAGTGGCCTTCGACCTCGGCTTCCTGCTGCCGGTCGCCGCGTCCGCCGGCGTGGACCTCGAACCGTTGACGCTGGACACGATGCTGCTGTCCGCCGTCCTCGATCCGGATCCCGACGCGCGGCACGGCCTGGACGCGGTGTGCCGGCGGTTCGGCGTCGATGTGATCGGGCGTCACACCGCCCTCGGCGACGCGCTGGCGACGGCGGAGGTCATGGTGCGGATGCTCCCGCTCCTGGCGCAGCGGGGGATCGTGACCCTCGGCGATGCCCGCCGCGCCTCCGCGCAGACGGAGGTGGCGAAGCGGCTGCCGGCGGCGGAGGGAGAGGCGGGGTGAGGCGGGGGGTGCGCTGCGGGAATCAAGGCGCTGACCGACTTCCCCGATCAGCGCGACTGGCTCACGGCGGACCTGCCCGGACGGATGCCGAGCGCGGTGGAGGAGATCGTGCGTTGGGCGAGGCCGATCATGACTTCCGCCGCACCGCGGCCCGGGACTGCGACCTGCGAGGTCAGCGCATCGAAGCGCGTGCCGACTGGGGTGCTGGTCGTGCTGGATCCCCACGCCGGGGAGCATCCGCGCGAGCTGGCTCTGGAAGCCGCGGCCGCGTGCCCGGCACAGTCGTTGCGGGTGTACTGAGGCAGTGCCCTCCATCGGGGCCGCGCCCGCTACGGACGTTCCAGGCGCAACGGCGCCAGACCCCTACTCGTCAGTACCTGGCCCCAGGGCCCATGGCCATGTTTGGTGATCTGCTGCTCAAGCCGTGGCAGGTACCGCTCGAAGAGGGCGGCTTGCTCCGACGGCCGAAGGTCCTTCTTGCCTCCGAACCAGACCATTCGAAGACCAGATTCCATGAAGGCTTGGGCTTCCGCAGGCCGGTAGCGAATACGCCGGTCACGGGCGAAGGCGACCCAGCCGACCTCGGCGACGATGGGGATCCAAATGGTGTCGAGGGATCCGAGCGGCAACTCCGGCACGAGAGGATGTCCGGGGTAAACGACATCGTCTCGTGACTTGCTGAGCGCCTTTGCGGCTCCCAGGAGCGACTCGTCGAAGTACCAACGGATGGTGTCCCGGTGGCTGGCTGGAACCATGTCAGGCCACGGCGCTGGCCGCAGCCCGCATCTCGTACCGAAGTGCTGCTTCGACGTCGACGACATCCAAGTCGTAAAGCCCTGCCAGCGCGGTGGTCGACTCGCCCGCGCGGAACCCTTCTGCCAAGACCTCGGAGGGCACGCTGCGGATTGCTGGTCGACCCGCCGCACGCACGGGGTTGGCGCGGACCCTGCCCTCGTCGAGGAACAGCTCCTCGACGACTCCGTCGGAGTATCGGGCGCGATCCACGAAGGTCTGCGTCGGGGATGACAGCATCAGCTGGCCCGAGCGAACGACGACGAGCGAGAGTTTGTCGTCCAGTCGGGTGGAGTCCTGGATACGGAGCACAAGTTCCCGACCCGCAACGTCCAAGAGGGTGTGCTGGGCGGCGAGGGGATAGGGCATGCCGAGTTCCTCGCGCAGGCGTTCGACCGCTGGGCGCAGGCGCTGGAGGGAGACGCCACGGTCCCTGAACTCCGCTAGGAGCCGGGTCTCGACGAACTCTCCCCAAGTCACGGCTTCATCCCCGGTGGTCCGCGCACGGATGACCGGGCCGTAGCTCCGACCACCCTTGGTGTAGCCGTCGATCCAGCGCCGCGCGGTGCCGGGGTAGAGGCCGATGTAGCGGTCCACGTCAGCCATGACGTAGATGCGCCGATGGAGCACGTCGATGGTTGCCATTGCGGCATCGTGGCACACCGGCCTGGACCACATTCGCCATATCCACATCGGGCCCCAGGGATGTGCGGGCGCCAAGACTGACGCGCCGAGGCCGGCCAACGCCTCGGTAATACACCCGCCGGGCGATCGAGAGGCTGCGGTGGACGAGCGCCGGCGCCGCGATAGCAGGCATGGTGACGCGGATCCTGGAGTCCGAGGTTCAAAAAACGGGGCCGAGAGACAAGCCGATCACCTTGTCCGAGCGGCCGGGAAGACCGCACCCATCGGCTACGAGCGCGCGCCATGGCGGGATCTGGGGGGCGGTGTCCTTCGCGGCGGAAGGGGCAGCCTTGTCGAGCTGGATGGCCTCTGGCTGCGCGTCGCTGGCGCGGAGCGCAGCCAGCGTTGGTCTACCGCAGACCCGATTTACGTTATACGATATTTGCATGGTGAGCGAGGAACAGATCCAGCAGTGGGCGGACGAGGCCGAGGCCGGGTACGACGTCGAGGAGTTGAAGCGCCGCGGGCGTGGACGGCCGGGGCGAGGCGCCGAGCCGATGCAGGTGGTGGCGGTGCGCCTGACAGTAGAGGAAGTGGCGGCGCTGGATGAGGTGGCCGAGCGGGAGCACCTGTCGCGCTCTGAGGCGATCCGACGAGCGCTGGCCGACTTCGCCGTGTGAAGGTTCACCAGAGCGCGCTCAAACACGGGGTGTCGAGCGAGGACGCGGTGCAGGCAGCCGACTGGTCGCAGTGGATCGAGCCTCTTGGGGACGACGAATGGCCGCATCGTGAGTTGCGCCTCGGCTTCGACACCCACGCGCGGCTGCTGGAAACCATCGTGCTGATCTTCGAGGGCGGCGAGGAATTGGTGATCCACGCCATGCCAGCGCGCAGGCAGTATTGGGAGCTCCTGCCCTGACCCCCGCACAAGCCGAGGCGGAACCGCCGAAAGCCGCGGAGGATCGCCACCCGTCGCGGCGAAGCGCCAGATGTTCGCGGCGCAAGCCGTGCGGCACCAGACGAACACCGCGCGGGTCACCCGGGCCGGCCTCAGTGTGTATGGGCCGTCGATCAACGGACCGGGGAGCCGGTGAACGTGGACCTGACCGAACACGACGCGTTGGCTTGGCTCAACATCACGAAATGGCGGCTCTGAAGCTCGCAGACTCCCTCATGCCGAGCCTCTCCGAGGTGGCGTTCCGCTGACCGATCGGAATCCGGCGCCTGCGGTGCGCGTGGCCCGCACCCGGCCCCACACTGGGGTCGATCGAGCCGCCGACGATTGGATCGTGGACTGCCACACGACAAGCCGGGGACCGCCCGCGTCACTCCGGGCGAAGTGACGCGGCCTGCTCAGGTTGGCCGCGCGACCCAGACCAGGCTCTTGATTTGCCGGGATCGCGACCGTCACCACAAGCAGCAGCGCAGACGTCCTCGGCCCCCGCTGCGGGGATCCAGGGCGGCTACACGGACGCGCCAGGGGAGTGATCTGGCCGCAGCGACCACGAGACATGGTTGCCCGCGGCCAGGCATCGTCCCGCCGGCGTCGGGGGTGCGGGTGGCGAGCCGGTCTGTAAGCCGGGTTCGGGGCTCGCGAGGCAAGTGACCGACAGTCAGCGCTGATGGCGTTGGTTCTGAGCGTGAAACGGGCACTTCCGCGACAGTCCGTGAGAGTGACTGTCGAGAGTCTTGCGGACTGTTTGCGGACTGCGGGGCGGTGGACGACGTTTGATCCGGGTGGCAACGAGAGCCCCGCAGGCCATCCTGGCGCGAGTGACTCAATGCAAGGCCCCTGACGATGAGGCGGCGCCTCCACCGCGAACAGGGGGCTCGCGGGGGTCGCTGCTGCTCAGACATGAACACGATGGCTCATAATCAGAAATGATGCGCCAAGATCAACACCGCTGTAGGGCAAGGCCTTAAAAGGTTCATCCGTCGGGCGTGATGCACGGACGTATCCGCTCGGATACGGGGTTTCCGGAGCTACTACACCTCTTGGAGCAGACCCCGCGACGCGGCGGGTCTCTCCCGGGCGGCGCTCGCAGAGCGCTCCCGGCACGCCGCATCGGCCGCCTTGACGTGCTGCTGCGCCGGCGGCGTCCGGAGGCCTACGGTCTATCGGGGAGCTGGCGCACGCTCTCGCGGACCCCGATGACGAGCAGCGAGCCGCCTCAAAACGGGTTCGCCACCGGCTAGATCGAGGCCGAGATTGCCCGAGGGAGCCGCACTCCTCATTCAATATCACAAGGCTCGTGTCCCGCATCGAGGCGCTGGACCGCGTCAGTATCGGGGTGCCTGACCCACGCTCATCAATCCGGCGGCGAGTAGGGCTGTTCGCGGGGCAAGGATGGCTTATGACGGTCACGATATGCCACACGCGCAAAGGCTGTTTGCGTGGTGGGTCGGATTCCCGGACGCGGCGGAGCCCAACTGGCAAACTTCTCTTCGTGTCAAGGAACATCTCGCCGCAGTTCATGCCCGCAGGAGCCTGACCATGTCGTTTCAGACGCCGCGCAGCATCCAGGAGATGCTCACCGCGATCCACCGGAACGAGTACCTCATGCCGGCGATCCAGCGGGAGTTCGTGTGGGGCACCGACCAGATCATCAAGCTCTTCGACAGCCTCATGCGCGGCTACCCGGTCGGCTCGTTTCTGCTCTGGGATGTCAAGCCCGAGACCGCCCAGTCCTACACGTTCTACGAATTCCTCACCCACTTTCACGAGCGAGACAACCCTTACGCCGATAAGGCCACAGTCCCTGCCGGTTTCGGAACGACTGCGGTACTCGACGGGCAGCAGCGCCTGACCTCGCTGAATATCGCCCTCTACGGGAGTTACGCGGAGAAGAAGAAGTACGCCTGGTGGAACAGCACCGACGCGTTCCCCCTGAAGAAGCTGTATCTGAACCTTGTGGAGGACCCCGAGGGCGAAGAACTCGGGCTGAAGTACGACCTGCGCTTCCTCACCGAGCGGGAGGCTTCACCCGAGCAGGACGGCGAGGACAAATGGTTCCGCGTCGGCGCCGCACTGGACCTTGCCAACTCCGGTCCGGCGATCATGAAAGGGCTGGAGGAGCGGCGCATCGTGAACTCGGGAGCGGCCTTCCAGCGGCTCTACGACCTGTACGAAGCCGTCCGCGTGCTGAAGCCGATGAACTACTTCGTTGTCACCGACCAAGACCCCGACAAGGTGCTTGAGATCTTCGTTCGGGTCAACAGCGGTGGCACCACGCTGTCCTATTCCGATCTGCTGCTCTCGATGGCGACGAACCAGTGGCAGGAGCTCGACGCTCGCGAAGAGGTCCGATCGCTCGTGACTGATCTGAACACAATCGCCGGGCGCCAATTCTCGTTCTCAAAGGACGTGGTCCTCAAGTCGGCGCTGACGATCGCCGGCGTCGACGTCCGCTTCAAGGTCGCGAACTTCACTCAGGCCAATATGGCGAAGGTCGAGGATGCTTGGCCTCAGATCAAGGGCGCGTTGCTGAGGGCGGCGGCCCTCCTGCAGCAGTTCGGGTACAACGAGCGCAACCTCACCGCAAACAGCGTCGTGGTCCCGATCGCTCACTACCTGCATCTGCGTGGAGCGGGCGACTCGTATCTCGACTCGAGCGCCGACGCCGCCGACCGACTTGCGCTCCAGCGTTGGGTCACGCGATCTCTTATCAAACGCGGCATCTGGGGCTCGGGACTCGACACCACGCTCACGCGGATTCGCGACGTTCTCACGGCAAACACGACCGGGGGGTTTCCCGTCGCCGAGGTCGAGGCGGCGATGGCGACTGTCGGCAAGAGCCTTGCAATCGACTCTGCGGAAATCGACGAACTCCTCAATCTGAAATACGCCGGGCGGCGAACCTTCTCGGCCTTGTCTGTGCTCTACCCGGGGTTGAATCTCGGCATGCAGTTCCACGAGGACCACATCTTTCCGAAGTCGCGCTTCACCAGGACGAAACTCGCAGCCGCCGGCATCCCCGCAGACAAGATCGACGCCTACTTGGACGCCGTCGACCTCTTGCCCAACCTGCAACTCCTCGCGGGCACCGCAAACATAGAGAAGCAGGCCACGCTTCCTTCCGACTGGATCGGATCCGACGTGGTCTTCCCGAGCGACGAGAAGCGCAGGACCTACCTCGAAGAGAACGACCTCGACGGGCTCCCACTCGACCTTGCGGACTACCTCGACTTCTTTGAGCAGCGGAAGGCCAAAGTACGGAACCGCCTGATCACAGCCCTTGGGGCGTCATCAATATCGGCGGCTGCTGAGGATGGAACCGGGGGACAACCATTAGGGCAGCCGACTTAGGAACGAGCCAGGTCCCACGGAATCCGCTCCGTGCAGGTCACCCCGCAACTGACGGGATCCCTCGCACAGGGCGCCTGCAGGGGGTGAAGCTCCGATCCACAGGGGTTACAGTTGAAGCAGTTGCTATCAGATACGTCGGTTGGAGATCGCAATGTCCGAAGCTCTTGCCGATGACGTCCAGGTGCTTCGCGCCGCACTGGCAGGCTCACGCGACAGCGTGAATGTCACGCTGAGCCTGCCTCGCAAGAGCGCCGAGAAGGTGTTGGCCCTGCTGGACGCCGAGCGAACGACAGGCGCGGTGGTGGTCCCGATCAAGGAACTGTTCACCACCACAGAAGCGGCCACCATGCTCGGGCTGTCGCGGCCGACATTGATGAAGCTCGTGGAGTCCGGCGAGATCGACCACGTCAAGGTTGGCACCCACCACCGGATTCCGGCCGAGGCGATCCTGGACTTCCAGCGTGCCCGTCGGGCTCGGCGCGAGAAGGCTGCCGAGGCGCTGGCAGATTTCTCCAACGAAATCGGGTTCGTCGATTGACGATCTCCGTAGTCCTTGCGGACGCCAACATTCTCTTCTCTCGGACCCTTCGCGACTACTTCCTGTACCTGGCGGACGAGGGTGCCATCGAGATCCGCTGGAGCCAACAGATCCTCGATGAGATGTCACGCAACCTGCGCGAAACCATCGGACTCAGCCAGGCCGACACCGATCGGCTGGAAGCCCTGATGAACGAGTACATCGAGTACGCGTGTATCGAGGTCGTCTCCGAGGACCTGGCAATCGTTCATGGTATCGAGATGGACGCGAAGGACCGCCATGTCCTGGCGGCTGCGCTCTCCGTCGACGCCGACATCCTTCTAACCGAGAACACCAAACACTTCCCGCGTGAGTGGATGGCTGACCGCGGCATCGAACTGTTGACGGCAGGCGAACTCCTTGCCCGATTGGTCACCGAGTTCCCTGACAGGGTGCGGGCAGCGCACGAGGCGACTGTGCGCTACTCGCGCAAGCCAGGGGCCGACGTGCTCGCCACGCTTGAAGGGATTGTCGGTGGGGAGGCCGCGGATACCGTCCGCGCGGTACTGAGGTACCTACGTCGAGGCCTCAATGAGGGACTGCGGATACCTGAATGATGGGATTCCGCCAGGGGTCCATCTGCGGTCCGAAGCATCTTCCAAGCTCGACAACCTGGCCGAGCGCCGACCCGGCTCGCCACCCGCCGCCGTGATCGACTCTTCGCGAGACGTCAGGAGTCAGCAGGTGTGCCAGCCGAGTTCCCGAAGGGGCGGAAGGTTCCAGTCATCGGGTACGAGGACCTTGGGAACCTTCGTCGGCATTTTGTCGATGCTCTTGCGTTCGCATACGCCATGGGTTCTGGGCTGGTAGCCATCCCGCCTAAGCTGGGCCTGCGGGGCCGGGCCCCAATGCTCGCAGGCGAGACCTTCGGCCAGCTCTCACGCCGTTGATTGAGACGATCCGCCTACGCCGTGGGCCGCGCCGGCCCAGGATCGTACAGACGGCCTCGCCAACCCCAAGTCATGGGCCGAACAAGCTGCCTGCCCGGAGTGACGAGGGGAAGGATCGCCAGCGCCAACCACCCGGCCTGGGACGGCGCCGGCCGGCTGCCTGCTCGTGGCGGCCACCAGCTGGTGCGACTTGAGCATGATGCGATGGGCGCTCTCGATGCGGTTCACGAGGGTGTGCTCAAGGACCGGAGACCTCCTCGGCAGCGCGAGCGACGACGGATCGGATCACCGCCCGCGGCCAGTGCCTGAGCCGGACCTCTCCTTGGCGTGACGTGTCGGAACTGCTTGGCACATTTGCACACGTCGTGCGGCGGGGTCGGAGGTGGCCTGAGATGTTGACGTTGGCGAAACTGGGCGCACATTCGGTGGCCTACTACGAGTCGACGGTGGAGCGGGACGGTCGGGGCGCGGACGGGCTGACCACGTACTACGCCGAGGGGAACGACGTCCCGCCGCGGGTGCTCGTAGCCGGCCGGAACCAGGCCGCCGCAGCGGCCCAGTATCGCGACCGGCTCTTGCTGGAGGACGGCGCAGCGCTGACTGCGGAGCAGGTGGCGGCCTGGTTCGGGCAGCCGGTGGCGCCGAACGGCGAACCGCTGGGCCGTCCGTTCGGGGATCGCTCGGTCCGCGGCTACGACTTGACCTTCGCGGCGCCGAAGTCCGTATCGCTGCTGGCTGTGTTCGGAGGGGAGCGGACGGCCGCTGAGGTTACCGCCGCGCACCGGGCGGCGATCGGGCCGGCGATGGCCTATCTGTCGGAGCACGCCGGCTACACCCGCATACACAACCGCGAAACCGGCCGCAAGGACGTGGTTCCGTTGGCGGGACTTTCGGCGGCCGTCTATGAGCACGGGGCGTCCCGCGCCGACGACCCCCACCTGCATACGCATGTCCTGTTGCACAACCGGCAGCTGCGGCACGACGGTCGGGTGGGGTCGCTGGACGGAACGAGCCTGTACCACGAGGCGCGAGCGGCGGGCATGGTCTACCAGGCCACCCTACGCGCCGGGCTGGCGCAGCGGCTCGGCGTGCGGTGGCGGGCCGTGGACCCCGACACCGGGATGGCCGACCTGGTCGGCATGGAGCAGGGCGTGCTCGACGCTTGGTCGCGGCGGCGCCGGGAGATCGATGATTGGGTGGCCGACCGCTGCGACACCCGAGGCGGCGGCGGCCGCGACGCCGGGCAGACCGCGACGGGGCAGCGGGCCACCAGGGAGGCCAAGAAGCACGGCCGCGACCACGGTTGGGACTTCGACCCGCGCGCCGCCGCGATCGACACGGCGGCAGTCCTGGACCGGGCCCCGCAGCGGGATGCGCAGCCGTCGCCGGAGCAGGTCTTGGCGCACCTGGCTGAGCGGCGGTCCACGTTCACTCGCGCCGACGTGGTGGAGTCGATCGGTGCGCTGTGGCAGACGCCGGACCAACCGCCGCGGCGGATCCTGGACGCGTTTGAGGAGTTGGCAGGACGGGTGTTGGCGGCATCGGTGCAGCTGTCCCCGGACCCGGTCCACCAGGTCGGGCGTCGACACGGGCACGAGCGCGAGGGCAGCCTGCGCTACTCGAGCACCCTCGTGCTCCAGCAGGAGGCGCGGCTCCTGCAGCAGGCACTTGCGGTGGACCTCGCGCTGGCCGCATCAACGCGGAGCATTCCGCAGATTGAGGGCATCCGGCTGTCGCCAGAGCAGGCTGCGGCCGTCGCGGCGATCGCAGCGTCTCCCCAGCGCGCCACTCCGCTGGTGGCCGCTGCGGGTACCGGCAAGACCACGGCGCTCGCGGCGCTGCGCTCGGTGTACGAGGCGGACGGCCGCACAGTCGTCGGTCTGGCGCCCACCGGCCGGGCCGCCGACGAGATGGTCCGCGCCGGCGCGGCCGGGTCTGCCGCGACCATCGCGTCGCTCCTGCTAGCCGCCGACAACTGGCGCTTGTCCTGGGACGCCCGGACCGTGGTCGTCATCGACGAGGCCGGGATGGTGTCCACGCCGCACCTCGCGAGGCTGGTCGACCTGGCAGAGCGGGTCGGGGGAAAGGTAGTGCTGGTGGGCGATCCCGCTCAACTCGCGCCGGTGAAGGCCCGCGGCGGCGCGTTCGAAATGCTCGCGGCTGACAGTCCCGACACCGCGACCCTGAGCGAGGTGTGGCGGCAGCGAGACGCTGGCGAGCGGCAGGCCGGCTTGTGTATGCGCGACGGCAGCCACGCCCAGGCAGCGGCCGCAGCGGATTGGTACGCCCGCACCGGGCGGCTGGTGTCAGGCAGCCCCGCAGCGATGCTCGACGACGCCTACGCCGCGTGGTCGGCAGACATGGCCGCCGGACGCGACGCGCTGCTGCTGGCGCCCACGCGCGACTGGGTCGCCGCGCTGAACGCCAGGGCCCAGCACGACCGCACCGCCGCCGGCCAGGTGAACGGCCAAAGGGCTCAGATCGGCGAACGGCAGCAGGCCGGCTGCGGGGACATCATCCTGAGCACCCGGAACGACCGCGACATCCCCGTGTTCGGCGACGGGCGCCGGGCGGGTGGGGTGCGCAACGGTCAGCGCTGGCAGGTTGCGCGGGTCGGAGAGGACGGCTCGCTGCTCGTACGGCGACTCGGCGACGGAGCGGCTGCTCGCCTGCCCGCCGAGTACAGCGGAAGCCACGTCCGGCTGGGGTACGCCACCACCGTCCACGCGGCACAGGGCGCCACCGCCGACACGTGTCACGCGCTGCTCGACGCTGCCACGAGCCGCCGGTCGCAGGCCTACGTCGCCGCGACCCGCGGCCGCGACGCCACACGTCTGTACATCGCGGAGCGGCGTGCGGGAGACGACTCGCACCAGCACGCCGGTGCCCGACCGATCGAGGAGCGCCGGGACGGCTCCGCCGAGGCCACCGATCACCTTCTGCACATCATCGGCCGGGAGGACCGTGACCGGTCGGCACACGATGTCCTGCGGGAACTGCGACACACCTACCGGTCGGCGGGCGGCCTGCCGGCGGTGCCGCTCACCGAGGCAGATCTGCTCGACCGGCGGCGCGCATCGACTGGCGCTGCCGCTGCGGATGCCTTGGAGCATCTATCCGCCTGTTCGACCGACGACCCGTTGGCCTGGGACAGCGCGGAGGGGTGGGGTGACGACTGGGGACGTCAGGTCGCGGAAGGACCAGTGTTGTAGCCTACACATACAACGCTATACAACATACAGGTTGGGAGTATTGGCCATGGCGCTGAGCTCTGAACAGATCCACGCGGCAGCCGACGAACTTGACGCGCAGGGGGTGCGCCCCACACTGGCTGCAGTGCGAAAGAGACTGGGGAGTGGATCGTTCACCACCATCAGCGAGGGCATGTCCACCTGGCGCACCGCCCGGATCGGCGAGCCAGCACGGGCCGAGCCAATCCCCGAGGTCGTCGCGGAACGGTTCGAGGCCATGGCGCGCGACGTCTGGGCCGCGGCCGTCGCCCAGGCCGAGGCCCGCCTCGCTGCGGAACGCGAGACGCTCGCGGTTGAGCGCGCCGAACTGCTCTCAGTGCGCGACGACGCCCTTGCCACGGCCGACGCGCTCACAGTCGAGTTCGATGAGCACAAGGTGCGAGCGATCGCGGAGGCCGAACAGTTGCGGGAGGCGATGCTCGCAGCCGAGAAGCGCACCGATGCCGAGCTGGCCCGCGCAGATGAATCGCGGAATGCGGCGGAGAAGGCTCGCGTCGAGTTGGCCGAGTTGGCCGGCCGGCTCACGGCAGTGCTGCAGGAGCGCGACCGTCTCGCAGCCGACCTAGCAGCCGCGCAGAAGCAGATCGGTCGGTTGACGCCGAAAGGCGCTTAGCGAGGCTCGCTTTCCCATCGATGCACTACAAAAGTGTCAGAATTAAGGATACTCTTGCAGTATGCAAGCCCTCGCATCCCTCAGCGTCCTCGCTGAACTTTCCAGCGGCCAGTGGGGGATGTTCACCGCAGCGCAGGCGGGTCGCCGCGGGGTCTCCCGGCTGGTCCTGTCGCGGCTGGCGGCCGACGGTCACGTGGAGCGACTGGCGCACGGCGTCTACCGGGACGCCGGGGCTCCAGGCGACGAGCGGGACCAGCTGCGGGCGACATGGCTCGCGATCCGACCAGCGAGCACGGCGGAGGAGCGGCTGTCTTCGGATACTGCTGAGGCCGTCGTATGCGGAGCGACAGCGGCGTGGCTGCATGGGCTGGGGACCCAGAGGCCCGAACCATACGAGCTCTCAGCTCCGGGCCGGCTGCAGACTCGACGGACTGACGTGCGGTTCCGGAGGCGCACCCTGGACCGTGCTGGATTCACGATCGTCGGAGGACTGCCGACGACCACGGTGGCCCAGACGGTCGCGGACCTGGTGGCCTGGCGGACGGATCTGTCGATAGTCGGGGACGTGGTCGCAGACGCCGTGAGGGCAGGGGTGCTGGACACACGGGAGGCTGCCGCCCGGCTGGCGCCACTGGCCAGGCGCCACGGACTGCCTCTGAACGACGGGGCGGCGCTGCTGGCCAGGCTAATGCGAATCGGCGGAGTGGACCCCCATGCCGTCGCCGCCCGCACCGCTCGAAGCGCGATCGGTGGGCTCGTGGCGGCCGAATACACCGCAGCCGTAGCGCGACAGCTCCAGGCCATAGCGGTCCCCGACCAACTCATCGAGCAGATCGCGGCGCTCTCGGTGGCCCTCGGGCCGGTTGAGGATGCCCAGCGGGCGATCGGCGAGTCCCTGAGGCAAACGCTTGTGCCGATGACGGCAGCGATGCGGCAGGAGCTCGAGGCGTCCGAATCCGTGCGGGCGGGTTTCGAGGCCATGGCGGCGCAGAGTCAGGCGATGAGCCGGCAGATCGCCGAGTCGGAGTCCGTGCGGAAGACACTCGTGCCGATGGCGGAGGCGACCCTTCAGCAACTCACACAGCTGGCGCCGCTGCTGGAATCTGTCGCCGAGATCACCCGCCAGTCCGAGGCTCTCACCGTCGCGGTGGCGAAGGCCGCCTCGTGACTGCCACTGGTCCGTACCCTGACGGCCGTGCAGTAGAGGCGGCGATCAAGCGGGCCGCCAGCATGGCAAGCGCTAGGCATCCGAGCCGAGGCACGGCGGATCTCATCCGGCAGGCATACTTCGACCGCTTCCTGTGCCGGGTGTTCAGCGACGACGACTCGGGGGAGTGGGTCCTCAAAGGCGGCACCGGGGTGCTGGCTCGGGTGGCGGACGCACGAGCGACGGTTGACGTCGATCTGCAGCGCGCCGTGACTGGCCTTGATGTGGCCCTTGCGGAACTGCGCAGAATGGCCGAACGCGACCTCGACGATCACTTCCGCTTCTTGTACCGCTCCCATGAACCGCTCCACGCCGCACAGACACAGCCGTACGTCGAGGGGGTCCGGGTCCATTTCGCGCTGATGCTGGGGGCCAAGGAGATCAGCAGTGGCCTCAAGGTGGACCTCGTCGTCGGCCCGTCGCCCATTGGCTACGTCCGGACGTCGACCCCCGCCAACCGCCTGGATCTTCCGCGCCTGGAGACCTGCGACTACCGGCTCTATCCCGTGGAGGACCAGATCGCGGACAAGGTGTGCGCCACCCTCGCCCAGTACGGAGGCGATGCTTCAAGCCGCGAGAAGGACCTGGTGGATCTGGTCGTGCTCGCGACCACCAGCGACCTCGACATGGCCACGCTGCGACGGGCATTGCGGACCGA
This sequence comes from uncultured Actinomycetes bacterium, assembly GCA_964510455.1. Classification (GTDB taxonomy): domain Bacteria; phylum Actinomycetota; class Actinomycetes; order S36-B12; genus CAVXYG01. The sequence continues at coordinate 63,894 of CAZECO010000002.1, forward strand.
GACGGGACGCCGCCGCCTCGAGCCATTTGAGGCCTTCGCGGTGCCGCCCCAGTGGGGCAGGGCGTACATGAATATGGCGGCGGGCGTACCGCTGTGCCGGCAGTTCCCAGACGCGCAAGCCGCTGAATCGCTGATCGCAGGAATGCTCGAACCCGTTCTAAGCGGAAGCGGTAACGGGACATGGATTCCGACGGCGGGTCGATGGATCACCGAGATCCGGGATGCGCCAGGCCAGACGAACTAGCGCAACCCGCCTCGGCCCCTGGCGAACGACCGCGGCGGCGGCTCTGCGATCGGGTCGTCCCTGAGGGGTTCAGCGAGACCGAACCCTTGTCCTCACGCTTGCATCGCCCGGGAAGTACGTCGAGGCGGGGCGGTATAGCGGGTCGCCGAGGCCTCGGGCCAGCGGATCAGCGCTGCGGCGCCGCGCTGCCGGACGGCTAGAGGACTGTTCGTTTGCGTCCTCGGCCGTGCTTGGGGAAGCGTCGTCTTTGGGGCTGGGTGCTCGAAATTCCGTCATGGCGCACGGTTGCACGGGGCTCCGACGCATGGCCAGAGACCCACCTTGGCTGATCCTGGCTGATCGCACGCTTGACGAGCGTTCGGTGCCATGAGCAAGGGCACGCTCGCCATCGTTGGCGAGATGTCCGGTCTCAAGGTTCACGTGGTGGATGCGGATTCCTGAGCCGTCGTGAACAGTCGTTCTCGCTCGGCCGCGATGACCTCACGTGCCAGTTCTGCCTCTGACACGTCGACTGCTTCCGGCGCGCTGGCAGCGGTCTCGCTGAGCCTCGCGAAGTCGTCGAAGAGCCTCCGCTTGCGAGCCAGGATCTCCGTGACCCGCTGATCGACGCCTTCTTCGGAGAGCAGCCGATGGACTTGGACCAACTCGAGTTGTCCCATCCGGTGCGCCCGGGCGATGGCCTGCCACTCTGTCGTGGGCTTGAGTTGCGGTTCGCAGATCACGACGACCGAGGCCGCTTGGATGTTTAGGCCCACACCGCCAGCCTCGATCTGTGACACGAGAACTGCGCCATGTCCGGCAGCCGAGAATTGGTCCACCATGTCCTGACGTACGGGCGGGCGCGTGGATCCAGTGAGCGGTCCGAATACTTCACCGGGCAGGATCTGGGTCAACTGGTCCAGAACCTGGCGGAAATGCGAGAACACGATCACCCGGCGCCGGTTCGACTCGGCCTCCGCGACCAGTTCGATCAGCCGCTGCACTTTTGCGGATCGCGTCCCTTGGGACATCGCGGACTGCCGCATCGCCATGAAGTTCCCGATAGCCACCGCCTGCCGGTATGACGCGAAGTCCTCGGCCGACATCGGCAGATACTCCTCCACCTCCACCAGGTCGGGGAGTTCGAGGAGGACATCCTCCTGATTCCTACGCAGGTAGGCAGGTGCCACTTGCTGCCTGAACCGTCGGGGTGCGAGTTCTTGGGCGTCCACGACAAGGTCTGGTCGCAGGTAGGCGATCAGGTTGCGGAACTCATCGATGCGGTTCTCCAGCGGCGTTCCCGTCATCAGGATGGCCAGGTCGGCCGACTCCAGAACGCGGGCGACCCTCTGTGAGCGCAGGGCGTTGGGGTTCTTGATGTAGTGGGCCTCATCGACCACGACACAGCCGAGGTCGATGACGCTTGATAACTGTTCCTGGATCGAGCCGAGCGTCTCGAAGGTCGTGACAGCCACGCCTCCGTCACGAACCCAGGTGGTGGCGGCGCCAAGGCGCTGTGGACCGTGCACCCGATGTGGTCGCAGCGCGGATTTGGACGACACTTCACGGATCCAGTTGGTGACCACGGCAGCAGGGCAGACCACTAATGCGTGCGAAGAACCGTTCGCCCGCAGATGGGCCAGGACTGCGAGCGCTTCAACGGTCTTCCCGAGGCCCATCTCATCGCCGATGATCACTCGACGTTGAACAATCGCGAAACGGGCGCCGAAGCTCTGGTAGCCGCGCAGCGATGCGGACAGGTAGCTGGTGTCCAGTTCCAGGGCCCTGACTGCTTCGACGATGTCCTCCGGCAGGTCACCGTGCGTCTTCTGTTCGTCCTCCAAGATGAAGCCGAGTTCGGACAACATCGCGAAGTAGTCAGCCGGACGAGCCATCAAGTCGTCCCAGGGGTTCACCGCGGCCACTGAGCTTGGCGCACGCGAGACGGTTCGGGCGAGGCCGATCACTCGCTGGACATCTTCAAGGAGTCCGCCCAAGGGTTGTCCCCCGGCGGCGAACACCGCCAGGTGGCTGACACTCGGATCGAGCGAGCGGGCGAGGCCCGCCAGGGCCTCGACAAGGTCCAGGTCGGCCGCGGACCGCTTGAATCTGCGGACGGCGTCCCAAGCAGCGAGCCGGCGGACGAATTCAGTTGTCAGATCAGTCGGATTCGTGACGTCGATCCGCGCTGGCATCTCATCGAATGTCGTTTGCCAGATCGTGTGGGCGGCCCCACGGATCCGGGTGGCGGTGGTCGGGCCTATCCCGGGGTACAGCTCCAGCCGGGTACCGTGGTCGAGGACGGACAGCACGGTGGCGAATCCCGCATCCGTCAAGGCGCCGACCCGCAGCCGGTCCCGGGTTGCCTCCCGGAGCCGGTCGACTGGCATCTCGGCCAGGAGCTTCCGTGTCTCGGCACTTCGGATGTCGTTTCCCGCCTGCACAGCGGATGAGCGGTGGGCCGACTCCTGGCTCAGGGCATTCTTGATCGTTGACAGTGCCGAGGGCAGACCTGCGACGCCGCCCGCCGAGAAGATGTCCCGGTTGCCTCCCAGGTCGTTCAGCCGAGGTGCGAGTCCAACCCAGTCGGCCAATGCGTCCTCGACCCGGACGCCATCAGAAGGGCCGACAGGACGCATGTGCCGCGTTAGGAAGGCCGGAACTTGGGCACTGACGCCCCACTCGCGGAACCGCAGTAGGAAGTCGGCAGCGGCGAGACCTTCATCGCGTTTCGTGCGGCCGCTGAAGAAGCGTTGTGCCCCCAGGGCTGATCGGCTCGTCTGCGTTGCGGAAGCCACATCGGTCGTCAGTCCTGAGTTGGGTCACTTTGATCGCCTGATCGCGTTTCCCCGCGGGGATGTGGT
>CAZECO010000003.1:0-61592 GCA_964510455.1 uncultured Actinomycetes bacterium
ATCGGTGTGTTGCCGATCGTCTCCAGCACCGATGACAGGATCTGTGTTCCCGGCAGGTGGACGCGCTGTGTGCCGAACCCTGCGGTTCCCGCTGGGGATTCCTTGATCACGGAACCTTCCCTTCTCAGCAGCACGCAGCTGAGCTGATACCCGGACCCGAGACCGGTGGGGCGAGCGCCGACAGCGCCGGCATTTCGGGCGCATCGCCACGGAAGACCCAGTCCTGATCCTGCGTCAGAGGACCTCGCAACCCCACCATGTATATCAGATTAGTAGACAAACGGGAAGGGTGAAGCCAGGTATGACCTCCCGAGTGAGACTGGAGGGACATGCCCCGAGGGTCGGCAAGCGGTCCCGGGCAGTCCGCATTCCTTCGTGCGGCATCGAGGGCGGCGGGGTAGCGTCGGCGGCGGTACCATCGACGGATGCGTTCCCCGGGCGGCTCGCCGCCTCCAACGGGGCCCTCGATTGACCCGGCGACCCACGAGGTGACCTTCCGCATCGGGACGGATGTCCGTTGCCGCCCGAGGCGGGTCTGGTACCACCTGCGGGATCATGGGGCCGATCCCACGTTCCACCTCGAGGGCGTCCAATGGGTCGCCAGGATCCCGAGGCCGCCGGTGGCGCGCATGGAGTACCTGGTGATCATGGAATGGCCGGACGGCACTCAGTCGATGGTGCCCGACCCGACGAACCCGCGACGGGTGCGCTCCGTCTTCGGCGACAAGTCCGAGATCGAGTTCCCCGGCTACAGCCGGCCTTGGTGGTTGTCGGTCGGCGATGCGGCCGATGCCCAGGCGCGCTGGGACGCGGAGGCCCGAACCTTCGTGCCGGTGGCGGTGCGCACCCCTTCGACACCTCAGGATGACCCCGCCATGCGGGTGCCGGCGGCCGGAGAGGTTGTGGTCTCCGTGCGCACTCGCCCCCGGGACTCCGGCGGCGACGATCGGCGCCACTGGGAGCTGGCGAGCTGGGAGGATTCCCCTGGGGCTCCGGTCCCTGATCGGCGGACGGCTGAGGTCGTCGATGAAGACGCAGCCGTCGCCATCAGCGGGCAGCTGCACGTGCCCGCTGACTCGACCCCCGCCGCGCCGTTGCCTCTGCTGGTCGTCCACGACGGTCCCGAGTACGCAGACCTCGCACAACTCCTGCGGTACGTGTCGACCCTGGCCGTTATCGAGCCCGGTCTGCGTTGCCGGGTACTGCTCCTGCAGCCCATCGACCGCGACCGCAGCTACTCCGCCTCGCCCGCCTATGCCCGGGCCCTCGTGAACGGGATGCTGCCCAGGGTGACCGAGGCATTCGCCACGTCCGGGCGGCCCGTGGGGATGGGTGCGAGCCTCGGGGGACTGGCGATGCTGCATGCGGCGACCAGCTACCCCGGTACCTTCGCCGGGGTGTTCAGCCAGGCCGGATCCTTCTTCCGCCCACGCACGGACGGCATGGAGCGCGGCTTTCGCCACTACGACCGGATAGTGCGCTTCGTCGAGGACCTCGACCTCGATCCCCACCGCCTGGCCGACCTGCTCGTCAGGCTGACCTGCGGCACCGGCGAGGAGAACCTGGCCAATAACCGGTCGCTGGCGCAGCGACTCAACCGGCTGGGCGTGGCCGTGGAGCTGGTGGAGAATCCCGACGGGCACAACTACACGGCCTGGCGCGACTGCCTGGACCCCGGCCTGCGCCTGTTGTTGCGCGAGGCGTGGAACGGGACGGGCATCCCTCCCACCTGATACGCGACAGTGGGCGCATGCAGCGCGACAAGTGGCAGGCGTGGTCCCCCAATGCCTCGGGGTGCCGGACCACATCATGGCTTCCAGCCGCTGGAGTTTCCGTGCTCCACCTCCGCTGCGAGGGTGGCAGCGCCGACGGCGACCACTTGGCATGGTTGCGCCGCCGGGTATTCATCCAGCCGGCGGTGGGGACCGGCTCGTTCGAGCATCCGTCCCGGGCGCTGCCGGCCTCACGGCCTCTGGTCCATGCGCCGTGGGTCATGGCAGGGGATGGCCCAGAAGCACATCGCCACGCTCAGCTGGAAGAACCGGAGGAACCATGGACGGCACCACACGATCCCACCTGGTGGGGCTGCTGCTCGGCACGGAGGACGACTGGCCGACGGCGTTCGAGTCTCTGGTGCGGGCCCTCGGCCCGATCCCGGACGGGCGCGGCACGTCCCACAGGATCACGACCGAACGCACGACGATCGAGCCCTTCAACCTTCGAGACCGGCCCCGTCAGGAGTTGGTGATCGACCGGTTGGCCTACTGGTACTACGTGCCCCGCGAGTGGTTGAAGAAGGTCGCCCTGATGGACGACGTGTACCTGCTCAACAACCCCTTCACGTTCCAGTCGATGGAGAAGCATTCCGCCTACTGCGCGATGATGCGGCTGGGGATGAAGATCCCCGAGACCGTGCTGGTTCCCTACAAGAACCCGTTGGACCATGCCAAGTACGCCTACACCGCCGAGCGCTACAACGTGCCCTTCGACCTTGCCGCGCTCGCCGACGAGGTGGGCTATCCGATGTACATGAAGCCCTTCGACGGGTCGGGCTGGCGGGGCGTTTCGCGCATCGACACGCCGGCCGGCCTGTTCCGCGCCTACGACGACTCCGGCGAGATGCTGATGCACCTGCAGGCTGCCGAACCCTACGATGTCTTCGCTCGGTCGCTGTCCATCGGACCGGAGACGATGGTCATGCACTTCCTTCCCGAGCAACCGATGCACGCCCGGTACGCGGTGGACCACAACTTCCTCTCAGCCCAGGCCGGCGACGAGTGCGTCACGATCAGTCGGACGGTGAACGCCTTCTTCCGGTGGGAGTTCAACTCCTGCGAGATGCTGGTCAGGCGCGGGGCCGATGGTGGACCCGACCAGGTGTTCCCGATCGACTTTGCCAACGCCTGTCCGGACGTGGCGATCACTTCGCTGCAGTACTACTTCCCCTGGGCGATGAAAGCGCTGGTCAGGTGGAGCGCCTACTGCCTGGTCACCGAAAGGCCCACCACGGTGGACATGCAGACCTCCCGGTACTACGAGATAGCCGACCGTGAGGACCTCACATACGAGGAGAAGCTGCCTGGCTACCGGAGGCTCGCGGACGAGTACTTCGACGCGGACCGGTACCAGGATTGGTGCGATGCCCGGCTGCGCGACTTCGACGAGATCGCGCTGGAGTGGTTCAGCGGCGCCGAGATGGACGCCGTGATCGTCGACACCGTCCGCGCGACCTTCCCGCCGCATGAGCACGACCAGTTCATCGAGCACTACCGGGGCCTGATCGGCTTGTGGTGCCAAGACGAGCAGGTGCGCCTGATTCGAGCGGCCGTCGCCGACGCGTGAGGACCTACGCGGCGGCGGGCGCGCGGAGGCGGCCCGCTTGCCGAGAGGCTCGGGCATGCGTCGCGACACCTGGGCTCTTCGACGTCCCAGAGTTGGCCCACTCCGGCAACGTCATCGGATACGGCCATCGGGACGGCCCGTGCTGTCCTCCCCTCCGAAGCAGGTAGCCCGCCTGCGTGGGACCACGCTGCAACCCTCGCGGATGGCCTGTCGTTGTTGGGTGCGGTTCAGGAATTCTGGACCCGCAGGGTTGCGCGGAGGACCACGCGGTCACTGTGGGGACCGGAGTGAAGGTTCGGCCCATCCCGATCTCCGCTGCCCTGTGCTTGATCGCTACTAGGTCCACATCCTGCGTTTCGATGAGAACCGCATCCGCGCGGCTATGGCAAGCAATCACGGCCTCGGTCGGCCGGCGCTGCGGCCGCTGCTGGCTGAACTCGCTTCAGATCAGGATCCGGAGCACTTCCTGCGGTACGACCTGCGACGCATGCGAGGTCTGGGATCGGCCGCACATTGGGTTCCCGCCAGCCTCGACCATCCGCTGCTCGGTCCCCTTGTGGCTGCACTGACGGGTAAGCCGAATGTGATGGCGGCTGCATCGCGGCACGGGGACCCGTTGGTCCGACTCGGACTGGTGGGCAACCCCGCGGTGCATGCGGACACGGTCCAGGCGCTGCTGGGGGACCTGGAGTCGGACGTCCATTGCACCGCGGGAGCGCGTCATGGGTGCGCTGATGGTGGCGTAGGGCCAACTGGCATGCTGCGGCAGCCCAATCCGGGGCATGCGCACAACTGCGGGGGATTTCGTCCCGCTGGTCTGTCGGGACTCCACGGCATCATGGAGGCAGGTCAAGAGTGGACAGCGCCAACGCCCTCCGGCGAGCTGTCCCGGCAACCGGAGCCTCGGCACGGTGCCCCCGGAGGAAGACCGGCCCCACCGGAAGGCGGTGGGGAACCGACGGCACCGGGAGTCATCCATGTCCCCACGAACCCGCCTGGCCCTCGCGGCCGGTTTCAACCCACAGTCCCTGCCCGATGCCGCACCGCCTGTGCCGAACGCACGGCCGTGGCAGTGGCTGGCCGAACGGGGCGCCGCCCCCGCCGAGCGCCCGGTTAAGGACGAGCGGCGGGGCATCGTTAGCCGCATCTTTCGCCGCCTCGAGCCGAGCCCTCAGCCCCTCGAACCCACCGAGCTCGAGACGTACCTCGCACGGTTCGTCGCCGGCTTCGGGACCGTGGATCCGTCCGACCGGAACCTGGCCGTGCGTCCGCTGCCCCGCGAGCAGGTGATCGCCAGCCACCTCGACCAGGACGTGGTCTTCGACTTCGACGGCGCCCCGCGCGTGACGGTCCGGCTGTCCGCGGCCGAGCCCGACGGGGCTGAGGGAACGTTCCCCTTCACCGGCCCGGTGGCCATCGTCGGCACGGTGCCGCCCGCAAGCAAGGCGGTGGAGGTGCTCGGCAGGAACCTGCGTGAGGAGCTGCAGGCGCACCTCGACGACAAGGGCATCGGGCATGAGCGGGCGGTCGCCGTGGACCGCGACCGCCGGTGGCTGGAGGACGCACTGATCGTGGACTACAGCAACGCTGCCGCGGTGCGGTTCGCGGCGGGCTTGTTCCTGCAGCCGTACCTCACGGTGTGGCGCTGCGAGGACGGCAGGTCGGTCCTGGACGTGGTGGACCTGGCGCGGTGGCCCGAGGAGGCCGTGGTCGCCACCGGGCACGCGGCCCTGGGCCGGCTCGCGCACCGGCCCTGCCCGCTGATCCCGGGCGCCGGCAGCGCCGACCTGTGCAAGATGCACGGGGGTCCGTACGTCTCCCGTTCGATCACGGCGGCGGCGCGTTGGGAGCGGAAACGCGCCCGCATGCTCTCAGCTCTGGGCTGCGACACCTGCGGCGACGGCGCGATCAAACTGTTCGGAGGCAGATGCGTCCGCGTCCTCAACGGCGGCCGGAGCACCCAGGACGCCCGTCTCGACCCAGGCACCCAGTCACGGCACGACGAACTCGTCGCCTCGCCGGACAAGGACTGATCGTCGACGGGAGGGGGCCGCGAGGCCGCCGGGCCCGAGCGCACCAGGAGATTCAGATGGTCGAGGAAGAACTCGCGGTGGACTGCAGTGAGGAATCGGCGGGGCGCCCCTTCCGCCGCGACTGCTGTCCGGGTCCGGGGCATCTCGCCGGTCACTGGCCGGGAAGGAAGTGGAAATCGATGAGCAAGGGTGCCCGTATCGCCTCTGCGAGACTCGGATCATGGACGGGTTGAGAGATCTTCGGATGTACGCCATCCGAGAGGCACTCGATGAGATCGTGGGCGCTGACCAGTTGGTCGACGCGGCTGTGCGTGCACTGATCGAGGGTGTCGATTCGCCATCTCTTCCGTTGCTCGCAGGTCTGTCGCGGCGTGAAGAGGGCGATGCGCACGACTTGTTCCGTGCAGTCACCGTTGAGTTGGACCTAGCGCCGCCCGAGCCGCTCAACACGCGGGCCGAGCGCTGGAACCTCGTGCGCTGGCTGTGCCAGACCATCGTCGACGAGACCGTCGAGCCCGAGGTTGCCGGGCGACTGATCTGGTACCAAGGGTGGCATGAGTTGGACTATCCCGAGGCGCTTCAGCCAATGGTGGGATGGGTTAGTGAATGGGACGACTGGAGCCCGTCGTGGGACGTGAACAGAGACCACTATCGGCAGTTGATAGTTCAGGAGGCTCAGACCTTGCTCGGTGGGTCCTGGCCGCCCGAGTGACAGTCCTCCCGCCGTCGCCAGCGCCGCCGAGAAGGTGCGTCTTTTCGCCGCGAAGGACTGAAGCGGGGGAACGAGCTCCCGGGCCTTCTACCTCCCATAACAATAAGTCCGGGATGAATGCGCGCCCTGCATAAGCGATGCCTAGCGAGGCGTGCAGGTCACCGTACGCCGCTCCTCGCTGTGGCGGGGGAGGTGGCGGCCGGCAGGCAGAGAACAGAAGTGGGTTGGTTCGGGCTAGGACACGATCCAGCGGCTTGATCCAGGTGGGGTCGTGCCTCGGGGGTTAGCACGTCTCGATCCGTTTCCGCACCCGTTGAAGTTGTGTCCCCGATAGTGGTGTAGCGCGGTTGTTGTGATCGTCGTTCGGCATGTCGCCGACGATGGGCGCGGCCATCGCGTGATCCTTCGAGTGAACCGTTCAGAGCACTCTCAAAGGAGCATCACGATGACCGCACCTCACATTCTCAACCCTGCTGGTGTTTTGGACCAGGCCCTGTCGGACGCGTCGCCGGATCTGATGCGCGATCTGCTGTCGACGGTGATCAACGCGCTGCTGTCGGCCGAGGCCGACGCGGTGTGCGGCGCCGAGTGGGGCCGGCCCAGCGCGGATAGGGTGAACCGGCGCAACGGGTACCGGCACCGGGAGCTGGACACCCGGGCGGGCACGATCGACGTGGCGATCCCGAAGCTGCGGACCGGTTCGTACTTCCCGGAGTGGCTGCTGGAGCGGCGCAAGCGCGCGGAGGCCGCGCTGATCAGCGTGGTGGCGACCTGCTACTTGCTGGGCGTCTCGACCCGCCGGATGGACAAGCTGGTGCAGTCGCTGGGCATCACCGGCCTGTCGAAGTCGCAGGTCTCGCGGATGGCCGCCGACCTCGACGAGCAGGTGGCCGCGTTCCGGACCCGTCCGCTGGGCGACGCCGGGCCGTTCACGTTCGTGGCCGCGGACGCATTGACGATGAAGGTCCGCGAGCACGGCAGGGTGGTCAACGCGGTCGTGCTCGTCGCCACGGGGGTGAACGCCGACGGGCACCGCGAGGTGCTGGGCGTGAAGGTCGCCACCAGCGAGACCAAGCAGGCGTGGAACACGTTCTTCGCCGACCTGGTCGCCCGCGGCCTGACCGGGGTCCGGCTGGTCACCTCCGACGCGCACGCCGGGCTGGTCGAGGCGATCGCGGCGAACCTGCCCGGCGCGTCGTGGCAGCGGTGCCGGACGCACTACGCCGCGAACCTCATGAGCGAGTGCCCCAAATCCGCGTGGCCGGCGGTCAAGGCGATGCTGCATAGCGTCTACGACCAGCCCGACGCACCCGCGGTGCACGCCCAGTACGACAAGCTGCTCGCCTCGGTCGCCGACAAGCTGCCCGACGTGGCCGAGCACCTCGACAGCGCGCGGGCCGACGTGCTGGCGTTCACCGCCTTCCCCAAGGCGATCTGGCGCCAGATCTGGTCGAACAACCCCAACGAGCGCCTTAACCGGGAGATCCGGCGCAGGACCGACGTGGTGGGCATCTTCCCCGACCGGGACGCGGTCACCCGCCTGGTCGGGGCCGTGCTCGCCGAACAGCACGACGACTGGATCGAGGGACGGCGCTACTTCTCCCTCGACGTCCTGGCCCGCGCCCGGACGGCCGAACCGCCCGCCCTGCCCGCACCCGCCCTCGACACGGACCTGGAGCCGGCCGCATGACGCACACCCCGAACAGCCGCGAAGACGACCTCGCACGCCTCGCCGCCGGCCTCGAGACCGGCTTCTGGGACGACCTCGGCCGACCCGCGCCCTGGCCCGACGACTTCGATGAATGGAGGCCGACCAGCAGCGAACCCCTCACACCCGAACCCGGCCAAAACCCCTTCTAGCCAAACCCACTCGAAGAATCAGCCGTACACCACGCCCAGGGACTTGACCCCCGTTGACAACCGGGATCGGCGCCCGTAGGTGTACCCATGCCGCAGCCAGCAGCCGTCGTCCAACGACTCCAAGCCGGAGTGCAAGGAGAATAGCTCCGAGACCACCACACCGCGGACGCCTTCACGATCGAGCGCCCGAACCTGATCAAGTCGAACGGCGCGACGACTTCCCTGGAGGGAACCTTCGCCAACTCCACTGCAGGCGCGGGCATGCTCCGCGAGCAGCGCTACGACGTGATCGACATCGTGGAAAGCGGGGACACCGCCATCCTCCGGCTGACGGGACCGGTGTGATCGGCCAGACGATCGGCCCCTTCGTCGAAGGTCAAGTGCTGACCGCGCATCGCACAGTTCGTTCGCGTTGAGGATGATCGGATCGCATCCATCGAGACCTACGACTGCTGTGAGCCGATTGCCAGACGCCGACCTGCCGAACCACAGGCCTGATTTCTGGGGGAGGAGAGGGGGCGGCCCCCGGCGGAGATCTTTCCATCTCGTGGTCACGGAGTGCCTGGCTCGCTTTGTGGCTGCACCAGTGCCCTTTCAGCCGCATCCGTCAGGTGGGGGTGGCACCAACTCCGACATCAACTCGTCCGGGACGGCGAGCGCCCGGTGAGGCCGGGTCGGGCAGCAAGCGGAGCTACACGATGACTCACACCGCGACGCTCAGCAGGTCGCTCGAAAGTGCTGGCCTGGTCGAAATCCCTTGCCCCGCAACGGATTTCACCCGAGCGGACGAGGGGACTCGAACCCCTAACCCCTGTTCACAAGTCGACTCCACCCCTGTTCGTCAACGTCCGGCGCCGTGCGGGTGGGTACGCGAAATGCGTTGCGGCACACGGGATTTCGTCCATCGTCATCCGCCTGCGACCGGCGGCGTTCCGCGACGCTTGTCCTTTGGAGGACTCACAGATGACTCACAGAAGGCGGCGTCACAGCGAGACCGAAGCATCTGGACCGAGTTCCTGCGCGACCTCCGTCGCCGCGGTCCACGGGGTTCCAGTTGGTCGTCTCCGATGCCCACACCGGACTGAAGGCCGCGATCAACACGGTGCTGCAGGGAGCGGCCGGGCAGCGGTCATCCGTGACATGGGAAAGTGGCGGTCCTGGGGCCAGCGTCGCGGCTGGCGGGATGGCCCCTGGTTCACCTCCGCCCGTTGGGAGAGGACCTTGGCAACGTGACCCGGTGAGGTCCAGCGGCGGGTCTGGCACCCCCGGCAGACAGGTTGCCGCGTAGAACTCTCACGTTCTATGCTATCCCCGTGGACCAAGGCTGGGAGGTCATCCTCGAACCCGAGGTGAGCGCCTGGATCCTGGGCCTACCCGACATGCTCGCCCAGGGCGGACCCGGGCTGGGCCGGCCGTTGGTCGACTCGATCACCGGCAGTCGACACCAGAACATGAAGGAGTTGCGGGTCGGCACCTGCCGGATCCTGTTCGCTTTCGACCCGACCAGGAACGCGATCCTGCTGGTCGCCGGCGACAAACGCGGCCAATGGCGCACCTGGTACCCAGCAGCCATCGCCCTTGCCGACCAACGATTCGATGACTGGCTCAAGCACTTGAAAGGCGGCACACCATGACCGGACACACCACTTGGTCCGACGTGCGCGAACAGCGCGGCACGACCCCGCAACGCCGCGCAGCAGCCCGCGAAGCCCTCGAGAACCAGATCGCCGGCTACCGCCTCGTCGAGCTGCGCAAGGCGCGTGGCCTGACCCAACAACAGGTTGCCACCACCATGGGGATCTCCCAACGCCGAGTCTCCGCGATCGAACGCGGCGACATCGACCGCTCCGAGCTGACAACCCTGCGCACGTACATCGAAGCTCTCGGCGGCCAGATCCACATCGTGGCAGAGTTCGACGACGTCACCACCCAGATCGCCTGATACCGCCCTCGCCAACGCCTGACGCGCCACCTGTCACTTGCGTCCCGTTCGGTCGAACTCACGTCCGAGCACGCTGGCAGATCGTCCCACGACACACCCCTTCCCCGTCGTTCTGGCGGAGGCTGCTCGACTGGTCGAGAAGGCACGCGAAGCTTTCCGCCACCGAGTGGGCCGCCCTCGACGTGGCCATCGCCGGGCTGGATGGTTTCAGCGACGACCAGGCCTACCGGGCGATGGACCTGCTGATCGGGGCCGACGCCACCGCGAAGGTGCAGGAGGCGGTGTTCTTCTCCGTGGCGAACCTGCTGAACCTCGAGGTCGACCTGCTGATGTTCGACACGACGTCGTCGTACTTCGAGACCGACCGCCTGGACGAGGGGTTCCGCCGCCGCGGCCATTCCAAGGACCACCGCCCCGACCTGCCGCAGGTCGTCATCGGGCCGGCCGTGAGCAAGGAGGGGATCCCGGCGCGCTGCTGGTGCTGGCAGCCGGGGAACACCACCGACGTCTCGGTGCTGCCGGAGGTCCGCGACGGGATGCGGGACTGGAAGCTGGGCCGCGTGGTCACCGTGGCGGACCGCGGCTTCTCCTCCGATGCGAACCCGGCCTGCCTGCGGCGCGGCGGCGGGCACTGGATCGCCGGGGAGCGGATGCGCGACCGCAGCCCCGCCGCCGCCGCCGCGCTGGCCCGGCAGGGCCGGTTCACCCCCGTCGACGACCACCTGCTGGTCAAGGAGGCGAAGCTGGACTCCACCCCCGGGATCCGGTGGATCGTCTGCCTCAACCCCGCCGAAGCGGTCAAGGACAAGGCCACCCGGGAGAACGCGCTGGAACGGATCTCGGCGGAGCTGGACCGGATCGCCGCCGCCCGCGCCAAGACCGCCGCCGCGCTGGCCAGCGCCGGCGCCGCGAAGGCGAGTACCCGGCTGGAGGCGGAACTCGCCGGGCATGTGAAGGCCGAGTGCGCGCTGCGGGGACCACAAGGCGCTGGGCCGCTACCTGCGGCAGACCACGACCGGGCGGCTCGTCATCGACCGTGCCAAGGTCGCGGCGGAGGAGAAGCTGGACGGCAAGTACCTGATCTCCACCTCCGACCCGCACCTGGCGCCCGCGGAGGCGGCGCTGGCGTACAAGAACCTGCTGGAGGCCGAGCGCGGCTTCCGGGACATGAAGTCCACCCTCGACCTGCGGCCGGTCTACCACCGCATCGAGCCCCGGATCCGCTCCCACGTGCTGATCTGCTGGCTGGCCCTGCTGCTGGTCCGCATCGCCGAGAACCGCACCGGCGCCACCTGGAACACCATCGCCGCCACCATGCAGCGGCTGCACGAGATCACCCTCGCCGGACCCGCCGGCATCCTGGTGCAGAGCACCGACCCCACCCACGAGCAATCCGCGCTTCTCCGCGCCGGCAACGTGCCCCCGCCGGCCCGCCTGATGCGCGCAAACACGGCCTCACCCGCGTAAACACACCGCGGCGCACCCCTCCCGGGGCGTGGACACACGACCCCCCGCGCCGCACCAGCCGAAACCCGTTACCCCGCAAACACTATCGGCCAATCGCGTGACCACATCCTGCGGAACTCGGGTGCAGGGACCGCGATCCGCTGGCCAGCCCTTGTCCCCGGGTTAGAGCTGGCCAGAAGCCAAGAGGAGCAACACGCCGGTTCCTCTTGCAAACCTCCCCGCCTCGCCCGCCGCGCCCAGCCCCGGCAGTTCTGGACTGGCACGACTCTGTCCAGGCTGCTCCCACCCTGCGATCCCCGGATCCGGCTGCCTCCAGCTTCCCCCCCACCACTACGACTGCGGTCTCACACCTCCGTTCGAGCGCCTCGTGGCGCACCGGCTCGCTGCAACACCCCTACAAACTGACTGCATTTGTGCAATCACGGAAGAGTCCCAGGCGACTGCCGTCCACAAAGTCACGGCGGACTACGTCCAGCGGGCCCCGGTGAGGCGACTCCCAATCTGCTCCTTCAAGCCCTCTGCAAAATGCTTGGGGACTATCGAGTCAGAGTTTTCAGTGTTGATCCAGTAGGTGCCGGTGAGGTGACCGTAATCGTTGAAGTCGACCTCGGCTCCCCACGTGGAGAGGCCACTGTTGGATCTGACCCGGAGGGTAACGGTCATGCCGGATACGGCAACATCCTTGATCCGCGGCGTACGTTTTGCAGCATCGCTAGCCATCACAACGAACTCGCCCTGAGTGATGCCCTCATCGAAGCAAAGCGGCGACTCCTTGCGGCGCTTCGTCTCTTTAGCATCCTTGTAGGCCGAGGTGGCGACGGCGGCGAGCACGACGGCACCAACGCCCACAGCCAGCTTTTCGACAAATCCCATCTCGTACCCGATCGAAGTCGATTTTCCCAGAAAAGCATCTTACGCCTCGCAGCCCACTGACACGTTCTTTCCAAGAAGCGCCTGCGGGCCCCCATCGCGCCGCACTGACAGTGGATCAGTACCAAGCGGCGAAAGACCAGTTGCTCCGCTCCGCCTCGCACCGCCGCCAGAACGACGCGTTCGCCCATCTGGATCGACTGGTGGAGCTCCATGAAGCTGGCATCCTGAGCGACGTCGAGTTCGGCGCCGCCAAGCTGAAGGTGCTTGGTCTGGCGTAGACCCGCCAGCGTTGTTGATGTGCCATCCAGGTGTGGGCTGAGTTAGGATCAAACTCCTTCTCCTTTCATAGGTGAGGGTTCTCAGAGGCGCCCCGGCCCTAGTGGCCGGGGCGCCTCCTGTTTCCGGGGCGGAAGCCCGCGTGGCACCAACAATCTGTCGAACGAGGCAGCGTGGAGAAGGGCGGGAAATCCACTTGACGATCATCTCAAAAGTGATGTGATAACGCGGTTGGCTCTGAACTGAACGCCGATTTGGGGTTGGGGCTATTTGGCCCAACCTTGGACATCTCCGGACGGATACTCTTCCGGCATGCGCGTCATAGCTGCTACCACGCTCGCCGTAGTAATGACCCTCTCCGCTTGCGGATCCGACGAGCCTGCGAGTTCGCCTTCCAGCGGCGAACCGACAGCGACGCAGACAGAGACGCAGGGGGCGGAGGCGAAGTCTGCAACCGAGATCGGTAACGCGCTAATGGCCGAGATCCCTGAAATCTCCAATGTGGTCACGATCACCGAGGACAACGACCCGAACGACAAGATCGGCCGCCCGGGCGGTTACATCGACGGTGCGGTCATGTATGACTCGCGCGCCGAACCCCTCGGCGAAGAGCCCGGCGTAGACCAGGGTGCGTTCCTTGAGGTATGGCCAGACGAGGCTGCGGCCGCCGCCCGGGCGACGTTCATTCAGGACACACTCCAGGGCAGCGGCGGCGTCCTCGGCACCGAGTACCACTACCAGCACGAGGGGTACCTCTTGCGCGTCACGGGCAAGATCACTCCGTCCGAGGCGAAGGCGTACGAGTCCGCCTTCAACGCCCAGTTCTAGTTGCTCGTGAGGGATGAGAACAAGATGATCGAGAGCGATATTCGCAACGGTGCCGGCTGCCCGGTGCCCGCCGCCGGGCAGGACGAGGACCTCCCGCGATCGACGTACAGGCCGCCGCGCGCGAGCTTCTGATGTTGGAAGGGCGCAAGTGGAATACCTTCGACCGCGCCGCTATCGACGCGGCGCCAGCGACTCCCACTGCTGGTGTCGGTCATTCAGCCGATCCTGAACTACTCGTTGCCAAACGTGGCTCGAGCCCGAGCTGGCCGCCCAACGCCGGCGAGGGCCTGTGGCCGGCGTTGGGCCTTGATCTAAGCCGAGCGCAGCCAGCAGTCTGCCCGCCGGGATCCGCGGTCGACCGGCGACAGTCGCAAAGGCGGATTTCAGCCCAGTTGGTGTACGGGTTGATGTACGAGGTCAATTTCGGGGGACTGCAAACCGCGAAATCCCTTGTCCCATAACACACTTGGTGCGTCCGGAGGGATTCGAACTCCAAGCGACCGGGTCAAAGAGCCCTACCGTGCGCTCTTGGGCTACCGGCACGGTGTTCCGCACAGGGGACGAACTGGGGGATACACCCGAGGCCAGTCGGAGGATCGCCCGCCGACCCTGGAATCCCGGGGACGCATATGCCGCCCGGAGACCCGAGCCGCGCGCCCCGCGCGTCGGCCAAATGGGCAGCAGACGCTCAACGCGGACGAGTACAACGTGAGCCACACTCGCGCCTGTGACTCACAATGCGACGTTCATCAGCCTGCTCGAAGGTACTGGCCTGGCCGAAATCCCTTGCCCCCCAACACATTTCACGAGAGCCGACGCGGGGACTCGAACCCCGAACCCCCTGTTTACAAGTCGACTCCACCCCTGTTCGCCCGCATCCGGCACCGTGCGTCGATGTACGCGAAATACGTTGCGGCACAAGGGGATTTCGTCCATCGTTGTCCGCTGGCGACCGGCGGCGTTCCGCGACGTTTATGCTCCGGAGGACTCACAGTTGACTCACACCCGACTCACGGATGACTCACAGGTGGGCGGCGCATGGCTGGCTCGATCTACCGCGTGTTTCCAGTTCGTCGACCTGCACGATGCCTGGTCGCGGTATCTCCCCCCTCATCGCCAAAAGCCGCTACACCCGCTACACCCGCTACAGACACCGACCAGGCACACGCACGCCGAGACGGGGCCTGGCGCCGTAGCGGACGAAGCCCTATGCGGACCAGGAACCTGAGCATGAGGGTCTGGTCTTCGGGGTCGTGGTCGTTCATGAAGCCGTGCCCTGCGCCGGGGTAGATCTTGACGTCGTGCGGCACCTCGAAGCCGGTCAGCAGCCGGTCCAGGCGCCGGCCCGCCTTGTGCCCCAGCGGGGACCGGTCGGCGCCGCCGAAGCTGCCGACGATCGGGCACGCCTGCGGCAGCCACTGCTCGGCGTCGGAGGGGCAGCCGCCGTAGTTGACGCTGGAACTGTCGAAGCCGCGGTCCGCCGCGGGCGCCAACGCGTAGCCCCGCCCTGCAGAAGCCGATGACGCCGACCATGCCGGTGCAGCCGTCGTGGCTGATCAGCCAGCGCCGGGCCGCGTCGATGTCGTCGAACGACCGGCCTCGGCGGACACCAAGGTCGCGCATGATGGTCCGCAGGCACCCCAGCCGGCTGCCCCAGTAGTACAGGTCCGGCGCCACCGCGAAGAACCCCTCGCTGGCCAGCCAGTCCGCCTGCGCCCGCAGGTCGTGGCTCATCCCGGTGAAGTCGTGGATCACCACGACGCCCGGCCAAGGCGGCGGCACCGTGGCCGGGCGGGCCACGTACGCGGGCATCGGTCCGTGCGGTGTGCGGATCTCGATGTCCTGCGCCGCGGTCATGGCCGCATTGTGCCCTCCGGGCACGCTGGCCAGCCTGGTGGAGCGCCGCGCGTACCGCCCACCTCGCCACGGACCCGCGAAATGGGCACTGGGCCGAGCGGTGTCAGGATGCCGCTGCCGGCCCGATCCCGGCGCCGGCGAGGAAGGCGCGGACCTCGCGCCGGACCAGATCGCCCTGCCCGAGCAGGAGGTGCCCGCCGGACTCGCAGATCAGGACCCGTGCCGCGGGGAGCCGGGTGGCGGAGTAGCGGACGACATCGGCGGTCAGGTACGGGTCGTCGGCGGCGGAGACCAGCATCACCGGCATCCGCAGGTCCTCGATGGGCAGGTCGGGGGCGATGGGTGTGGTCGTGCGCATGTCGTGGCCGAGCCCGACGTGCCGGGCGGCGGCGGGGAAGAACCACTCAACGACGTTGCGGCGGAACTCTGGCGTGACCTCACCGGAGAGTGATCGGGGGACGCTAGCGACCCGGACCAGCGGGCCCGGGGGCGGGCCCGCCCGAGCCGCAGATGCGCGGGGATGCCGACATGCCGAGATGGGCAGTCCCGGTATTTACTACACTAGATACCGTGAATAAACTGGTCGGCATGGAACAGCGTCGCCCGCACTTGGAGGGGCCTTGAGCGCCGCTCGCGGGCCCGCCCCCGTCCGCCGCAGCGCCGCCGCGCCCGACCTCTCGGCGGCGCGTGCGCGCCTGCTGGAGCACGTGCAGCAGCATCAGGGCGATCTCACCGTCGACGAGGTGGCCCGGGAGTTCGACCAGCACCCGAACACCGTGCGCGAGCACCTCGAGGCCCTGGTCGAGGGCGGCCTGGTGACCCGCGAGCGCATCGCCGGGCCGGGGCGCGGCCGCCCGGCCTGGCGCTACCGGGCCAGCCAGTCGCTGCGCGAGCCCGATCCGCGGGTGCGCGAGTACGGGGCGCTCGCCGGTGCGCTGGCGGCGCACATCGCGGCACACAGCCCGGATCCGCAGGCGGAGGCACGAACCGCGGGGGAGCGCTGGGGGCGGGCGCTGGTCGACGGCGGCGCGGGCGAAGCAGGCCTCGACCCCGCCGGCGTCAGGCGCGCGCCCCGTGGTCGGCCCGCCGCCCGGCGACGCGTCGTCGAACTGTTGGCCGAGCTCGATTTCGGCCCGCGCGCCAACCGCGCCGACACAAGGATCGTGCTCACGACGTGCCCCCTGCTGGATGTCGCCAAGCGCCATCCCGAGGTGGTCTGCGCCGCGCACGAGGGAATGGTCGCGGGCGCACTGGACAGCCTGGGCGCGCCCTCCGACGGGGTCGCCCTCACGCCCTTCGGCGCCCCGGACGGCTGCATCCTCGTCTTGCAAGCGCCCCGGGAGAGGCCGTGACCGCGCCGGCGATCACCGCCCGCGGACCCATCACGGCCGGCACGCGGACGACGATTCCCCGGCGCCGCCTGGTGCTTCTGGGCCTCGGTGGGATCAGCCTGCTGGCCGGGCTGAACGCGGGCCTGCTGCTTGCCGGCCTACCGGCCCCGATCCGCCTCGAACGGCTCGAGGCCGTGCACGGACCGCTGATGCTGCTGGGCTTCCTCGGCACCCTCATCGCCCTGGAGCGCGCCATCGCGCTGCGCACCCGGTGGGCGCTGCTGGCCCCGGGGCTGCTGGGCGGGGGCGGGCTCCTGCTCATCTCGCCGCTCCCGGAGTCCGCCGGCCACGCCGCCCAGACGCTGGGCGCGGCCGCGCTCTTCGGGGTGTACGCCGCGCTGTGGCGCCGCGGCGGGTCGGAGGCGCTGCTGATCCAGTGGCTCGGGTCGGTGCTCGCGGTGAGCTCGGCATTGCTGTGGTGGGCCGGGATCCCGACCGGTGCGATCCTGCCCTGCATCGCCGGATTCCTGGTGCTGACGATCGCCGGGGAGCGGCTGGAGTTGGCCCGCGTCGGCGGCCCGGACCCCGGGGCGGTGCGGCAGTTCGCGATCGCCACCACGCTGGCGGTCCCGCTCGCCGGGGCGGCGCTGCTGTGGCCCACGCCCGGCACGGAGCTGTTCGCCGGGACGCTGCTGGTCATCGCGGCCTGGTTGGCCCGACACGACGTGGCCGTGCGCCTCGTGCGGGGCACCGGGCTGCCGCGGTACGTGGCGGTGAACATCCTGGCCGGGATCGCGTGGCTGGCGGTCTGCGGGCTCACGCTCCTGCTGCTGGGTCCGCAGCACGACGGACCCGGGTACGACCTTGCGATCCACGCGGTCGGCCTGGGGTTCGCGATGTCGATGGTGCTGGCGCACGCCCCGATCATCCTGCCGGCGGTCCTGCTGCGGCCCCTGCCGTACCGGCCGGTCCTGTACGCCGCGACCGTGCTGCTGCAGGGCTCCCTGCTGCTGCGCGCCGCCGCGGATGTGCGCGAGCTCGGGTGGGCGTGGCAGGCCGGCAGCGCGCTCAACGTGGTCGCGGTGCTGGCGTTCCTGCTGATCTCCGTGACCCTGGTGGTGCGGCGATGACCCGGGCGGGCTGGCATGTGCGGATGGGTTCGGTCGTGCTGGCGTGGATCGCCGCGGCCGGCATGGTGTCGGTGCTGCATCGGCAGGTGCCCGCCGCGGGCTGGCTGATGGTGCATCTGCTGCTCCTGGGGGCGGTGAGCAACGCGCTGCTGGTGTGGAGCTGGCACTTCACGCAGGCGGTCCTGCGGCTGCCGGCGCCGGACCGGCGTGCGGAGGCGGCGCGGCTGATCGTTTTCAATGCGGGCGCGCTGGCCGTGGTCGGCGGCGTGATCGCCGATGCGCAGGGCCTCGTGGCGCTGGGTGGAGCGGTGGCGGCGGCCGCGGTCGTGACGCATGTGGTCGTGCTGGTCCGGGCGCTGCGCGGGGCGCTGCCGAGCCGGTTCGCCGTGACCGTGCGCTTCTATGTGGCCGCCGGAGCGCTGGCCGTGCCGACGATCGGCCTCGGGGTCGCCCTGGCCCGGGGCGCGCTGTCCGGCCTGGACCCCTCCGGAGTCGTCCTGGCCCACGCCGCGCTCGGCCTGCTCGGCTGGGTGGGACTGCCGATCCTGGGCACCCTGCTGACCCTGTGGCCGACCATGCTGCGCACCCGCATCGCCGGCACCGCGGAGCGGCACGCCCGGCAGGCCCTGCCCGCACTGGTGCTCGCGACGCTGGTCGCCGCCGGCGGCCTGCTCGGCGGCGCGCCGATCATCGGCGGGCTCGGTGTGGCCGCGTACCTCTTGGCCGCGGTCTGGAGCATGGGGCCGATGGTGACGGAGATGCGCCGGCGCCCGCCCGCCTCCTTCGCCACCTGGTCGACGCTGGCCGGTGTCTGTTGGATCGGCGCGGCCCTGTTCGCCTTCGCGGTCGCGCTGCTCGCCTCGACGGGTTCCGCGGGCGGCAGGCTGACGGCCGCAGCCGTCGTCGGCGGGGTGCTGCAGGTGCTGCTCGGCTCGCTGTCCTACCTGCTGCCGGTGATGGCGGGCGGCGGGCCGGTCGCGGTCCGGGCCCGCAACGAGCGGGTCGACCGGGCGATGGCCCTCCGATTGGTGGTGACCAACCTGGCGCTGGCGCTATGCGTGTTGCCGAGCCCGTCGGCGGTGCGCGTGGTGGCGTCCGTCGCGGTGCTCGGCGCACTCGGCGCAACTGTCGCCGCGATCGGTACCTCGATACGCGGGCAGCGTTCCGCGGCGAAGGGCGACCCGGCTGCTGTTCCGCCGGGCTGGGCCGCCCGTCACGGCTCGGGGCTGGCCGTCGGCCTGGCGATCGTGATGCTCGCGCTGTCGGCCGGCGTCGCCTTCGACCCTGCGGCGCTCGGCAGCGGTGCCTCGGGCGCCGCCCCCTCGGACGCCGGAGCCGCGCCGACGGGCGTCACGACCCGAGTGGAGGTTGCGGTCGAGGGAATGCGCTTCGTCCCGGACACCATCAGCGTCCCTGCCGGCAACTCCCTGGTGATCACGCTGACCAACACCGGCGACGATGTCCACGACCTGACCTTGGAGACTGGGCAGCGCACCCCGCGCCTGAGCCCGGGCGAATCCGCGACGATGGACCTCGGGGTGATCGGCCGCGACCTGTCCGGTTGGTGCTCCATCGCCGGCCATCGGCAGATGGGAATGGTGCTGGCCATCGACGTGCCGGGGTCACAGACGGCCACCCATGATCATGCGAGTTCGGCGGACGGCGAGGCGCCGCGGGTGGACCTGATGGCGTCCCCGGGCGCCGGCTTCTCGGCCCGCGACGCGCGCCTGGCCCCGGCTCCGCCGGAACGCGAGCACCACGTCCGCCTGGTCGTCACGGAGGTCGTCGCGGAGGTCGCCCCCGGGGTGCGGCAGACCCGCTGGACGTTCGGCGGCACGGTCCCGGGACCGGTGCTGCGGGGGAAGGTCGGCGACACGTTCGTCGTCACGCTCGTCAACGACGGCAGCATCGGCCACTCCATCGACTTCCACGCCGGCGCGCTGGCGCCCGACGGTCCGATGCGCACGATCGCGCCCGGCGAGGAGCTGGAGTACCGGTTCACCGCGAACCGGGCGGGGATCTGGATGTACCACTGCTCGACCATGCCGATGTCGATGCACATCGCCAACGGGATGTTCGGGGCCGTCGTGATCGACCCGCCGGACCTGCCCGAGGTGGACCGGGAGTTCCTGCTGGTGCAGTCCGAGGCCTACCTGGGGCCGCAGGAGGGCACCGCAGACGCGGAGGCGATCGCCGCTGGCGAGGCGGACCTGGTGACGTTCAACGGGTACCCGATGCAGTACGACCACGCGCCGCTGCAGGCCGGCGTCGGCGAGCGGATCCGCATCTGGGTGCTCGCCGCCGGGCCGAACCGGGGCAGCTCGTTCCACGTCGTCGGCGGCCAGTTCGACACCGTCTACCGGGAAGGGGCGGTGGAACTGGCCCCCGGAAGCGGGGGAGCGCAGGCCTTGGGCCTGTTCCCGGCCCAGGGCGGATACGTCGAACTGGTGCTGCCCGAGGCCGGCAACTACCCGTTCGTCACGCACGCCATGAGCGATGCCGAGCGCGGGGCGCACGGCATCCTGCACGCCGGGCCGGTCGGCTGATCTCCGAGGCCGGGGCCGGTGACGTTCAGAAGCGTCTGCAGGTCATGACCGGCAGCCCGGCTAGCCTACGAGGCAACGGGCAGCAGGCGCTCGATGTCGTCGGCGAACCCAAAGCTGCCGGGCTGGTAGGCGCACAACGGGTCGTCGCCGAGCAGGTCGCCGGTGGCGCCAAAGGCCCGCGGGCGCGAACCCCCGCACACCCGGCGGAACTCGCAGGCTCCGCAGCGGTCAGTCGGCGCGTCGGGATCGCGCAGCTGCCGGAAGAGCGTCGAGTCCCGGTAGATGCTGGTCAGTGGCCGGTCCTGCACGTTGCCGGCGGACACCGGGAGGAATCCGCTGGGGTACACCTGTCCGGTGTGGGAGACGAAGGCGAATCCCCGGCCGGCGCTGATCGGCAGGGGCGGGCGGCGAGGTCCCTCATCGTTCTCAGGCAGCCCCAACTCCCGCATCCGCTGCACGAGGTAGTCGTATTCGACACCGGTCAGTCCGGCTCCCTTCAGCGGGATGCCCCGGTCAGCGAGGATGCGCCGTTGGAAGCTGACGCGACGGAACGCGGGCGCCTCGGTGGTCTTCACCGACACGATCCGGTTGGCGTCGTAGCAGAAGTGCAGAACGTCCTCGGTTTGCTGCGCCCTCAGTTGCGGCAGGTGCGTTCCGCGGCCGGTGGGGACGAGGAAGAACAACGACCAGGTCAGCGCTCCGCGGGAGTGGATCAGGGCCAGCAGGTCGGGCAGTTGGCGGAAGTTGGAGGGCGTCACGGCTGTGTTGATCTGGACCCGCAGCCCCAGCTCCTTGGCCCTCGCCCACCCGGCCAGCGTGAGGTTGAAGCTCCCCTCGACGCCGCGGAACCCGTCGTGGGTGGGAGCATCGGCGCCGTCGATGCTCAGCGAGATCGCGCTCGCGCCGGCCTCCCGCAACCGGCGCAGGTTCGGCTCGTTCAAGGCGGGCGTCCCGGACGGCGACACCGCGACCGGCAGCCCGATGCCCGCCCCGTGGGCTACGAGTTCGTACAGGTCGGGCCGCATGAACGGGTCCCCGCCGGTGATGACGAAGAAGGGGGGCGGTTGGCCGACCGAGCGGACATCGTCCATCAGGTCGCACGCCTGCTGCGTCGTCAGCTCCCAGGGGCTGCGCTGCGGGATCGCCTCCGCCCGGCAGTGCAGACAGGCCAGCGCGCAGGCCCGCGTGGCCTCCCAGATGACGATGAACGGGCGCTGGGCCAGATCCATGTGCGCCGTGCGCATGACGGGCCGCCCGGTCCTACCGACGCCCGCCCCCGGGCCAGGCATCAGGGGGTGCGGACCAGCCGCAGCCGCCATTCCTGCGGCCCCCGCTGCAGGTACTCGACCTGAATCGCGCCGTCGTAGCGCTGCTCGGCCTGGGCCAGCAGCGGCAGCGGGTCGTGCGGGGCGATCAGCACCAGCCCGCCTCCCGGCGCGATGGAGTCCAGGGCGCCGAAGATCGTGGCATGCCTGATCGCGTGCGGGATGGCTCGGGCGTCCAGCACCGGCTCGGCATCGTGCTCGTGCCCGCAGCCGCACTGGTGCTCGGCCTGCGCCAGCGGGATCTCGGTACGTGAGTCGGTCATCAGGTTCCCTTTCGTCATGGGTCAATCAGCCTAGGATTCAGTTTACTACGGTGCTTGCCGTAAAAAAAGATATGGGACGGCCAGGTCAACCCAGCGCCAGCGCCGTACCGATCACCACGAGCACTGACACCAGGGACTCGACCGCGCCGATCACCCCGGGCCTGCTCCCGGCGGGCACGGCGTAGGCGCGCGTCGCGGCGGCGCCGAAGGGCAGGAGCAGCCACGGCGACAATAGGCCCAGGCCGAGCGCGGCGGTGTGGAACACCCGCGACGCCACCGCCCACCGGCGGTCCCCGGCCTCCCTGATGAGCGACTTGACGTGCAGAACGGATCCGGTGAAGAACACCAGGCAGATGCCCGCCGCCGCCCACGCTTCGGCGGGCGGTCGGGCGTCGATCGTGATGGCCCACATCAGCGGGACCGCCAGCGCCGCCTGGGCCACCAGCAGCAGGTCGTTGCCGACCCCGCGCTCCCGTCCGGCCCGGGCCAGCCACAGGCTGGCCGACCAGGCGAGGGCGAGCACCGGCGCCAGCACGATCAGCCAGGGCCGAAGCACCAGCAGGACGGCGGCGGGGACTAGGGCCATCGCAATCCAGGGTGCTGCTGCCGACAGCTCGCGCTTGGCGAGCCGCGACCACGTGCCGCGCCGCCATCGGATCACCACCGCCCGGCTGGCGAAGAAGCTGGCCGGGTAGGACAGGAACCAGGCCAGGGCGAAGCACACGCCGATCGCGGTCCAGCCCGCCAGGATGAACACCAGCAGGACCGGGACGGCCAGGAACGCCCAGGCGCCGTGCTGGTTGGGGATGGCCAGGCTCCGCCGGCGCGGACGCGCCTTGGGCGGCGCCGACGTCGTGGTGGTCACCCGACCTTCTCCCAGCCGCGCCTCGGGGGCCGGTTGCCCGCGTCGTGCGGTCCGCGGTCCCGGTAGACGACGTACGGCCGGAACAGGTAGCCGATCGGCGCGCTGAAGGCGTGCACCAGCCGGGTGAACGGCCACACCATGAACAGCGCCAGGCCCGCGACGGCGTGCACGCGGAACGCCAGCGGCGCACCCGCCATCAGCTCCGGCTGCGGGTTGAGCAGGAAGATCGACCGGAACCAGACCGAGACGTCCTCGCGGTAGTTGTGGCCCTCGCCGATCACCCCGGCGCCGACCATGGTGGCGATGACGCCCAGGCAGATCGCCGATACCAGGAACACGTACATGGTCTTGTCGTTCTTCGTCGTCGCGGCGAAGACCGGGCCCACCGTGCGGCGGCGGTAGATGAGCAGCGCGATGCCGGCGACGGTCGCGAACCCGGCGAAGGCGCCCAGCGTCACGGCGAAGAAGTGGTACACGGATTCGGAGATCCCCAGCGCCTCGGTCCAGGACTCGGGAACGAGCAGCCCCATCACATGCCCCATGGCGACGGCCAGGATGCCGAAGTGGAACAGCGGGCTGGCGATGCGGATCAGCTTGCGCTCGTACAGCTGGCTGGAGCGGGTCGTCCAGCCGAACTTGTCGTACCGGTAGCGCCAGATCGTGCCCACCACGAACACCGCGATCGTCACGTAGGGCAGCACCACCCACAGCAGGATGTCCAGGGTGGTCGAATCGCTCATCGCCGGGCCCCGATCGTGACCAGCGGGAGGGTCGCCGAGTACGGCTCCAGCCCGACCCGCTCCACCGGCGGCCCGCCCGCGGCCAGTTGCGCCATCCGGGCGCGGACCTCGGGGGTCAGCGCAGGCAGGGTCGCGATGACTGCGTCGACCACATGCGAATAGGGCGAGTCCAGACCGACCAGGGCCTCGCGCAGCAGCCGCACCGGTCCGGCGTGCTCGGCGAGCAGCGCATCGCCGGTGAGCCGGTCGCCGACCGCGGCGAACTCCAGCACGACCGACAGGTGGTCCGCCAGCTCCTTGTCGCCCGGGTCGAAACCCGCCTCCAGGTAGGCCTGCTTGAAGCGCAGGATCGCCACCCCGCGGTTGCGGGTGTCGCCGTCGGTCCAGTACGTCAGGTACGGGCAGGCGCGGCGCTTCATGTCGAAGACCGACACATGGTGCCGCTGCACGTCCATGAGCGGCGTCTCGGCGAGGTGATCGAGGAACGCGCCGAGCGGATCGCCCAGGGCGGGCGGCAGGGTCGCGACTGCCGCGCCGATCCGCGGCAGGCGGGCCGCGAGCTCCTCGTCCGGGTACCACAGCAGCCACGATGCGGCTAGCCGCGCCGCCGCCACCTGATCGGCGTGATGGTTCATTCGTCCTCCCCCTTGGTGCGCCGCGGCGGAATCGTCGGGATGCCCAGCGGCACCCCGACGCCGTCCCAATTCAGCAGGCCGACCCGGGCGCCGCGATCCTCCGCGGGCACGATCGTCTCCGACGTCTGCCGCTGCTTCAGGGCGTGGAACGTCTCCACCGCCACGGGCTGCGGACGTCCCGACGCCTCGCCGAACGGGCCGGACTCGTACATGCCCGGGGCGCCCTCGTAGTCCAGCGAGCAGGCCAGCTCGTCCAGCGTCCGGGCCGTCTCGGTGTGCGCCTTCGGGATGACGTAGCGGTCCTCGTACTTGGCGATCGCGAGCAGCCGGTACAGCTCGTACATCTGCTCCTCGGTCATCCCGACCGCCTCGCACAGCTCGGGACGCGCCTCGTTGCCCAGGTTGTGGTCGCGCATGTACGAGCGCATCGCCGCCAGGATGTGCAGCGAACGCTTGACCGGCACCACGTCGCCAGCGGTGAACAACTCGGCGAGGTACTCGATCGGGATCCGCAGCGAGGACAGCGCCCCGAACAGGTTCCCGGCGTCCTCGGCGTCGTGGCCGGTGTCCCGCAGCGCGTCCACGACCGGGGACAGCGGTGGGATGTACCAGACCATGGGCATCGTCCGGTACTCCGGGTGCAGCGGCAGGGCGACGCGATACTCGCAGGCCAGCCGGTAGACCGGCGACCGGCCCGCCGCCTCGATCCAGTCGTCCGGGATGCCGTCCCGCCGGGCGGCATCGATAACGGCCGGATCGTTCGGGTCCAGCAACAGGTCCAGTTGCGCCTCGTACAGGTCGCGCTCGTTGGGTGTCGAGGCGGCCGCGGTCACGCGATCGGCGTCGTACAGGAACAGTCCGAGGTAGCGAAGCCGGCCCACGCAGGTCTCCGAGCAGACGGTCGGCAGCCCAACCTCGATCCTGGGGTAGCACATGGTGCATTTCTCGGCCTTGCCAGTGCGGTGGTTGAAGAACACCTTCTTGTACGGGCAGCCCGAGACGCACATCCGCCAACCGCGGCAAGCGTCCTGGTCGACCAGCACGATGCCGTCCTCACTGCGCTTGTACATCGCCCCGGAGGGACAGGACGCGACGCAGGAGGGGTTCAGGCAGTGCTCGCAGATCCGCGGCAGGTAGAACATGAACGCCTGCTCGAACTCCAACTTCACGCGATCGCCGACCTCGCCCTTGATCTTCTTCAGGACCGGGTCGTTGGGCGCGAGTTCGGGGCCGCCAGCCAGATCGTCGTCCCAGTTGGCCGACCACTCGATCTTCATCGGCTTGCCGCTGATCAGCGACTTCGGCCTGGCGACCGGGGTGTGCTCCCCCAGCGGGGCGGAGATCAGCGTGTCGTACTCGTAGGTCCACGGCTCGTAGTAGTCGCTCATGAGCGGAAGCTTGGGGTTGCTGAAGATCTTCGAGAGCCGATGCAGCCGCCCGCCGGCCCGCAGCCGCAGTTTCCCGCGCTTGACGATCCAGCCGCCCTGCCACTTCTCCTGGTCCTGATACGTGCGCGGGTAGCCCTGGCCGGGCCGGGTCTCCACGTTGTTGAACCACGCGTACTCCATGCCGGCCCGGTTGGTCCAAGCCTGCTTGCAGGTCACCGAGCACGTGTGGCACCCGATGCACTTGTCGAGGTTCATCACCATGCCGACTTGCGCCATAACCTTCATCTGGTCGTCCTCCTCGTGCGTGGGGAGCATTGGGCCGTCCGGAATCGATGATGATGCGCGACGCCGGAGGATGGCGATTCTGGGCGGATTCGACCGGATGTGGCTGATTCCAGGCGCCAATCGTGCAACCGCCGACGATCTGCGACTCGGCTGCCCTGGTCCATCAGTACGTCACGTCCTGCGAGCGCCGGCGGATCACGGTGATCTCGTCGCGCTGATTGCCCGTCGGACCGAGGTAGTTCATCGCGAAGGTCAGTTGCGCATAGCCCCCGATCACATGCGTCGGTTTGATCAGCAGCCGCGTCAACGAGTTGTGGATGCCGCCGCGCTTCCCGGACGTCTCAGCTTGCGGCACGTCCACCGTACGGTCCTTCGCGTGGTACATGTACACCGTCCCCGCGGGCATCCGGTGGCTGACGATCGCCCGGGCGACGACCACGCCGTTGCGGTTGTACGCCTCGATCCAATCGTTGTCCTTCACCCCGATCGCCTCAGCGTCCTGCGGGCTCATCCACAGATCCGGCCCGCCGCGGGACAGCGACAGCATGAACAGGTTGTCCTGGTACTCCGAGTGGATCGACCACTTGGAGTGCGGCGTGAGGTACCGCACGGTCACCTCGCGCCCGGCCCCGGTGCCCTGGTCGCCATACAGCCGGTGCATGTTCAGCGGCGGCCGGAAGGTGGGCAGCTGCTCGCCGACCTCGCTCATCCAGTCATGGTCGAGGAAGAAGTGCTGCCGTCCGGTGAGGGTGTGCCACGGCTTGAGGTGCTCGACGTTGATGGCGAACGCCGTGTACCGGCGGCCGCCGTGCTCGCTGCCGGACCACTCGGGGCTGGTGATCACCGGTACCGGCCGTGCCTGGGTGTCGGCGAACGTGATCCGCTTGCCCTCGTGCTCCTGCGCCAGGAACGCCATGGGCTGGCCGGTGCGCCGCTCCAGATCCTGGAAGCCCTCCACCGCGACCCGGCCGTTTGTGGTGCCGGACAGCGCCAGGATCGCCTCGCACGCCTGCACATCGGTCACCAGCGCTGGCCGCCCGGCAGCCGGGCCGGACGGGATGACGCCGTTGATCCGGGCGAGCAGGGCGACCTCGGGGGAGGTGTTGACGGCCACGGCCTTGTGGTTCGTGCCGACCGTGTCCAGCAGCGGGCCCAGTGCGGACATCTTGGCGCCGATCGCGGTGTAGTCGCGCTCGACGGGGATGAACTTGGGCGCGGTGGCGCCGGGGATGAGGTCGACCTCGCCGGTGCGCCAGTCACGGACCACGCCGCCCGGGACGGCCATCGCGTCCGGGGTGTCATGGGTCAACGGAATGCTCATCACGTCCTGCTCGACCCCGAGGTGCCCCTCCGCCAGCGTCGAGACCGCCCGGCCCAGGCTCTGGAAGATCTCGTAGTCGCTGCGGGTCTCCCACGGCGGGTCGATGGCCGGCGTGAAGGCGTGCACGTAGGGGTGCATGTCGGTGCTGGACAGGTCGTGCTTCTCATACCAGGTCGCCGCGGGCAGCAGGATGTCGCCGAACAGCCCGGTGGACGTCATGCGGAAATCGATGGAGACCAGCAGATCGAGCTTGCCGATCGGCTCGTCGTCGCGCCAGGTCACGTCCTTGGGCCGCTCGGTCTCGGGCGTCTCGTCGGCGCGGACGGAGTGGTCGGTGCCCAGCAGATGCTTCAGGAAGTACTCGTTGCCCTTGCTGGAGGAGCCCAGCAGGTTTGCCCGCCAGACGGTCAGTACCCGCGGCCAGTTCTCCGGCGCGTCCGGATCCTCCACGGCGAACTTGAGATCCCCCGACTTCAACTGCTCGGTGATGTACTGCGCCACGGGTTGCCCTGCGGCCTTGGCGTCGGCCGTGATCTGCAGGGGGTTGCGATTGAAGGAGGGGAAAGACGGCATCCACCCCGAGCGGGCCGATTGCGCCAGGGTGTCCATCATGGCCATCCCCTTGAACCGACCCTCGCCCAAGGGGGACGCGAGCAGGTCCGCTCCGAGCCGGTCGTAGCGCCATTGGCTGGTGTTCACGTACCAGAAGGCTGTGCCGATCATCTGCCTGGCCGGCCGCTGCCAGTCCAGTCCGAACGCCAATTGTGCCCAGCCCGTTACCGGCCGGCACTTCTCCTGGCCGACGTAGTGGGCCCAGCCGCCGCCGTTGATGCCCTGGCAGCCGGTCAAGGTGATCATGGCCAAGAAGGTGCGGTAGATCGTGTCGGAGTGGAACCAGTGGTTGGTGCCCGCCCCGAGGATGATCATGGAGCGCCCGCCGGAGTCCTCGGCGTTCTGCGCGAACTCCCGGCCCACCCGGATCGCCTGGGACGCCGGGACGCCGGTGATCTCCTCCTGCCAGGCGGGTGTGTACGGTGCGGGGTCGTCGTAGCCGGTCGGCCAATCGCCCGGCAGGCCGTCGCGGCCCACGCCGTACTGGGCCAGCATCAGGTCGAAGACGGTAGTCACGAGACGCTCGCCGCTGACAGTGTGGATCGGGACGGCCGGAACCCCGCGGGAGTGCACGCCGCCGCCCTCGGAGTTCTCCTGCCCGATGTCGAACCGGGGCATCAGCACCTCGAGGTTCTTCGATCCGCCAGCATGCAGCAGCGTCAGGGCCGGGTCGACCCCTTCCAGGTCGAGGTTCCACTTGCCCACCCCCGACTCGTTGAACCGGAAGCCCAGGGACCCGTTGGGAACGTGCGGCCGTCCGGCCTTGCGGTCCACCAGCACCGTCTTGAACGCCGCACCCTCGGCCGTGTCGCCCAGGTCGGCCGCAGTGAGGAACTTGTCCGCGACGTAGGCGCCGTCCTTCTCCCGCAGCGCGACCAAGAACGGCAGGTCGGAGTACTTCTTGACGTACTCGACGAACCGCGGCACCTGGCGGTCGATGTAGAACTCCTTGAGGATGACGTGCCCCATCGCCATGCCCAGCGCACCATCGGTGCCCGGATGGGGATTGAGCCACTCGTCGGCGAACTTGGTGTTGTCCGCGTAGTCCGGCGACACCGTGACGACCTTCTGGCCCCGGTAGCGCGCTTCGGTCATGAAATGGGCATCGGGTGTGCGGGTGACCGGCACGTTCGCGCCCCACATGATCAGGTACGAGGCGTTCCACCAATCGGCCGACTCCGGCACATCGGTCTGGTCGCCGAACACCTGCGGGGAAGCCACTGGAAGGTCGCAGTACCAGTCGTAGAAGCTGAGCATCGCCCCCCCCATGAGGCTGATGAACCGGCTGCCCGCGGCGTGCGAGGCCATGGACATGGCCGGGATGGGGGAGAAGCCGAAGATCCGGTCCGGCCCGTGCTGCTTCACGGTGTGCACATGCGCGGCCGCCGCGATTTCCAGCACCTCGCCCCAGGATGCCCGCACCAGGCCACCCTTGCCCCGAGCCTTCTGGTAGCGGGCGCGGACGACTGGATCGCCGACCACCGCGGCCCAGGCGTTCACCGGGTCGGGGTGCACCCGCTTGGCCGCCCGATACGACTCGAGCAGCACGCCGCGCACGTACGGGTAGCGCACGCGGGTGGGGGAGTACGTGTACCAGGAGAAAGCCGCCCCGCGGGGGCAGCCTCGCGGCTCGTATTCGGGGGAGTCTGGGCCGACACTGGGGTAGTCGGTCTGCTGGGACTCCCAGGTGATGATCCCGTCCTTGACGTACACCTTCCAGGAGCACGAACCGGTGCAGTTGACCCCGTGCGTGGACCGCACGACCTTGTCGTGGCTCCACCGGTCGCGGTAGAACGCGTCGCCGTCGCGACCACCTACCCGGGTGACCGTCCGCTGATCGGCGGAGACCTCACCTGGGGTGAAGAACCGGCCCGCACCCACCAAGAATTCCTTCACGGCATCGGACGGGGCCTGCGGCGCGGGGCTCATTCGGGACTCCTCATCGTGATCGTACGAACGGGCCGCTGATCGCTGCGGCGCAGGTGGGCCGTGCAAACGCCCGGCCGAGGGAAGACGTCGAACCGCTCCAACTCCACCGGCTGCCCGCTGGCCTCCAGCAGTTGTAGCAGCAGGGCGGCATGGATGTCGCAGATCACGGGCCGATCCGCGACCAAGTCCGCGTAGGGGCACGACCGCAGATCGATCCGGTCGCCCAGCGGGGTGACGGTCGCCTGGAAGCCCAGGGCGGCCAGCGAATCGGCCGCCGCGAGCACGGCATCGTCCGCGCTCTGCGCGGGCCGGGGACGGTGATCCGGCTCGAGCTGCGCAGCCCAACGGCTGGCGGCTTCATGCGCAAGCGCCGCGGAGTCCGCACCCTGCAGCGCGTCCACCAGGGCGTCGGCGAGCTGCTTGCGCTGGCGCATGGCTTCGGTCTCCACCGCCCGGTACAGCCACGGCGGTCGCCCGCGGCCGACGGACCGGCCCTGCTCCCGCGTGATCCGGCCGGTTGCGAGGAGCAGGTCGAGGTGCGGACGGACGGTATTGGCGTGCAGTCCTGTCGCTGCGCAGATGCCGTCCATGGGGATCGGCGCGCCGGCCTCGGCGATCGCCCGGAAGACCGCGTCGCGTGAGGAGGACGTCTTTTCCTGGCCTCCGCTGTGGCTGATCCTGCCGAGCCGCGAAAGCGTCCTGCCGATCGCTGCGGCTGAGGCGGGGGGCACGGGACAGTTTTACCACACTGCCGGTGTGTTGATATGCACGGGGTTTATCGTTCCGTGTGACGAAATGCGGAAGCCGGTGGTGAGGATGCGGACAGCTGGCCATGTCGAACCGCGGCTGCGCAGTGGATGCTGCGGCAGGGCGCGCCCCGGGGCGTTGATCGCAGTAATCTGCCAGCCCTGCGGTGAAACTCTGCGATTCAACCGTCGCGGTAGCGAGCCGCCGGCCCGACCCGGGCGGGCGGGCCCGCGCGGCCCGGGGCCGCAGTCCACGGAAGCGGTACCGGCCGGGCCCCCGCAGGCCGCGACGTCCAGAAAGCCGGGGCCTGACGGTCACGGATCCGTCGGGCCTATCCTGCCGACGTGGACATGGAAATCTTGGGTCGCACCGAGCGCGCGGTGCGGGGGCTGACGCCGGGCTACTTCGCGCTGGTCATGGGCACCGGCATCGTGTCCGTCGGGCTCAACCTCGAGCAGCATCGGACGGCTTCACTCGTCCTGATGTGGCTGGCATGCGGGGCCTACGCCACGCTCATCGTGCTCAACGTGTGGCGGTTCACGGCCTTCCGGGATGCGGTGGTTGAAGACTTCCAGGACCCACGGCGAGCGTTCGGCTTCTTCACCTTCATCGCTGGGACGAACGTCATCGGCGTCCGCCTCGCGACTGAGGGCTACTACGGGGCGGCGACGCCGCTGTTCGTCGTGTCCCTGCTGCTGTGGCTTGTCCTGGGATACGTCATCCCCTGGACAGCGGTGCTCGGTCGTACGGAGCGTCCCCTGGTGGCTATGGCCAACGGCACCTGGTTCATCTGGGTGGTGGCCAGCCAGTCCGTGGCGGTGGCCGCGGCCACTCTGGAGCCGGTCACTGGATCTGGGCGTCGCGAACTGGCGATCGTGGCCGTATTCGCCTGGTCCGTGGGAGTGGTCCTCTACGGTGCGGCGGGGGTCTTCGTGGCGGCCCGGATGATGCTGTACGAATTCGGTCCTGTTGACCTCACCCCGCCCTACTGGGTTGCCATGGGTGCGTGTGCGATCACCGTGCTGGCCGGGGCGCGCATCGTTGAGATGCTAGACGCCCCGATGGTCAACGTAACCCGGGGGCTGGTCGCGGGAGTGTCTGTGATGTTCTGGTGCTTCGCCACCTGGCTCATCCCGGCGCTGGTTGCCGCTGGATGGTGGCGCCACCGGCTCCATCGGATCCCGCTGAACTACGAGGCCACGCTGTGGAGCATCGTCTTCCCCCTCGGGATGTATGCCGCGGCCGGAATCTACATCGGACAGGCCGACGAACTGCCCGTCGTGGCGGGAATCGGAGCGGGGTGGCTGCTCCTTGTGGCATTGCCCGTCTGGCTCCTCACCTTTGCAGCCATGCTGATCCACCTGGTTCGCACTGTACTGCGCACCCCCGCGTCGACCACTAGTGTGCCGGGTCCCGCCGGGTGAGTCAGAGCACCCGGGGTCGAATCACCAACCACGTGTAGGCCAGCGCCGCCAGCGCTGCGAACGCGAGCAGGACGAAGCCGATCGAATAATCGCCGAGCGCGCCATAAATGGCTCCCATGAGCAGCGGGGGGAAGAAGCCGCCCAGGCCCCCGGCTGCGCCGACCACCCCGGTGACCGAGCCGACCTTGTCCGGTGGCGCGAGCCGGGAGACCAGCGCGAACACTGCACCGGTGCCCAGGCCCAGGGCCGCTGCCAGTCCGAGGAAGGCGAGGGTCCCGACCGGGACCAGAGGGAATTCGAAGGAGGCAATTCCCGCCAGCACGAAGGCGAGGGTGTAGGACGCCGCGAGCACCGTGACGGGGTGGGTCCGGTCCGAGAGCCAGCCACCGACGGGTCGCATGATCACCGCGAAGACGACGAAGCCCGCGGTGCGGGTCGCGGCGTCGCCCTGGGTCAGCTCATAGGCGTTCTTGAGGTAGGTCGGCAGGTACACGCTGAAGGCCACGAATCCACCGAAGGAGACCGCGTAGAGCAGGGCCAGTTCGATGGTGGGGCGAAGCTTGAGCGTGGCCCAGGTCCGTGCGATCCAGCTCCCCTGGGCGCGCGGGCGGTCGCTGCGATCACGCAGGATCAGCCAGGCCGCGACCGCATAGATGGCCAGAAGCGCCGCCACCAGGTTGAAGGGGAATGCGGGGCCGACGGATTCGGTCAGGCGGACGGTGGTGAAGGCCGAGATGGCGGTTCCACCCATGCCCGCACCGAAGATGCCCAACGCCGTTCCCCGCCGGGCGGGTGGGAACCAGGAGTTCACGAAGGGGATGCCGATGGCGAAAGTCGTGCCACCCACTCCGAGGAAGAATCCGGCGACCAGGTATTCGGCATAGGTGGTCGCAACATTGCCCAGGTACATTACGGGCGCGATGGTGAGCACCGCCATGAGGGGGAACATGACCCTGGCTCCGAGGCGGTCGGTCAGGGCGCCTACCGGGATGCGGCCCAGCGATCCGACGATCACGGGAACCGCGATCAGTACCGACTGCTGGAAGGAGGTGAGCCCGAGCTGGTCACGCAGGGCGGGCCCGAGGGGACTGAGCAGTGCCCACGCCCAGAACGTCAGGGCGAAGCCGATGGTCGACATGGCGAGCATCGGGTTGGGTGACCTGCTCTGCTCGAGGCTCGCCGGATGCCGAGCCTCCGCCAGGTGTTCCTGCATCTTCTCTCCTCGTTCCCCGGAGTACTCTCCCGCACAGTACAGGGTTTGGTTACAGCTGCGACGGTAGAGACCGTGATTATTATGACCTCGGCTTTAATAAGATAGGCGCGTCGCAGTGAGCGACCTGCACCCCCCGGAGGCCGCACGGGCGATGCCCCTCGCCCGTACCAGTCCGGGCGTGGACCACGAATCGCCTCCCTGTTCGACGCCGAGGAAGTCCAGGAGTTCCGGGGGCCACAATGCGAGCCTCCTGGGACGGCGCCGATCGCTCAGCAGCGGATCGCGACCGGCGTGTCGGCGGTAGTCACCACCGCCATCCCACTTGGACCCGTGCGGCGCGACAGTGGCCTCCAGCGTCCGCCGTCAGTGTTGACAGCCCCCTGAGGCTCGACCAATGTCGGGGATAGGCGTGGCGTACGAGGATCGGAAGGACCTGCCGATGTCCGAGCACAAGGTACAGGTGGGCCGCGTCTACGACGCCCGGGCCCGGGAAGACGGCACCCGCGTTCTGGTTGATCGGCTCTGGCCCCGTGGCCTGTCCAAGGCAGCGGCGGACATCGACGAGTGGTGCAAGGGGGTCGCACCGTCGGCAGAGCTGCGTACCTGGTACGGCCATGACCCGGAGAAGTTTGCGGAGTTCACGCGACGCTATCGAGCCGAACTCGATGATCCCGCGGCCCAGGAGGTGATCGAACACCTGCGCGCCCTGGCCCGGCAGGGCAACATCACGCTGCTGACAGGCAGCAAGGAGGTCGACCTCAGCGACGCCGTCGTGCTGGCCGAGCTGCTGGGCGAGTGAGCCTCGGACGATCACCCGCGCTGCCATTCAGGCGCCTGGAGTCAACCGGCTTGCGGTGCTGCGTTCGGTGCCGGAGGCGCCGGAGCACACCGGCCTGGTCGGGGAAGCGCTGACATTGTGGTCCTACGCGCGCCGCAATCGCGGAAGAGCGTTCCTGATGCGCGGTCATCCCGGCAGTGGCAACAGGGGGACCCGCTGCCCGACCGCAGCGCCGCCCGGCGGTACCACCGCGAAACCGTCGGAGTCCGCAAGTCCTCGCAGCATCGCCGACCCCAGGTGCGCAACGGGGGTCGCGCGCCCTTCGCGGACCACGCATGCCACCAGACGGTGCTCCTGGGTAGGCGCCTTCGTGGGGTGCGTGAGTTCAACTGTCGACAGTTGCTCCGGGGGCCGGCCAAGCAGGGAGTCGATGAGCGGCGCACCCAGGGTCAGCAGCGACACGATGGCGCTCTGCGGGTTGCCGGGCAGGCCGAGCAACCACCGGGCGCCGGCATCCGTGCCGAGGTCCGCCAGGGCCATCGGATGGCCCGGCCGGACCGCGACCGAGTCGATGACGAAGGCCCCGTCCAGCGCCGCAACCGCCGGATGCAGATGGTCCACCGGGCCGGCCGCCGTGCCTCCGGTGGTGATGACCAGGTCGGCGTCCGGCCGCGCCGCGGCGATCGCTGCGATGTGCGCAGCCAGCGTGTCGGACGCCCGCGCCACCGAGACGGTGGCGACCCCCAGGCGCTCCAACCAGCCCGGCAGCTGCGGCCCGAGGGAATCGCGGACCTGGCCCGTGCCAGCGACACCCGATTCGGTCAGCTCGTCGCCGAACAGCACGATCGCAGCGCGCACCCGTTGTCGAACCTCGATCGCATCGAGACCCGCGGCGGCGAACATGCCGAGGTGGGCGGGAGTGAGGGTTGTGCCTGCGCCCGCAAGCACATCGCCTGCCCGGCATTCCTCGCCGCGAGGGCGGATGTCGGTCCCCACTGCCGGCGCGGGGGCGGATACCGATCCGTCCGCGAGCGAGCCGTCCTCCCGCCGCACCACTGCGGTCGCCCCGTCGGGCACAGCCGCACCGGTGGCGATGACACACGCTTCGCCCGGACGCAGCAGGACATCGGGTGCGCGGCCCGCTAGCACCGTGCCGATCAGCCGCCAGGGTCCAGGTCCGGCGACCGCCCAGCCGTCCATCGCCGAGGTGGGATACGCGGGCAGGTCGGTCAAGGCGCGGGCGGCCGCTGCCAGCACCGTCCGGTCGGCCACGGTGAGAGGGACCGTCTGCGCCGACAGCACGGTGCCGCACGCCGCAGCCCGGCGGGCGCTATACCAATCGGGCTCGTGCAGGGTCATGGGAGCGCTATTCGTCGGCGATCCAGCCGGACGCCAAGTCACGGATCTTGTCCGCCGCCTCGTGCAGCGGCATCCCCGATCCCACGGCGAGGCCGAGCAGGTAGGTCGTCACGGGCGCCGCGGGGCGCTGAACATTATGGGCGACATCCTTGGCCACATCGAGGACGACGTCGACGTCGAGTTCCCCTGTCATGTTGAGGTCGAGACGTACCGCGTCGATCCAGCCCTGCATCATCACTGCTCCTCGTGCCCTGGCCAGATCGGCCGGAGTATCGACATCCATCGTCGGGTCAACGGTAGTCGTGCGCGGTTTGTAGCGAACGCTGTGGAGGTTCCGGACCAGTCGGCGCATGGCGACGCCGTCGGGATCGCCGAGTTCTGTGACAGATGCGCGCAGCGACGCGGTGCGGTAGGCGGCGCACACCGGCTGCTCCCGCCCCGTTGAGTCGGTCGCCAGCACCGCATCGGCACCGGAATCGGCCAGCCGGTGCACGAGCCGCTCGGGGAGATCGCCGAGGAAAGGCAGATCCGTGGCGAGCAGCGCCAGCAGGTCCGTCGCGACGTGGGGCAGGGCCGCCGCCAGTCCGGCGACCGGTCCGCCGCCGGGCGGTTCCTCGCGGGTCAGCACGACCGGTCGCGCGAAGTCGACCGCGGGAGCCGGGCCGACGATCACGATCGGCACCGCGCCCGGGATCGCCGCGACGACCCGCTCGACCATTGCGGCGCCACCGATTGTCGCGTGCGCCTTGTCCCGGCCCATGCGGACGCTGCGACCCCCGGTGAGGATCACGGCGGTCCAGGCAGTCACAGGCCCGACAATAGGCCAGCGGCGGAGGTGTCAGTCCGACCCGTCGCGGGCGCGCCGGTAGCGCTCGAAGATCACCCGCGAGCCGAAAGTCCTGGTCTCGATCAAGTCGAGCCGGATGTCTTCGGCGACCGGCGGCAGGAAGGGCGTGCCGCCACCGACGACGACCGGATAGCGGAACATGCGCAGCTCGTCGACGAGGCCGAGCTCGATCGCCGCCGCGGCAAGGCCGGCCCCGCCGATCTCGACGTCCTTGTCGGTCGCGCCGAGCGCCGCAGCAGCCTCCGCGGCCAGCGATCCCCCGGCGAGCCGGGCATTGCCCTGAACACTGTCGAGCGTGCGGCTGAAGACGACCTTCGGGATCGCGCACCAGAGGTCGGCGAACGCGGCGTCGAGCTCGTTCTCGCGCATCGACGGATCGGAGTCCCACACCAGCATGGTCTCGTACAGCCTGCGACCCAACAGAGCGCCGCCAATCTC
Organism: uncultured Actinomycetes bacterium; assembly: GCA_964510455.1. GTDB lineage: Bacteria > Actinomycetota > Actinomycetes > S36-B12 > CAVXYG01. The sequence continues at coordinate 36,367 of CAZECO010000003.1, forward strand.
GCGGGTCTGCTCGATGTGGAAGCGGAACAGCTCCTCGTCAGGGACCGACCATTCGAACCCGCCTTCGCGGTCGGCGATGAAGCCGTCGACCGAGACGCCCATCGAGTACAGCAGCATGGATTCGAGCATATAGCGCGAGAGCGGGCGGTGATCGCGATGAAGTTCGCCGTTGGGCCGGCATCTGGGCTCGCCTTCCTGCCTTGGCGGACCGGACGCGAGATCCCAGCGATCGAGCTGCCATAGCCAAAGCCGCCGAGATCCCGGCAAGACCACCCTCACCGGAACCCTGCTGTGGACGGCTCAACACGCCCGCCGTGTTTGGGTTCCGCCTGCCGCATACGGGGAGCGGACCCCCAACACGACGGCCCCGGACCATCCCCCGCTGAGAGGGCTCCGAACTCCGCCACCCGCGACCCCATGGAGGCCCGTTCGCTCTGAAGGACCGCAACTCACCGCCCCGGAAACTATTCGGCGTCCTCGTCGCAGCAGGTCACAAAGGGGTGGCACGAGTCGACCCGGTGACCATCGCGGCAGTCCAAGCTGTCACAGGCGCGACAATAGGGCTGTCGAAGGGATCTCATATGACCGACCTGACGCATCTCGACGCTGCCGGCCACGCGCGGATGGTCGATGTGGCGCAACGGGCGGTCACCGCGCGCACCGCCGTCGCCACCGGTGTCGTGCGGACGACGGCGGCATCGATGATCGCGGCCGGCACCGTGCCGAAGGGCGATGTGCTGGCGAGCGCCCGGATCGCGGGAATCATGGGCGCCAAGCGCACACCCGATCTGATCCCGCTGTGCCACCCGATCGCTGTCCACGGGGTCACGGTGGACCTGGCGGTCGTCGACGACGAGGTCCGCATCACCGCGCAAGTGCGGACCGCTGATCGCACCGGGGTGGAGATGGAGGCCCTGACCGCGGTGGCCGTGGCGGGGCTGACCGTGATCGACATGATCAAGGCGGTGGATCCCGCCGCATCGCTGGAGGCCGTGCGGGTGGAGTCCAAGGACGGCGGCCGCAGCGGGCGGTGGCAGCGATGAGGGCTGCCGTGATCACCTGCTCGGACTCGGTGGCCGCCGGCCGTAACCACGACGACTCCGGCGCTGCTGCCGCTGCTGCCCTGCGCGGCCTCGGCTGGACGGTCGGGGACGTGGATGCGGTGGCCGACGAGGCGGCGACGATCGCAACAGCGGTGCGCCGGGCCATCAGCGACGGGGCCCGGGTCGTGGTGACCAACGGCGGCACCGGGCTCGGCCCGCGCGACGTGACAGTGCTGACCGTGGCAGGGCTCGGCGGCGTGGTCGTGCCCGGGATAGGCGAGGCGATCCGGGCGGCATCCCGCGGAGGTGTGCCCACGGCGGACCTGTCGCGGGCGGGGGCGTACCAGGTCGGGTCCGCGCTGGTGCTGTGCCTGCCCGGCAGCCCGGGCGGCGTGGCCGACGGGATGGCGGTCGCCGGGCCGCTGCTGGAGCATGCGGTGTCGATGATGGACGGCGGGGGGCACGTCGCTCATCTGCTACCCGACCCTCGGCCGGTCGAACCCCGCAGGGCGGTGCTGACCGACGCTTCGATCGACCTGGCATCCCTGGTGGATGCGGTGGCCAGAGACGCCGCGGGCGCCGTGATCACCTTCGAGGGCAGGGTCCGCAACACCGACCACGGCCGGCAGGTCGCGTCCCTCAGCTATGAGGCGCACCCCGACGCTCAGCGGGTGCTGGCGCAGATCGTCGCGCGGGCCGAGCGCCAGCGGAAGGTGCTCGTCGCCGCGGCCGCGCATCGCACCGGGGAGTTGCGGATCGGTGACCTGGCGTTCGCCGCAGTGGTTGCGACGCCGCACCGTCGGGAGGGCTTCGCGGCGCTGTCGTGGTTGGTCGATGAGGTGAAGAGCGAACTGCCGGTGTGGAAGCTGCAGGTGTTCGCCGATGGGACGCGGGAATGGGTGAACTGCGCATGAGCGGATTCGTCGACGGCTACGGCCGGGTCCACGCCGATCTGCGGGTGTCTCTGACGGACCGCTGCTCGTTGCGGTGCACGTACTGCATGCCCGCGGAGGGGCTGCCGTGGCTGCCCGGGGCGGACCTGCTCTCGACCCCGGAGCTGCTGCGGCTGGTGACCATCGCGGTGTCGCAGGGCGTGCGCAGCATCCGGCTGACCGGCGGAGAGCCGTTGCTGCGGCCCGATGTGGTGCAGATCGTGCGGGCGATCGCGTCCCTGCCGCAGCGGCCGTCGGTCTCGCTGACGACCAACGGCCTGCGCTTGCCGGGTCTGGCGGCGCCGCTGGCGGACGCCGGCCTCCGCCGGGTGAACGTCAGTCTGGACACCTTGAATCGGGAGACGTTCAAGCGCCTGGCGCACCGGGATCGGCTCGTGGACACGCTGGCGGGCATCGCGGCCGCCCAGGTGGCGGGATTGCATCCGGTGAAGATCAATGCGGTCCTGATCCGCGGCGTCAACGACCATCAGGCGCCTGACCTGCTGCGCTGGGCACTGGCGGAAGGCCTGTCCCTACGGTTTATCGAGCAGATGCCGCTGGATCCGCAGCACGGCTGGAACCGTGCGGACATGGTGACGGGCGATGAGATCCGGGCGCGGTTGGCCGAGGCCGGCTTCCTCCTCACGCCGGGGGACGGCCGTGGCAGCGCACCTGCGGAGGAATTCCTGGTCGACGCGGGCCCCGCGACCGTCGGCATCGTGGCCTCGGTGACGGCGCCGTTCTGCGGCGACTGCAACCGGGTTCGGCTCACCGCCGATGGCCAGTGGCGCAACTGCCTGTTCGCCCGGTCCGAGACGGACCTCCGCACTCCGATCCGCGAGGGCGCCTCAGATGCGGATCTGGCCCTGGTGATGCGGCTCGGTGTGGCTGGCAAGGCGGCGGCCCACGGCATCGATGACCCTTCGTTCGCGCAGCCGCAGCGTCCCATGTCGGCGATCGGGGGCTGAACGATGGTGACGGTGCGCCTGTTCGCGGCGGCCCGCGAGGCCCTCGGAGCGGCGGAGGTCGAGGTCCCGCACGGACCGGTCCGCGACGTGTGCTCGCGGATCGAGGGGTCGGTGGAGGCGCAGCGGCGCCCTCGGGTCGCCGCGGTGCTGGCGATGAGCACGCTGCTGTGCGACGGGGTCCGCCACCGGGCAGCAGATGACGCAATGCTGCCTGCCGGGTCGGTCCTCGACGTCCTGCCGCCGTTTGCCGGGGGGTGACGATGACCGCGACGCTCGAAGCACCCGTGGCCGTGCAAACGTCATGGTGGCGGGAGGCCGGGGGATCGGTGGCCGACCTCGGGGTGCTGATCCCGATCGCGGTTGCGCTCATCGTCGCCAACGGGTTGTCGGTCACGGCGGTGCTGCTGCCCGCCGGTTGTGCCTATCTATTGGTCGCCCGCGTCTACCGGGTTCCCGTCGCAGTTCAGCCGTTGAAGGCGTTCGGCGCGTTGGCCATCGCAGTGGGGGCGGGAGTAGATCTGATCGCCGCGGGTGCGCTCCTGATGGGCGTCCTCTTCATCGGCCTCGGTGCCAGCGGGGCCGTGGACCGGCTTGCGAAGTTCTTCCCCCTTCCGGTCATCAGAGGAGTCCAGTTGGCGGTCGGGCTGACGTTCGGCAAGATCGCGTGGGGACTCATCACAAACCCGCCAGCCAACTTCTCGCACCAACCGCCGCAGACCTTGGTCGCGCTGGGCGCGGTGATCGGGGTTGCGCTGCTCCTGATGTGGCGTGGTGCGGCCGCCCTGGCGCTGGTCGCCGCCGGATTGGGGATCGCGATCATCGTGAGCATCGACTCCCTCGGCGTCGGGCTCGGTCCGACAGCCCTGGCAGTGCCCTCGATCGACTGGCAGACGCTGGGTCTCGCCCTGACGCTCTTGGTGCTGCCGCAGGTGCCGTTGACGTTCGCCAACTCGTGCCTGGCTCCGGCCGACGCGGCCGCGGCGTACTACGGGCCAGCCGCAGCCGCGGTGCGACCCGGTCGCCTCGCGCTCACACTCGGCGGGACCAACGTGGCGGTGGCGGCGATCGGCGGGATGCCGTTGTGCCACGGCGCAGGAGGAATGAGCGCGCACTACGCGTTCGGCGCACGGACGTGGCGAGCCCCGGTGATCATCGGGTCCGCGCTCGTAGCGGCGTCCCTGCTGCTGGCCGCCCCCCTTGCGGTTGTGCTGCGATCCTTCCCGTTGCCCGTCTTGGCTGCGCTACTCGTCGTGGCAGGCGTCACGCATGCCCAACTGGTACGCGACGTTCGAGGGCCGGTCCCGTGGATGGTAGTCCTCGGCATAGGCCTGGCGGGACTGTTCGGATACCTGCTGTGGGGCGTGCTCGTCGGGGTGGTCATCACGGCGATCAGGAGGCGTGTCCCGTGAAGGCGCCCTGCGACGGGTAAGGCAGGTGCGGCCGAGCACTTGGGGACAGTAGCGAACAGGCGGTGTCGGGAAACCGTTGCAGTACTTCACCGGCTGTGTGTCCCCATTCAGCCTCGAAGCCCTGAGCAGCACTGCCCACGCCGGCCTGAAGGCCGCGATCAACACGGTGCTACAGGGAGCGGCCGGGCAGCGGTCATCCGTGACATGGGAAAGTGGCAGTCCTGCGGCCAGCATCGCAGCTGGCGGGATGGCCCCCCTGGCTCACCTCCGCCGTTGGGAGAGGACCTTGGCAAGCATGATCGACAAGGACGTGACATTGACTCGGTTCGCCGGGATCGGCTGGGGTGGTGAGCACCACCAGTTCTGTGTGGTCGACACCACGGGTACCAGGCTCACCCAGCTGTGGGGCACCCACGACCTCGCCGGGCGAGCCGACGTGGACAGAGAACTGACCCGGTCCGCCCCACTGATGCTGGATCGCGAGCGAACGAAGCGAAGGGCTGCTCATCGAGCACTTGCAGGTCCGCGGGCACGCCGTGTTCCCAGTCTCGCTGCGATTCCCTTGGTGGCCCGAGCCTGCTCGAGCAGGTGCAGCGAATCGAAGCGCTGCTGGAAGCAGCCAACGATCGAGTCACGCTGGGCGGGGCCTTCGCCGAGCGCGTCGTTCGCCAGCTCCCGGCGCGAGCTGCACGCGAGGCCGTCCTCAACGGAGTGGTTCACCGGGACTGGAACCTCCACGATCCAACGACCGTGACCTGGGTCGAGGCCGATGTCTCTCTGACCGTTGTCTCCCCTGGCGGGTTCGTCGGCGGCGTGAACGCGGACAACGTGCTGACCCAGCGGTTCAGCCGCTCGCCCGCACTGGCCGATGCGATCCGGGCCCTCGGACTCGTGGACAAGCAGGGCATTGGCGTGGACCGCATGTACCGGGAGATGGTCACCCTCGGCCACCGCTCCTCGTCGAAGAACCCGGACCACGGGTCCGGGCACGCCTGGTTGGGGGGTCCCCGGTGGTGCCCATCATGCGTCTGACCTCCCGCATCCAGCCTGGTGCCCGGCAACGAGACGTTCAGATCGCCCTCATCGTGTTCATCCTCCTGCATCAGCCGTTCACGACCCCCGATCACATGGCCACGGTGCTACAACGCACGCTCGGCGAAGCCGAGGAAGCCCTGGACAGCGCCAGCCGGTGCGTCATCGATGAGCAACCCGTCATCGACCCCTGCGTCGTCAACGGGGCCAAGACGTTCATCACCTCCGGCGTCCGTGGCGACTTCGTCACCACGGCGGTCCGTACTGGTGGGCCAGGCTTCGGCGGCATCAGCCTGCTGGTCATCGAGCAGGGCACGCCCGGCTTCACGGTCGCCCGGCCGCCGCAGAAGATGGGCTGGCACTGCTCGGACACCGCCGAGCTCAGCTTCACCGACCTTCGAGCCCCCGCGGGCCAACCTCATCGGGGAGGAGAACGGCGGGTTCGTGCTGCTCATGCAGAAGCCCGTCGACGAACGCCTCGGCCTGGCGGTCCAGGGATACGCCACCGCGCAGCGCGCCCTCGACCTGGCCGTCCGCTACGCCAGGGCCCGCGATACCTTCGGCAAGCCGCTGGCCAGCCGACAGCTGATCCGGCACAAGCTCGTGGAGATGCATCGGCGCACCCATGCCGCTCGCACCGTGACCCGCGTCGCGATCGAGCGATCGCTGGAGCCTCCCGCCACGGATCGCGGGGTGACCCGCGACGCCGTCATGGCCAAGAACACGGCCGTGGAGGCGGTGGAGTGGGTGGTCAGCGAATCGGTCCAGATCCACGGCGGCACGGGCTATATGCGCGAATCCGAGATCGACCGCCACTACCGTGACGCCCGCATCCTGGGCATCGGCGGCGGCGCCACGGAGGTCCTGACCGAACTCGCCGCGAAGCCCCTCGGATACTGAGCGACCACCTACCCGGGACGGGGCCGAAGTGCTGCGCGATCGCGATCAGGGCCATGAACCGCCGGGTTCCGGTGGGCGATCATCTGCGACCCGCTGTTCAACACCGCGCGCAGCAGCGGTGTCAGACCGGCGTCGGCGTCAGGATCGATCCGCCCCGATGCCGCCAGGGCCATCGCCTGGTCCAGGATGCCGCGGCCTGGGCCTGGGTCGTGGTCTCCTCCGAGGAGACCAGATGGATCAACACTTGCGTGACACCAGATCCCGGCTGATCGTCGACCGGCCCACCCCCGCGGTCTCCGCGGCCGCGTTGACCGTGGTCTCACCACGGACCAACTGCAACCAGATCTCGCACTTCACCGACGGCGCCAACAACTTCTTCACCCGCTGCTGCGGGCCGCCGCACTCGCCGGGACATCCTGGCTCGGACTACTCATCGACACTCACTTTCGGGTCAGGCAGAGACCCTTACAGCGTGGTCTGATCCAACCCGCGAAATGCGACACGATCCCTGACGGAAGGCCGGTGCGCGTGTGCGTGCGGTGCGTGTTTCGTTGAGTGTGGCTGTACTTGTGCGTGTCGGGCGAAACTTGCCGTGCATGGCCAACGGCAGGGCATGATGGATGCGAGCGGCCCGCGGTGGCGTGGCCTGCTCGTAGTCCGAGCGCCTTCGAGGCCAGGAGGATTCATGACGGGCCACACCGAACCCGACATCGGCGTTGGGCGTGTCCCGCGCGTGCTGGTCGGCTACGACGGCTCACCAGCCGCGGCGGAGGCGATCACCGTCGGCGCCTCGCTGCTGCCTGGGGCCACGGCGTGGGTCGCTTATCTGTGGTCGCCGCCCTTCGCGAGCCCAGAACTGTTCGCGCGGCTGCGACGAAGGGCCCGCAACCTGAATGAGCTCATCGAACTCGTAGAGGCACAGGGCGGCGCCGAGGCGAAGCGCCTGGTCGCGACCGGGGTCGCCGTGGCCCGGGCCAACGTATGGTCCGCAGACAGCGTGGTGCGCCGAACGTTGGGCGGTGCGGGCCTCGAGATGGCGGCACTGGCCGAGGAACTCGAGGCTGACGTCATCGTTGTCGGCTCCCGGGGGCTCGGCGGCCGCCGGGCCGTGCTCGGCAGCGTGTCCGAAGTCATCGTGCACTACAGCACGACCCCAGTCCTGGTCGTGCCCCGCCCGCTGGCCACCACCGCCTACGATGCGCTCGCCGCCGGTCCCCTCGTGGTCGGCTGGGACGACTCGCCAGGGGGGAACGTCGCCCTGGCATCGGCAGCCGAGCTGTTTCCCGACCGCGAGCTGATCGTCGTCGAGGTCCGTTCCCAGGACGACGAGGAGGACCTCCGACAGCCGGACGAGCTTCCAGCGCGGGCTCGCTTCGTCCGACTGCCGCTGATCAACCGGATCGGGTACGGCCGGGCTGTCGCCGAGCAGTTGGACACCATCGCAGACGAGCGCGCCGCTGCGGCCATCGTCGTCGGGTCACGAGGCCGCGGCGCCATGCGAGAACTCCTGCTCGGCAGCGTGGCCAAGGCGACTCTCCACAACGTCCGGCGGCCAGTCCTCGTTGCACCCCAGCCTCGGTACGAGGGCTAGTTCCGCTGCCGGGACCCCGAATCAGCACCGCAGGCACGGGGTGGGTTCGAGGCGCGCCGGGGTGCGCGCACCTATCTCACCTGGGCCGGGCTGGGGCGTGTCTGCCTGTTCCAGTGGGGATGGTCCGGGATTGTTGGGTCATGTCGCGTCCTGCTTCCGATGCTCAGTGGGCTCGGATCGAGCCGTTGATGCCGTCTTCCCAGGGGCGGCGCGGTCGTCCGTGGCGTAATCACCGGCAGGTGTTGGAGGGCATCCTCTGCCGGTTCCGGACCGGGATCCCGTGGCACGATGTGCCCGCCGACGGGCCGTGGACCACCGTGTGGGAGCGCCACGACCGGTTCAGCGACAACGGAACTTACGACAGGACCCCTGGCCGCCTGTCGCCGAGGCTGACGCCGTGGGCGACCTGGACTGGATGGGCAGTGTGGACACCACGATCAACCGTGCCCATCAGCGTGCCACCAACCGCAGCCGGGTCGAACGGCCCGCGGGCCTCACGGGGGTGAATCGAACTCCAAGAGTTCGGCCGCCGAGCCGGCTCGTGAGCCGCTCGACCATGCGATCGGGCGTTCTCGCGGGGCCTCTCGACCAAGATCCACAGCTCGTCGACGGCCAGAAGCGCCCGCTGGTCATCGCGTTCACTGCGGGCCAAGCCGGCGATTCCCCGGATGCTCAAGCACCTGCTGGCCGACCTTGCGGCGCCCCAACTCACCGCCACCGGGCAGCCCGCGCCGGGTCGTACCGGGCCACGCCCCGGGCGCTGCTCGGCGACAAGGCCTACTCCTCGCGCGGCACCCGGCAGATGGTGTCGGCCAGGGGCCTCAAGGCCGTCATCCCTCAGCGCGCCGACGAGGTCTGCCATCTCCTCGACCGTGGCTCGGCCGGGGGCAGACCACCCGGGCTTCGACCCCGTCGCCTACAAAAGGCGCAACACCGTGGAGCGATCCTTCAACGACACAAACCGACGCGCGGCGTGGCCACCGCTAAGAGAAACTCGCCACCAACTACCGAGGAGGCTTCGTTCCGCGCCCCATCGTCATCTGGATCAACGAATTGCCGGACACGCCTAGCGGTATCAGGCTGGGAGGGTGTAGCGGGCCTGGACCAGGTCGAGGACGATCTGTCTACTCTGCCATGGCTCGACGTCGTTGCGTCGTTCGATCTGCTCAGTCGCGTCGGCGAGATAGTCGTCGCGCACTGCGTGGCGGAACCACGCCGAGTAGTCACCTCGGCGCAGGTGGAACATCCAGGTCTGCTCGTCGACTCCCTCGGCGAGCTGGCAGAAGACGGCCAGGTTCTGTGCCTTGAGGTTGAGCCTGTCGTCCGGACCGCGGAAGTAGAAGCTGTGCCAGCGCAAGTCGCCCTCAGCGTACTTGCGCCGGTGGCGGATGCGCTCCGCGCGCCCCGCCTGGGGTCGCATCGAGAACGCCCTCGGCGTGGCGTCCGCGAGCATCCAGGCGACCACACGCCCCGGCTGATAGCTGAGTTCGTCACCATCGGGCGCCGGACGCCCGGCGGCCTCGGCGAATGCGGTGAGCGTCTCGTGGGGTGACGGCCCTACCGCCACCACGACGTCGACCGGGTGGAGCACATTCGGCTCGACGTGCGCCGGATGAACGGTGACAAGGATCGTCTCGGCCAGCGTCATGGGCAGAACCGCCGGGCTGTGCCCCCAGGTCTCAGGCAGCAGGTGGTGGGCCTCGTCCAGGACGATCCAGTGCGGACGACCAGTTCGGGCGCGCATAGCCTGTAGCGCCGGTACGAGCTGGGCTAGGAAGGCGGGCCGGTCACCCAGTGGGATGCCGAGGATGTTGACGCTGACGTTGACCTTCGGGTCCTCAAGGATGCCCGTGATCTCGCTGACGCTCGGTGCACGCCACTGGTTGCCGAGGGCCACGACGTCGCGCAGCGTGGAGTAGTCGCCCTCCGGGTCGATGACGCACACCTGATAGTCCTTGTCGATCAGCCGCTCGATGACGCCGGCCACGAATGTCGACTTGCCACTGGCCGACGGACCGGCGACCAACATGTTGTGCCCGTACGGCGCAAGGTGCACCTCCGCTCCCTGGGCATCGGTGCCCAACCTGATCCAGTGCTGGGGCAGCTTGCCCCCCAGCCGGCTCAGGTCGTCGGCGATGACCTCGTCGATCAACTCGACGACCCCCGCGCCGTTCTCTCCCTGGGTGACGAAGGCTGCGGCCTCCTTGATCGACGGCGACGCGTTGGCCACCGCCACTGGACACTCACTGTGGCGCAAGAACGAATGATCGTTCTCGGCGTCGCCGATCGCCACGACCTCGTGTCGCGACAGGCTCATGTCACGCAACGCGTGGGCCAATCCGCTGGCCTTGTTGACACCGGCAGGCAGCAGCATCACCGCACTGCGGTTGCCGATCACCTGCACCTCCAGGCCCAGCTCCCAGATGACCTCCTGAACTGCGGCACGGTGATTGGCCCGAGTGCCGACCACTACCTGACCGATCTCGAGCGGATCAACCCCTCGGTCCCTGAGGGCGTCAAGCAGACGAGTGGGCAACGGATCGGTGAGCCGGGTGCGTTCGCGGGTCTTCGGGTTGTATTTGACCGCACCGTTCTCGGCGACAACGCGGGCGAACAGCTCTACGCAGGTGCAGTCCTCGAGCAGGTGGTCCACTCGGCGCCCCGTGACCAGGATCGCCCGGCGACCGGACGTCCTCAGGCGCTCCAGGGCCGCCACGGCAGCGTCCGGTACCGTGTCGTGCCGGGCCAGCGTCCGGTACCGTGTCGTGCCGGGCCAGCGTCCCGTCGAAGTCAATCGCGACTGCCAGATACCGCAAACAACCCTCCCGACCCCGCAGGCACCCACCCCGAGCCTGCGCCAGACCCGGTTACGCACCGAGCACGCTCTGTCGGCGATGACCTCGACCATACGGTCTAACCCGCTGGCCCATCCAGCGGTGGACTGATCTTGGAGGTCGGTGGATGTCAGCGCCTTCCTCGACCAGCACGTCCTTTGGAAGTCGCCGACGGCGGTGAGCCAGCGATGCGCAGGCTGCAGAGCCCGGTCGTGCTGGGCCTGGGATCGTGATGGTCGCGGGCATGCCCGGACATGCGGCGCTGAGGCTGCCGGATCCCAGCGCTGGCGGAGCCAGCTGTCAGTGGGCATGATGGTGCTCGTCGGACGCCATGGAGGCCACGATGAAACCGGCACCCACTGCTGAAGGAACCGACACGGGTCCGCACATTCATGACGGAAGCGGCGCCAACAAATTCGTCGCTGGGAAAGCGAAGGGGGCTCCTTGGGCCCGGCCCATTAGGGATCCGGAAGCAATCGCGCAAGACAAAGCAAACCCTGACCTGGCGGTCCCCCGCAGTGCATCACTTCGGCTCCCTGGTGTTGTAAACTCGCCGACGAGACTGACCAGGGGCACCGCCAGCGCGTCCTGAATCCGGGCTCGGCGCTCCTGGCTGCGCTCCCCAGCCTCGGCCCGCATGGCCCGTGCCCGGGGACCCCTCGCGCGCGCGACGACTTCCTTGGAGGGGATTCTCGCCAACTCCACCGCAGGTGGGGCATGCTCCGCGAGCAGCGCTACGACGTAATCGACATGGAGAGCGGGGACACCGCCATCCTCCGGCTTACGTGGACCGGTGTGATCGGCCAGACGATCGGCCCCTTCGTCGAAGGTCAAGTGCTGACCGCGCACATCGCACAGTTCGTTCGAGTTGAGGATGATCGGATCGCATCCATCGAGACCTACGACCTGCTATGAGCCGATGCCAGACGCCGGCCTGCCGAACCACAGGCCTGATTTGTGGGGGAGAACAGGCGGCGGCCCCCGGCGGAGATCTTTTCATCTCGTGGTCACGGAGTGCCTGGCTCGCTTAGTTTGCTGCACCAGTGCCCTTTCAACCGCATCCGTCAGGTGGGCGTGGCACTAACTCCGAAATCAACTCGTCCGGGACGGCGAGCGCCCGGTGAGGCCGGGTCGGGCAGCAAGCGGAGCTACACGATGACTCACAACGCGACGCTCAGCAGCCTGCTCGAAAGTGCTGGCCTGGTCGAAACCCCTTGCGCTGCAACGGATTTCACGAGAGCCGACGAGGGGACTCGAACCCCTAACACCCTGTTTACAAGTCGACTCCACCCCTGTTCGTCAAGGTCCGGCGCCATGCGTGTGGGTATGCGAAAAGCGCTGCGGCACACGGGATTTCGTCCATCGTCATCCGCTTGCGACCGGCGGCGTTCCGCGACGCTTGTGCTTTGGAGGACTCACAGAGGACTCACAGAGGACTCACAAAGGGGCGGCGTCACAGCGAGACCGAAGCAGATGGACCGAATTCCTGCGCGACCTCCGTTTCCGCGGTCTACGGGTTCCAGCTGGTCGTCTCCGATGCCCACACGGCCTGAAGGCCGCGATCAACACGGTGCTGCAGGGAGCGGCCGGGGCATCGGTCATCCGTGACATGGCACAGTGGCGGTCCTGCGGCCAGCATCGCGGCTGGCGGCATGGTCCCCCTGGTTCACCTCCGCCGTGGGAGCCATCTCCCGGTGCCCGGGCCTCGAACGGAAATCGCTCGGCCCACTCGACCGCCTCGCCCACCGACCGCACGTCGAGGATCCAGTAGCCCGCGATCAACTGCTTCGACTCCGTGAACGGACCGTCGATGACGGCGCGGTCCCGGCAGAGGCTCCCAAAGCGGTGAAGGGGACCGTGCTGCTGCCGTTGTTTAGGCTCGTGTTCCCCCGAGTATTTCCGCGGCAGTCGGCAGCGGTGTTGGATCTATACGCGACATCGGAACGCGACCGCGCCTGATAGCCCAGCGTTCAGGGGCCGTTCGCGCGCCATGCATCGATCGCGGCACGACACTTGTCAGCCGCGGCCTCGTCGCGGGGCAGGTGCAGGTTGATGATCATCGAGTCGGGCTCGGATACCCACCCGGTGAACGTGAGTGTTCCACCGTGCCTGCGAAGCGCGTGGATGAGCGGTCCGAGGTCTCGTCCCGGCTCTGGGGTGCCTGGCTCGGTTGTCACGAACACCGACGATATCCCCAAACAGCGCCGTGGTTCTTCAGGAGATGCGGTCATGTTCGCGGCCGACGGGTGGTGCCTCTAGGTGGGGTGTGGGCGCAGGGCATGTGTTCTGACCCGCTGCGGACGGGGGTTGGTGCGCCGTCAGGCGGGCCACCTGCGGGGGGCGTCGGCGGGGGCTGACCCGTCCTGCGGGGCGGCGGGAAGGCGCAGCGCCATAGTGGTGCCCGCGCCACGGCCTCCGCTGGCGGCGGTCAGGCTTCCGCCGTGGTCGGCGGCGATCGCCCTGGCGATGGTGAGGCCGAGCCCGCTGCCGCTGCCGTCGCCGGAGGTGCGGGCGCCGTCGACGCGGTGGAACCGGTCGAAGATCGCGTCGAGCTGGTCGCCGGGGATGCCCTCGCCGTTGTCGGCGACGGTGAACTGGACCTGTCCGTCGGATGCCTGAGAACACGTCAACTGCACGGCGCCTCCCGGGGGCGTGTGGCGCAGCGCGTTGTCCAGCAGGTTGGCGAGCACCTGCCCGATGCGGTCGGCGTCGGCCATGACGAGCGGCTGGCGCGCGGCGGGCCGGCGATCCAGTGCGACGCCTTTGGCGGTGTAGCGGGGGACGGCGGCCTCGTAGGCTGCGTCGAGCAGCGCGACCGGCCGCTCGGGGGCCAGTTGCAGGTCTAGGGCGTGCTCCTGCGCGGCGGCGGCAAGTTTGATGTCGCTGGCCAGCCTGCGGAGCCGGTCGACCTGCCCCCGCATGACGGCGTATGTGTCGGGATCGGCGTACACGAGCCCGTCCTCCAGGCCGTCGATGTGGGCCTCCAGGGTCGCGAGCGGGGTGCGGATCTCGTGGGCGAGGTCGGCCAGCAGTCGGGTGCGGGCGGTGTCGGTGGCCGCGAGCCGGGCAGCCATGTCCCCGAAGGACCGGGCCAGGGTGGTGAGCTCTCTGCCGTAGCCGTCCGTCGGCACGGTCACCTGGTACTGGCCGGCGGCGATGGATGCCGCGGCGTCGGCGAGCTCCTCGATCGGCCGGCTGACGCGCCGGGTCAGCAGCCAGAACAGCAGCGCCGCGGTGACCAGCGCCGCTGCGCCGGCGAACGCCATCGCGATGGCGAAGGTCGCCTCGAACGCCTCCTGCGCATGCTGCTGGACGATCGGGGACGTCTCCCCGGCGTGCTCGAGGTGGTACCGGAACAGGCCCCGGGCGACCAGCAGGCCGGTGGCGACCAGCGTCGCGCCCGCCACGGCCAGGACGATGAGCTGAGCGGCCAGCAGCCGGGCGGCGATGCCGCTGCGGCCGATCACGGGCCCGCAATGCCGTAGCCGACGCCGCGGACGGTGCGGATGAACGCCGGTTCCGCGGCGTCGTCGCCGAGTTTGCGGCGCAGGTGCCCGATGTGGACGTCGACGATGTGCTCGTCGCCGAACCAGTCCGACCCCCACACCTCGTCGATGAGCTGACGCCTGGTGAACGCCCGCCGCGGGCTGGCCGCTAGCACTGCCAGCAGGTCGAACTCGGTGCGGGTGAGTTCCAGCTCCAGCTGGTCGCCGGACAACCAGGCTTTCCGCGAAGCGGTGTCAATGTCCAGGCCCGCTGCCGAGAGCCGCTCGCCCCCTGCCTGCTCCGGGACCACGGCTCCGGTGCGGGGGCGGCGCAGCATGGCCCGGACGCGGGCGACCAGCTCGCGCGGCGAGAAGGGCTTCACCAGGTAGTCGTCGGCCCCGACGGACAGCCCGACGACCTTGTCGATCTCCTCGTCGCGGGCGGTGAGCATGATGATGTAGCAGTCGCTGAACTGCCGGATCCGGCGGCAGGCCTCGATCCCGTCGAACCCCGGCAGCATCACATCCAGCACGACAAGCTCGGGATCGGTGCCGCGGGCGGCCTCCACGGCGGCCGGGCCGTCGTGGGCGAGGTCGACGGCGAAGCCCTCGGCCTCCAGGTAGGAGCCGACGACCCGGGCCAGCGGCCGCTCGTCGTCGACCACCAGGACGCGGCGCTGGTCCACCCTGCCTCCTCCCGCTGTGTTCAGGCCGGCGCCGGCCGATCGGCCGCACCGGTCCCGTCGCCCAGGAGGCGCCGCGCCTCGATGTACTCCTGCTGGGAGATCTCGCCCGCCGCGAACCTGCCGTCCAGCACCTGCCGCGCCGTCGGCGCAGGCGCCTGCCGTTCAGCCCGGCCGTCCCGCCGCGTCAGCGCCACCACCGCCCAGACCGCCACCGCGACGAGGACCGCCCAGCCGAGCATCATCACCACCATCCAGCCGTAGGACCATCCGTCGTCGTACCAGCCCATCATGGTGCACCTCCTGCTTCCGGCTCCACCATCGCCCCGCGCGGTATCCCTGCGGTCCAGCGTCCATGAAGTTTCGATGAAGGCCAGCTTCTTCATGGAACCTTCATCCGATCTGGACAGAACCTCCAGCCGGTCCGGACACAGTTGCCGTCATGGAGCCCACCGCCGCCCTGAGCCGCCGGCAGGTGCTGGCCGGGCTGCTCGGCGCCGGCGCGGCCGCGGGCCTGGCTGCCTGCACCCGCGGCGCGCCGGACCCGGTGGGGCCGTCGCAGGTGGCGGCGGCCGAATCGGCCCGCCCCACCACCGGGGCGGTCCGCGCCTACCAGCTGGCCGCGGGGCAGGTGGACGTCGACCTCGGCGGCTGGGTCGTGACGACGTGGGCGTACGGCGGCACGGTCCCCGGGCCGCCGATCCGCGCGACCGCAGGGGACCTGGTACGGGTCGCGTTCGCCAACGACCTTCCCGAGGAGACGTCGGTGCACTGGCACGGGCTGGCGATCCGCAACGACATGGACGGCGTCCCGCACGTCACCTCAGACCCGGTCCAGCCGGGCGAGGACTTCGCCTTCGAGTTCGTGGTGCCCGATCCGGGCACCTACTGGTTCCACCCGCACACCGGCCTGCAGACCGACCGCGGCCTGTACGCGCCGTTCATCGTCGACGACCCCGCCGACCCGGGCGGCCACGACGCCGAGTGGGTCGTGGTGCTGGACGACTGGACCGACGGGGTCGGGCCCTCGCCGGAGGACATCTACGCCGGCCTGCGCAGCGGTGGCGGCGGCATGATGGGCATGCACGGCGGCGGGATGGGCGGCATGGACGCCGGCGACGTCGACTACCCCCTGTACCTGATCAACGGCCGGGCCCCGGCCGACCCGGACGTGCTGCAGGCGAAACCGGGCCAGCGGATGCGGCTGCGGATCATCAACGCCGCCTCCGACACGATCTTCGACGTTGCTCTGGGCGGGCACGACCTGACCGTCACCCACAGCGACGGCTACCCCGTCGAAACGCTGTCGGCAGGCGCGGTGCGGATCGCCATGGGCGAGCGGTACGACGCCACCGCGACCCTGGCCGACGGGGTGTTCCCGCTGGTCGCGCGGCCGCTCGGCAAATCGGGCGGCGCCCGCGCGCTGGTCAGCACCGGCAGCGGCGCCGTGCCGGAACGCGGGGTCCTGCCGGAGGGCCTCGACCGGCCGCCGGTGACCGTCGCGGGGCTGCGGGCGGCAGCCGGCGCCGCGCTGCCGGACCGGGATCCGGACAGGGTGCAGGACCTGGTCCTGGGCGGGTCGATGGGTCCGTACGTGTGGACGATCAACGGCCGCACCTACGACGACACGGCGCCGCTGACGATCCGGCAGGGGCAGGCCGGGCGGCTGCGGATCGTGAACCGGTCGATGATGCAGCACCCGGTGCACCTGCACGGGCACACCTTCCAGCTCGGGCCAGCCGGCGGCACAGGCGCCCGCAAGGACACACTCCTGGTCCCGGCGATGGGGGTCGCGGAGGTCGATTTCACCGCCGCCAACCCGGGGCAGTGGATGATCCACTGCCACAACACCTACCACGCCGAGGCGGGCATGATGACCCGCCTGGACTACACCACCTGAAGGGAACCACCGATGAAGCACACCAGGAAGCTGGCCGCTCTCGGGATAGCGGTCGCGCTCGCCGTCGGGCTGTCCGCCTGCACTGACGACTCGACCGATGACGAGGCGGCCGCATCGGACGGGGCCACGGCCACGGCGTCGGCCTCGGACGTCTCCTTCGCGCAGGCGATGATCCCGCACCACCAGCAGGCCGTGGCCATGGCCGACATGGCGCTGGACCCCGACTCGCAGGCGTCCGCCGACGTGCAAGACCTCGCCACACAGATCAAGGCCGCGCAGGACCCCGAGATCGAGCAGATGACCATGATGCTGGAGGGCTGGGACCAGCCGACGGCCATGCCCGGCGCCACCTCGCCCGAAGGCATGGAGGGCATGGGCCACGACATGGGAGGCATGACCGTTTCGGGGATGATGAGCGATGAGGACATGGTGGCCCTTGACCAGATGACCGGTGCCGAGTTCGACCAGGCGTGGCTGCAGATGATGACCGAGCACCACCAGGGCGCCATCGACATGGCCGAGCAGGCAGCCTCGACGACCCTGGACCCGCAGGTCGCGGCACTGGCGAACGACATCATCACCGCGCAGCAGGCCGAGATCGCCACCATGGAGGAGATGATGGGCTCGATGCAGGGGACGCCGGCACCATGAGGCTCCCCGCCGAGACCCCAGCCGCCCTCGCCGCGCTGACCGCGGCAGCCCTGGTCGCCGGCTGCAGCGCAGCAACCGAGGACGATGTGCCCGCGAATCCGTCGCCCACCGCGTCCTCGCCGGCCGCTGCCGCCGCACCGGTGTCCGCGGACGGCATCGACATCGGGCACGTGCACAACGTCAGCCTCGACGGCGACGCCGTCCTGCTGGGCACCCACGGGGGCCTGTACAGGCAGGACCCCGGCCAGGCCCCGGCGCTGGTCGGGGAACCGTTCGACGTAATGGGGCTCACCCTCGCCGCCGACTGGTGGCTGGCCTCGGGCCACCCCGGCCCGGGGATGGCCGCCCCCGCCGACCTCGGGCTGCTGGCGTCAACCGCCGGCGGCGCCACCTGGCAGCAGGTGTCACTGGCAGGCGAGGCCGACTTCCACCGGCTGACCGCCAGCGGCGCAACCGTCCTGGGCGTCAACTCCGGCGACGGGCTGCTGTGGCGGTCCACCGACGAGGGAGTGCAGTGGGCCACGCACGGCGCGGGGCCGTTCGACCTGGCGCTGAACCCCGCCGACCCGGCGCAGGGCATTGCCACCACCTCCAGCGGGCTGCTCGGCAGCCGCAACGGCGGCCTGACCTGGGCCCCCATCCCCGATGCTCCGCTGATCGCGTACGTGGCCTGGACCGGCGTTGGTATCGTCGGCGCTGCCCCCGACGGCCAGATCCTGCGCTCCACCGACGGCGGGGCGACCTGGACCCCGGCCGGCCGTGTGGACGGGCAGCCCTCCGCCCTGGCCGCCTCCGGCGAGCGGGTCGCGGTGCTGCAGGGCGACACCCTGTGGGAGAGCATCGATGCAGGGGCCACGTTCACCGCGCGGATCACCGGACTAGCGGGCAACTGAGGAGGAGCCATGAGCCAGCACCATTCCGCCACCGGTACCGGGACAGGTGCAATGGACGGTTTCGTGTGCCCGATGCACTCCGAGGTCACCGGCAGCGGGCCCACCGACTGCCCCAAGTGCGGCATGCGCCTGGTGCCGGCCGCCGGCGCGGCAGCAGGGGAGCACCACCACGACCACGACCAGGCCCCCAGCCACCACGACCCTCACGGCGTGCACGGCGGCGGGGCGGCATACGACGCCGCGTACGGATGCCCGATGCACCCTGAGGTGACCGGCGATGGGCCGGCGATGTGCCCCAAGTGCGGCATGCGCCTGGTGCCCGCCGCCGACACGGCAGCCGATGGCCACGGCGCGTCTCCGGCCAAGCCGCCCGCGATGACGGCACCTGCGCCGCGCGCCGCGAACGCCCGCCAGTACACGTGCCCAATGCACCCGGAGATCGTGCGGGACAAGCCGGGCCGCTGCCCGATCTGCGGCATGCACCTGGAACCGATGGTCCCAACCGCCGACGACGACACCGCGATGCGTGAGTACCGGGACATGTCGCGCCGGTTCTGGATCTCGGTGCCGCTGTCCTTGGTGCTGCTCTCGATCACCGTGCTCGGCTTCCCGCCGCTGACGGCGGAGGTCCAGCCGTGGGCGGAGCTGGCGCTCGCGACCCCGGTGGTGCTGTGGTGCGCGGGACAGTTCTTCCTCTGGTTCGCCGCCTCGGTCCGCAACCGCAGCCCGAACATGTGGACCCTGATCGGCCTCGGCGTCGGCGCCGCCTACACCTACTCGGTGGTCGCCACTCTCGCCCCGGGCATGTTCCCCGAGTCGCTGCGCGACGACGACGGCATGGTTCCGGTGTACTTCGAGGCGGCAGCGGTCATCTGTACCCTCACCCTGCTGGGGCAGGTGCTGGAGCTGCGCGCCCGCGCCACCACCGGCGACGCGATCAGGGGTCTGCTGGACCTCGCGCCGGCGACCGCCCGCCGGATCCGCCCGGACGGCGGCGACGAGGAGGTCCCGCTCGCGGCGGTCGTGGTCGGCGACCGGGTCCGCGTTCGGCCCGGGGAGAAGGTCCCCGTCGACGGGATCGTGGACTCCGGACAGTCAGCGGTCGACGAGTCGATGCTCACCGGGGAACCGGTCCCCGCCGACAAGCAGCCCGGCGACCGGGTCATCGGCGGCACCCTCAACACCACCGGCGCCCTCGTCGTGACAGCCGCCCAAGTCGGCGCCGACACCGTGCTGTCCCGGGTGGTAGAGATGGTCGCCAGCGCGCAGCGGTCCAAAGCACCGATGCAGCGGCTGGCCGACCGCGTCGCAGGCAGGTTCGTGCTCGCCGTCATCGGCATCGCGAGCGCCGCGTTCCTGGTCTGGGGGCTGCTCGGCCCCGACCCAAGCTGGGGCTACGCCATCGTCACCGCAGTCTCGGTGCTGATCATCGCCTGCCCATGCGCCCTGGGCCTGGCCACTCCAATGTCGGTCATGGTCGGCACCGGCCTGGGCGCCAAGCATGGGGTCCTGTTCTCCGACGCTGCCGCGATGGAGAAGCTGCGGCAGATCGACACCATCGTCGTGGACAAGACCGGCACCCTCACCATCGGCCGGCCAACCGTCAGCGCGGTCCTGCCCGCGGACGGCTGGACCGAGCAGCAGGTCCTGCACTACGCGGCCAGCGCCAACCGGGCCAGCGAGCACCCCATCGCGCGTGCGGTGCATGCTGCGGCGCAACGCGCAGGCCTGCAGCTGGCCGAGCCCGATCAGTTCGAGGCGGCCCCCGGGTCCGGGGTGCGGGCAACGATCGATGGGCGGGCGATCGTCGTGGGCAACATGGAGATGTTGCACGAGGACGACATCCGCCACGACCACGCCCTCGACAAGCGGGCCGAGCCCGGCGCCACCGTCATCAGCGTCGCCGTCGACGGCTCCCGGATCGGGATCATCTCCCTCACCGACGCCATCAAAGACACCACACCGCACGCCGTCGAGGCACTCCACGCCGACGGCATGACCATCGTGATGGCCACCGGCGACTCCCGCGCGCCCGCGCAGCGGGTCGCGGAGGAGCTCGGTATCGACGCCTGGCACGCAGGGGTGAAGCCCGACGACAAGCTCCGCATCGTCGGCGACCTGCAACGGGAAGGCCGCCTGGTCGCGATGGCTGGCGACGGCATCAACGACGCCCCTGCCCTGGCGCAGGCCGACATCGGCATCGCCATGGGCACCGGCAGCGACATCGCCATCGACGCCGCCCAGATCACCCTCGTCAAAGGCGACCTGCGCGGCATCACCGCAGCCCGCAGGGTGTCCACCGCGACCGTGCGGAACATGAAGCAGAACCTCGGCTTCGCTTTCCTCTACAACACCCTCGGCATCCCCATCGCCGCCGGCGTGCTCTACCCCGCCACCGGCCTGTTGCTGTCACCGATGATCGCCGCCGCCGCGATGAGCCTGTCCAGCGTCTCCGTCATCGTCAACGCCCTACGGCTGCGACGCGCGAAGGTGTGAGGCCGCCGGGAGGCCGACGATCCGGCTCGTTGCCCGCTCAAGCAGGCACGGCAGCCAGCCGCTGAATGCCTGCCACCAGAAGCACCTGATTGGTACGCCTTTGAGGGAGCCGGATGCGACACGATCCCGGCATGAGCGTCCACAGCGGCCCGGACTACACCAGCCCGGCGGCCCGCCGCGCGGTCGGTTATGCGTGGTTCACCATCGGCTACAACATCGTCGAGGGCGTCGTCGCGGTCGCCGCCGGCATCGCGGCGTCCGCAGTGTCGCTGATCGGGTTCGGCATCGACTCCGGTATCGAGGTCGCCGCCGCCGTGATCGTCCTGACCAGGCTGCTGACCGAGATGAAGGGTGGCGTGCCGGACCTGGGCAAGGAGCGCCGGGCGCTGCGGTTCATCGCCCTCACCTTCTTCGCGCTGGCGGGCTACGTGATCGTCAGGGGCGTCGTCTCGCTGGTCTCCGGGGAAGTTCCCGACACCAGCTGGGCCGGCATCGCGGTCACCGGGGCGTCCATCGTCGTCATGCCGTGGCTGGCGCGGGCCAAGCGCCGTGCCGGGCTGGAGATGAACTCCCGCCTGGTTGTCGCCGACGCCGCCGAGACCCGGCTGTGCGCGTGGCTAAGCGTCTCCACCTTCATCGGGCTGGCCGCGTTCGCCGCGTTCGGCTGGACTTGGCTGGACCCGGTTGCTGGGTTCGTCATCGCCGCCTTCGCGATCATGGAGGGCAGGGAGGCATGGCAGGGCGAACTGGTCGAGTCCGACGACGATGACGACTGACCGGGGCCGATCGGGGGTCAGCGGTGGATCGAGTGCCCGGGGACCATGCCCGCGGGTTCGATCTGGATATGGAGCGCACGGCTGAGCGGTCCACCGCGACCACCCGGCCCACCCGATCGCGCAGCCATGCGACAGTGCCGGATCGGCTACCTCGACCGCACCCGTCGCCCCTAGGTGCGTGGCCGTCACCAGCCCGCGTCCCCGTAGGCAGACACGTTCCTGCGCCTTGCCCGCACCGGTGGCGACGGTTGGGCTACATCGGATCAACATGGATTCTTCGCCGGAACCAGCAGGCTCAGGGACGACTATCAGTCCGTGGGAATGGTCACCGGCACTGGTATCTAGAACCTGGGACAGTCCCGGCATTGTGGTATTTTCTGTGGCATATCAGGCGTTCCCAGCGGCCGGACGTGATGGCCCGGGAGCCGACCAGTTTGGGGGGCCACATGCGACGAGCGCAACACCTGACGGGAGTCCGGGGACGGAGCCTGGTGGCGCTCATGGGCCTTCTTCTGCTGGCGCCCGCCGTGCCGGCGGCCGGTGCCGCGCCTACGGTGGAGCGGACCGAAGCGGTCTTCGTCCAGTGCGCTGTGCAGGCCGGAGAGGCGCTGGTCGAGGTGGAAGCCAGCATCGACGGGGTTGGTGGCGAGACGAGAGTCGAGGTCTTCGTCTTGACCCCGACGGAGTTCGTGGCGCCGGACTTCGCGCAGCAGGCAGACATCGTCGTCGAGCCGAGCTCGGTCAGCGCGTCGCTCCCGATGCTGCGGTATCCGGCGGGTGAGCTCGCTGAGCCCGCCGGTGTGGCGCTCGTCGAGCTTGCGTTCGCACCTGTCGGCGAGCCGACGGTCATCCGGGAGCGCGTCGACACCGGAGAGAACGTCCGCAGTCGGACCACGGGGACGTCGCAGCAGCTCTCAGTGACCGGCTCAGTCATCGTTGCAGGTCTGACCGTCACCGATCTCAGCGGCTGCCAGGCAGAGCGCGTCGACAGGACCAGCTCGCAGACCAATCCTGACACCGTCGTCTCCGGCGCCGGTGGCGGGTGGGGGTACGACGCGCACTGCGTTGTGGACCAGGGCGACGGCTACCTCGAGCTCATCGTCGAGGGGAAGGAATCGGTCGGCTCCTTCGGAGTCGTGACGACGGATGGCGTTTTCGAAGGTTCGATCCTCAACGGGGCCGCGCATCCCGGAGTGCTCACCGCCACGTACGATGCCACCGTCGACGGCATGTCGGTCGGTACCGCGTCGACGCGCATCACCTCAAGCGACCTGATCAGCGAGGACAAGACGCTGGACACGCTCGGCCCATTCCGCCGGATGGTCCGTGACAGGACCTTCGACGCCTCCGGGGAGCTGACCATGCCGGACGGCAGGGTCATCCCGCTCGCATGCGAGCTGTTCGAGTCGAACGGTTACGCGATCCTCCACTCACCGTCCGGTCCCCGCCCGAGCAACGATCTGCCGCAGGGTGCGCTGCCCTTGGCCGCCGGGCAGCAGGTCCAGGCCCGGACCAGTGGTGCCGCGCGGGAGCCGGAGGTCGGCAGCCAATGCGCGGAGGAGGGGCTGACCCACACGGTTTGGTACACGTTCACCGGAATCGGTGGCGACGTCACACTGGACACAGCGGGCAGTGACTTCGACACCGTCATCGAGGTCTTCGTCTTGGGCCCGGACGGTGAGCCGGCCGGCGTCGGATGCGCCGACTACGCCGAGGACGGCAGCCGCATCGCCCGGCTCACGTTGCCCACCACCGAAGGATCGACCTACCTCGTCCAAGTCGGCGGCTCAGACGGACACTCCGGTCGACTCACCCTGACCCGCAGCCCCTGACACGACGGACCCTCCCAACGGGACCTGAGCAGCAGCGAGCGCCACCGACCGCGTCGAGTCCGATAGGCCGGCGGATCGCGCGTGGGAAAGCAGCCAAGAGCCCCTAGGGCACGAGGTTGACTATGCTGCCTGCTGTTCCGATGTGCCCAGTGTGGAGAGGTTCCTAACATTGGCCTTATGTGTTTATTGGGTCAACGCCCTTCCGCCCGTCACTCAGGGACTCTTCGTCGAGGGCGGTTACGTTGGCGACATCGAAGACATCGGAACCAGCTGGGTGGCCACGCAGATCCTCGTGGTATCGGACCTTGTACGGTCGCGCCAGTGGTGGACACAGGTCCTCGGCGCCGAGGTGTACCGCGAGTACGGCGGCTCCAGCGTGGTCCTGCGCTTCGCCGGGATGTGGCTCCTGCTGGTAACGGGTGGGGAGCCCACGGCGGACAAGCCTGAGGTCGTATTGGCGCCGCCCGCTTCCGCGTCCATGGCTGACCACCTCATCACGGTCCGGGTCCAGGACTGCCAGGCAGAGTACGAGTCGGTTCGGGCCCGTGGCGGAGAGTTCCTGACGCCTCCGCACAAGTGGGGCGCCGAGGTCCGATGCTTCCTGCGCGATCCCGACGGGCATCTGATCGAGCTGTCGGGGTTGTTGGCGGCGACGCCCTGAACGTGTGCTGCACTCGACGCCAGACGCGGTGGCGGGTGACCTGATGTAGCGGTGGCAGGCAAATCCTGAATTCGCATGTCCGCGTCCCGCGTCCCGATTATCCGTACGACTCGCAGCCCCATCCGTCGCCATCAGCATCGAGGCGGTGGTGGTCGGGGTATCCCGCGACGCAGGCAATTGCATACTCATGACTCAATGCCCAGCGTTCCATGCGACTTTCGCGTGGTAGACAGCGCCAGTGCCCCGACGTCGTCGACATCTTCCCCAACCGGGAATCCGCGATCCGCCTGGTAGGCGCGGTCCTGGCCGAGCAGCACGACGAATGGGCCGAGATGCGCCGCTACATGGGCCTCGACGTCCTCCCCCGAGCACGCCTGACCGTCATCAACGGCGGCAACGACACGACCATCCCGGAGGTGACCACGGGACCCGCCCTCACCGCATAACATCAACCCCACCGAGGGTCACGAACGCGACCGTTCGTACACCACCCCAGGCCGATGGCGAGTCAGATGACTCCGTGCTCGCCGAAGGCGGGCGCGAAGGCTTCACCCGGCATGGCGTACCGACCGCGAACACCTACGTGCCTGGGCAGTACAAGGCGTTCTGGGTTACCGGCTGCCCCAACCCCTAGGACATCTGATGGATCGATCTTCACCAACAAGCGGGCCGGATCAGGGACGCAGGAGAAACTCGGCAACTGGGTCGCGCCCGCCTGTCGAGTCAGGGACCGGCTCCGACGGCGTCTCAGCGACCCACGTCGCCGGATCGGGCCGCTCAGGCAGACCCACGACCTCCAGTTGTGGCTCGTCCACCGGGTTGGTGGTGGCGTCGGACACAGGCCCTCCCAACCGACTACTGCTGTTACGTCGTTCTTAGACTAAGCCCGCCAGGCTGTGGGCGACGAAGTCACATCCGGATCAAACGCCAGCCATTCACCGTCTTACGGGCAAAGGACTATCGGCTGTGGACAGCGGTGGTGCCTGGCATGCTCCCGAGCCGTCTGCTCCATGTGACAGACCGGGAGGTCGTCACCAGCGCGTCGGCATCTTGTCGCGGGGTCCACAAGAGGAGCATGGCGGAATGTGTCGGCGTCGGCTGAATACTGACCCCGGAGCGTCGGCCGAATCTTGACCCCTC
>CAZECO010000004.1:0-23644 GCA_964510455.1 uncultured Actinomycetes bacterium
TAGTCGCGCAGCACCTGCGACCTGCTGGGATGGCGCAGCTTCGACATGGTCTTGGACTCGATCTGCCGGATCCGCTCGCGGGTGACCCCGTAGACCTTCCCGATCTCGTCGAGCGTCTTCTGCTGCCCGTCCTGCAGGCCGAAGCGCATCCGGATCACGCCCGCCTCCCGCTCCGACAGCGTCTCCAGCACCGACTCCAGCTGTTCCTGCAGGAGCGTGAAACTGACAGCATCGGCCGGCACGATCGCCTCGGAGTCCTCGATCAGGTCGCCGAATTCGCTGTCGCCATCCTCCCCCAGCGGTGTGTGCAACGAGATCGGCTCCCGGCCGTACTTCTGCACCTCGAGCACCTTGTCGGGCGTCATATCGAGCTCTTTGGCGAGCTCATCCGGCGTGGGCTCGCGCCCCAGGTCCTGCAGGAGCTGCCGCTGCACGCGGGCCAGCTTGTTGATCACTTCCACCATGTGCACCGGGATGCGGATGGTGCGGGCCTGATCGGCCATGGCGCGCGTGATCGCCTGCCGGATCCACCAGGTGGCGTAGGTGGAGAATTTGTAGCCCTTGGTGTAGTCGAACTTCTCCACTGCGCGGATCAGGCCCAGGTTGCCCTCCTGGATCAGGTCCAGGAAGAGCATTCCGCGCCCGGTGTAGCGCTTGGCCAGGGAGACGACCAGCCGCAGATTCGCTTCCAGCAGGTGGTTCTTCGCCAACCGGCCGTCGTCGGCGATCCACAGCAGTTCGCGGCGGACGCCCTCGTCGAACACCTCGTCGGAGTTGAGCTTCTCCTCCGCGAACAGGCCGGCCTCGATCCGCTTGGCGAGCTCGACCTCCTGCTCGGCGTTCAGCAGCGGCACCTTGCCGATCTGCTTCAGATAGTCCTTGACCGGGTCGGCGGTGGCTCCGGCCACCGTGACCTGCTGCTGCGGCTCATCCGAGTCGTCCTCGTCGGAGAGGGTCAGGACGCCCGACGCCTCTTCGACCGATTCCTCCTGCAGCGCCTGCTCGAGCTCCTTGTTGAGCTCGGCCTCCTCGTGCTGGACCTCGACCGGATCGAACTTCGCATCGTCATCGGGCAGTCCCGGCTTGCCGACTGCCGGCGCGACAAGGTCGACCTGGACGATCGCAGCCTCGTTGGCCTTGTCGTCCGGCTCGTGGGCCCCCGCGAGGTCGACGATCGCGTCTGGCGCGGCGACCGGCTCCCCCCCGCGCTCCGCGACGGGCTGCTCGGCAGCCGCCTTGGCTGCGGTCTTGCGGGCGGCCCGCCGAGGGGCCGGTTTCCGCGGTGCGTCCCCCGGCTCGGCGGACTCCGGCTGCGCCGCGGGCTTCTGCGCCGTGGGCTTCGGCGCCGCCGCCTTGGCGACGGTGGTCTTCTTCGGCGCCGGCTTCGCCGCGGCCGCGGCTGCCGGCTGCTTGGCTGCGGACCGGCTGGCTCGCGGCTTGCGGGCCGCAACCGGCGCGGGATCCGCCGGCGGCGCATCGGAGGCCGTCACCGCCGTCTCGACCGACGGCTTGTCGCCGACTCCCAGACCCTGCTCGGGTGCGTTGTTCGTTGCGGCAGCGTTGCCGCCCAGAATCCCGATTCTCAACAGATCCTCCGTCCGAGCAATACGAAGAGCCCGTGTCAAGTCGCGACGGACTTTTCCGGGCATGGAACGCCCGCAGGCATTCCGACTCCTGATTGTGCCACGACAACCGGTCGACGTCGCCGCCGCACCCGCGCGGCGCGCTGTGTCCTGCGCGAACGCATCCCCGGGGCAGGGCTATCCCGGATCGGACGCGCCCTTCGTCTTGCGGCGCTTCTCGCCCATCCTCGCCACGGCGTCGCCGAATTCTGCCGGGAGGTCGATCCCGTGCCTGACCAGCGCCTCCTCGATGCGGAGATTCACCGTCTCGAGCACCTTGACCCGGGCGTACCGCTTGGAGTCGGCCTCGACGACGTGCCATGGGGCGAAGGAGGTATCGGTGCGCTCCAGCATCTCGGTGACCGCCGCCTCGTAGGCGGGCCGGTTGTCCCGGTTGCGCCAATCCTCGCCGGTCAGCTTCCAATGCTTGAGGGGATCGGCGGCGCGCCGCTCGAAGCGCCGCAGCTGCTCGGCATCGGTGATGTGCATCCAGAACTTGATGATCAGCATCCCCTCGTCGGCGAGCGTCCGTTCGAATCCCCGGATCTCGTCGAACGCGCGCCGCCACTGCTCCTCGGTGGCGAAGCCCTCAACCCGCTCCACCAGGATCCGCCCGTACCAGGACCGGTCGAAGACCGCCATCCCTCCCCAGCCGGGCAGCACCTTCCAGAACCTGGTCAGGAAGTGATGGCGCTTCTCGTCGTAGGTCGGTGCGGCGAACGACACGACCCGGACGTGCCTGGGGTCCAGCGGGGTGACCAGGCGCTTGATGGCGCCCCCTTTGCCGGAGGCGTCCCAACCCTCGAAGACCACCGCCACGGGCGGGCCCAGCACCCCCTTGCCATCGAAGATCCCGCCGAGCACCAGCCGGAGGTAGAGCAGCCGGTCCTGCGCGGCCGCGATCCTGCTCGCCTCCTCGGCGCGCGACATGGTCTGGCTCATGTCGAGCTGATCCAGCATTGGCATGGCCCCATCCTGCCCCAGCCGGGCCCGGCGAGTCAGCGCCGTGCAACCTCCGCCCGCTGCAGCGCGGTGCTGATCGCACGTCCGGCCGGTTCGGTCTCGATCAGGAAGCCGTCGTGCCCGAACGGGGACGGGATCGTGCCCACCGGCGGCGCCGATGGGATCTGCTCGGCCAGCTCAGCCTGCAGCCTGATCGGGTAGAGGCGGTCGGAGTCGATGCCGACCACTTCGACCGGGGCGGTGACCTGCGCCAGTGCGGCAGCCGCTCCCCCGCGCCCCCTGCCCACGTCGTAGGTGTTCATCGCGTCGGTGAGGCACACGTAGGTCCCGGCGTCGAACCGGTGCTGGAGCTTGTCGGCCTGGTGGTCGAGGTAGGACTGCACGGCGTACCGGCCTGCCCCGACGTGCCGGCCGGCGACGCACGGCCGGTGCGGGTCCTCCCCCGCCTGCGACGACCTGCCGAAGCGCAGGTCGAGCTCGACCTCCGTGCGGTAGGTCAGATGCGCGAACCGGCGGGCCAGCCCCATGCCCCGGTGCGGGCCCTCCGGCTTGTCGTGGTAGTCGCCGCCGTGCCAGTGGGGATCGTTGGTGATGGCCTGGATCTGCGCCGTCTGGGTCGCGATCTGGTCGGCCGTGGCGTAGGCCGAGGTCGCCAGCAGGACCGCGGAGCCGACGGCCTCCGGATACAGCAGCAACCACTCCAGCGCCCGCATGCCGCCCATCGACCCCCCCGCGATGCAGGCGAAGCGGTCGATGCCCAGGGTCGCGGCCAGCCGGTATTCGGCGACGACCTGGTCGCGGACGGTGATGCGGGGCCAGCGGGACCCCCACGCCCGGCCGTCGGGCGCGAGGCTGGCCGGTCCGGTGGTCCCCTGGCACCCGCCCAGCACATTCGCGCTGACGACGAAGTGGCGGTCGGTGTCGATGGGCAGGCCGGGCCCGATCAGGGCGTCCCACCAGCCGGCGGTCGGCTGTCCGGGCTCCGCCTCCCCGGCGGCGTGCGCATCGCCGGTGAGGGCGTGCAGCACCAGGATGGCGTTGTCGCGCCGCGGCGACAGCTCCCCCCACGTCTCGTAGGCCACCCGGACGTCGGGCAGCGCACCGCCGAACTCGCACACGATGGCGCCGACATCCGCGAACCGCCGCCTGGCGGGAGGGTCGCCCTCCCGCCAGGCACCGCTCACCGCTGCTGGGTAGGGCATGTCAGTCGGCTTTCGCTGCCCGGAAGCCGGCGTCGAGGTCGGCCAGGATGTCGACGATGTTCTCCAGCCCCACGGCCAGCCGCACCAGACCGGGCGTCACCCCGGCCGTCAGCTGCTCGGAGGCGGACAGCTGGGAGTGCGTGGTCGACGCCGGGTGGATGACCAGCGACCGCACGTCGCCGATGTTGGCGACGTGGCTGTGCAGCTGCAGCCCTTCGACGAACCGCCGGCCGGCTTCGACGCCCCCGGCGATCTCGAAGGCAAGGACCGCACCGGTGCCCCGCGGGGCGTACTTCTTGCCCGACTCGTACCAGGGGCTGGTCTCCAGACCCGCGTAGTTGACCGACAGGACCTCATCGCGCTGGGTCAGCCATTCCGCGACCTTCACCGCGTTCTCGACGTGCCGCTCGACCCGCAGCGACAGCGTCTCCAAACCCTGGGCGATCAGCCAGGCGTTGAACGGCGCGACCGCGGAGCCGAGGTCGCGCAGCAGCTGCACCCGGGCCTTGAGGATGAACGACAGGTTCGCACCGAACTGCGACCCGACGCCCAGATCCCGGGCGTACACCAGCCCGTGGTAGCTCGGATCGGGCTCGTTGAAGGCGGGGAAGCGGTCGGGGTGCTGCGCGTAGTCGAACGTTCCGCCGTCGATGATGACGCCCGCGATCGCCGTGCCGTGCCCTCCGATGTACTTCGTCGCGGAGTGCACGACGATGTCGGCCCCCCACTGCAGCGGCTGGATCAGGAACGGCGTCGCCACCGTGTTGTCCACGATCAGCGGTACCCCGACCTCGTGCGCGATGCCGGCGACGGTCTCGATGTCCAGGATGTCGTTCTTCGGGTTGGAGATGGACTCGCCGAAGAACGCCTTGGTGTTGGGTCGCACCGCCGCGCGCCAGGAATCCGGGTCATCCGGGTTGTCGACGAACGTCACCTCGATGCCGAGCCTCGGCAGCGTGTAATGGAACAGGTTGTACGTGCCGCCGTACAGGCTCGGGCTGGAGACGATATGGTCGCCGGCCTGCGTCAGGTTCAGGATCGCGATGGTCTCGGCAGCCTGCCCGCTGGCGACCAGCAGAGCGCCGACTCCGCCCTCGAGCGCCGCCAACCGGTCCTCGACCGCCGCCTGGGTCGGGTTCATGATCCGGGTGTAGATGTTGCCGAGCTCCTTCAGCGCGAACAGGTTGGCCGCGTGCGAGGTGTCGTTGAACGTGTAGGACGTCGTCTGGTAGATCGGCAGGGCCCTGGCATGGGTTGCCTCATCGGGGCTCTGTCCGGCGTGGATCTGCTTGGTTTCGAAGGACCAGGCATCGCTCATGGTGTGCTCTCTTCCTTGTGTGTGGTTGTGCGGGGCAGAAGTGCAAAGGTCGGGGACTCGAGCGCGCGACGGCATCGCCCGCGCCGCTCGACGAAGGGATAGAGGCGTCCGCAGGCGCGGTTGTGCGCCTGATGCGGACTATCGCATTCGCTGCTGGAAGATCATGGCGGTGGCCCTTCGTCCTGGAGGACCTTGCCACGCAAGGCCCGCGCTTGCCGATTCCTCGACCAGGTCCTCACCCGGAGCACCCCACCGCGGTGGAGGGTTGCCGACCAGCGAGCCGGGGCTGCGTGCTGGCACTCATGACCTTGCCGAAGAATGTACGGCACGGTGCGCGGATTGTGCAAGCAAACCGACCCAGCCGCGACACCACCTGCGACGCTGCTCCCCGGACCTGCGTACCTGCGCCCGCGCGCCGTGCTCCGCACCCCGAACGCGGACGGCGCTGGCTGCACGAGAGTCGCGAGTCCCGAGATCTACGATGAGGCGGTTCACATCCGCGGACATCGTCGCAGATGCTGCGGATCCGTTTGGGGAGGTCCCGGCCGTGACAACTGCCCACGAGCTCATCGAACGGCTGCGCCGGTCCGGATCCGACGGCAGAGCCACGCAAGCGGCTGTGGCACACCTGCTCGCGTCCGCGCCGTCCACCCAGATCCCCGAGTCCATGGTCGAGGTCGCGCAGCTCCTACCCATCTATCGACGAAGGTTGCGGCGCGCGCCGCCGGACGTGGTCGGGCTGGGAGATCTGGTCGAGCACCTGAGCTCCACGCCGGCGGCCACCGTGCTGCTCGCGGTGCACGCCGGCGAAGGTCGGGTGACAACCGTCATGCGGACTCCCGATGGCGCGGTTGTCGGATGCGTCGTGGGACCCGAGGGTCGCGGAGAGGCCGGGGCCGACGACAGCGGCCGATGAGCAGGAACCGTCGCTGGCCGCTGCCGGTGCACCCCAGCACCTGGGATCGCGACGATGCACAGCACCGCGCCGGTCCACACCCCGTCACCGCAGCGGGCCGGCGCCGCGACGGGATGCAGCAATGTTGGCGCATGCATCCAGAACCCCAGTCGAACACCATCACCCCGCCGGTGCGGGTCTCGGTCCGAGGCCCCGCCGCCCTCGCGGCCGCTCTGCAGTACCTCGTGGACAGCCCGTGCGACAACCGCGTCGTCCTGGCGGTCGTCGGCATGGACAACCTCCTGCGCTACGCAGCCCACACGCACCTGCCCACGTACCCCGCGGGAGCATCGCCCGAAGTCCGGCACCAGTGGGCCGATGACGTCGGCCGGCTCATCCAGACAGGTCTGGCGGCGCTGGCCCCGAGTCCCGATGAGCGTGCCGCCGTGGTCCTCTACCTGCCCGCGGCCTTCGGAGGACCGACGCCGGAGTTCGCACGACGCATCAGGTCGGCGGTGTGGCCCGCACCATTCGGGCTGCTCGACGTGATCGCGGTGTTCGAGGGGCGTTGGCGCAGCCTGGCGTGCGTCGACGAGGCCTGCTGCCCCAGCGCCGGCAGCCCGATCCTGGACGACGGCGCCGCGGTGGAGGTGTGCGCCGAACTCGTCGGAGCGGGCCTCGCCGTCCGCACCGGACCCCGGGCGCCGCTGCCGACGTCCCAGCGGTCGATCATCGCGCACCTGCTGGCAGGCATGCCGTATCCGCGGACCGTGGGGTCCCGCCGGTCGCTGTTGCGAAGGGCCTGGCCGCTGGTGGCCCAGCCGCCGCTCGAACTGGCGCCGCAGCAGGTTGCGGCCCTGGTCATGGCGGCGGACCGGCCGGGTGTCCGCGATGCCCTGCTGACGCGCATGGCGCGCGCTGCCGGGGCCGAGGCGTCGTGGTGGCAGACCCGCGCGGGCCTGTGGCGCGATGTCCTGCACGCGGCCCCCGCGGATTGGGCGTCCGGTCCGGCGTGCATGGCGGCGGTCAGCTCCTGGGCGATCGGCGATGCGGCCGGCGCGACGGCAGCCGTCGAGCAGGCGCTGCAGTCCGAGCCCGACCACCGGATGGCCGCGCTGATCGGCACGCTCCTGGCCAAGGGCATCCCGGCGACCGATTGGTTCACACGGATGTCCGCGATCGGGGAGGCGGACTGCCTGCGCTTCGACCGGCCGCCGAGTGCCGCCAGAGGGGGCCGCGCCTCCATCGCCGGATAGCCGGCGGGCGGGCGGTCAGGGGGACCCGTTGACCGCCCGCCTGGCCTGGGCCAATCGATCGTCCATCGACCCGCTGGCCATCAGGACGATCGCCCGCAGCGTGATCGGCCCGGCATCCGGATGGACGGCGGTGCGCCGCCATTGCGAGGGCTTCAGCGATTCGAACAGGTCGACGTTCGCGTGGCGCAGCGCGGTGACCGTTCCGACCGCGTGGAACAACGGCCGGTCGGCGTACCGCAGACCATCGCTGTACAGGTGCTCATCCCAGACCTCGAAGGCGGGCTGCCGTTCGGTCAGCAGCCGCCGGTACAGCGTCGACCAGGCGATCTCGGCGTCGGCCAGGTGGTGGATCACCTCTGCGGCCGACCAGGCCCGGTCGGCCGGCCGGCGGTACAGCAGCTCATCGGGCAGCGTGAGGAAGGCGGCCAGGCCGGACACACCCGAGAGATAGCCGGTCAACAGGGCACTGAGGCGCACACCATGAACCGTACCCGCACCCGGCCGCAGTAGTCGGTCGTCCGCGGGCTTCCCCTCCCACGGACGACCGACTGCTGAAGGCTATCGAAGTTGATCACCGCCGCGCCGGCAACACGCCGCTACGAGGCCTTCGAGTTCCGTGCTCGCCCTGCCTGCCAGCGCCAGAAGAAGATGCAGCCGACGCCGAGGAAGATCTGCGGGAAGTAGTACGTCGCCCGCCACAACAGCGCGGCCGCTGTCGCATCGCCGCTGCTCACGCCGACCGACGTGAGCAGCGCGATCAGCACCGCGTCCACCGTGCCCAAGCCGCCCGGCGTGACCGGGAGCAGGATGCCCAGCTGACTGACCGCCCAGCAGCCGTAGACAGCGATCATGTTGAACCCGCCGGTGGTGGACACCACGTTCAGCGCCACTGCCAGGATCAGGAATTGGCCGAAGCCCACCGCGAAATTCGCCCCGGTGATGGCCAACCAGCGCCTGCTGACCAATCCGACGATGTCGTGGCGCAGGTGCAGCACCGACCCGGAGAGGTTCACCTGCAGCGATGGCCGCAGTCTGCGGGCGACGGCTCCGACGACGCGGTCCGCGAACGCCCCGATACGCATGGCGTTGCGCTCGCTGCGCAGCACCAGGGTGAACAGCACGATGACCGTGATCAGGATCGCGACGCCGATGAGTGCGGGCAGCATGAACCGGTCGACGTCCCGACCGGACATGGCGAGCGCAGCGACACCGGTGATCGGCAGCGTGAGGGTGACGAACGAGGCCCAGACGCCGGTCGCCCCGATGGCCGCGGTCGCCGCGGTGGGGGTCGCCCGGTAGAAGGTCAGCTGCGCGTAGCCCACGGCCAGTCCCAGCGCGCCCCCGCCCGGGATGCCGTTCCCGATGGCGAAGCGGCTGTTGTTGACGACCTCGCTCTGCAGGAAGCTGATGCCCGGCGCGGCCACGAGATACGGCAGCCCGTAGACCGCCAGATACACCAGCAGCGCGGCGAGCAGGACGGCCAGGTCGCCGGCGCCCAGGTCGGCGAGGGCTGCGAATGCCGCCTGGTAGTCCCCGACCTGCGGGATCACCCGGGCGAAGACGATGACCAGGAACACCACGGCGATGACGCCGCCGATGATGCTCCGGCGCCGGTCGAGGGTGGCTTGTGGAGGGGCGGGCTCCTCGCTCCCGACGACGTCGTCCAGCGTCACGCCTGCTCCCCTCGCCCCGCTCAGCCTAGAGCGCCGCCCCTCGTGGGCCGCGCGCGGCGCCCCGCCGGATCGTGCTCCGCCGGACCGCCGACGAGCCGTCGCGCCACCTGCTCGGCGATATGCCGGTTGCTGCCGTCGACGTGGACGACGCGCGGGGCGTAGGACTGCAGTTCCACCTCGTCATAGTCGGCGTAGGTGATCACGATGACCTTGTCGCCCGGGTGGACCAGTCGTGCTGCCGCACCGTTGAGGCACACCTCGCCGGTGCGCCCCTCGATCGCGTAGGTCTCGAACCGGGCGCCGTTGTCGATGTCGACGATCTGCACCTGTTCGCCGACCATGATGTCGGCCAGGTCCATCAGTTCGGGATCCAGCGAGACGGACCCGACGTAGTCCAAGTGCGCATCCGTAACGGTGGCGCGGTGGATCTTGGACTTCAGCATGCGACGGCGCATGTGTGCTCCTTTTTGAGTCTCGGCGCCAGATGCATCGGTCGCCGTACTGCCACCAGTATGCACGTCCGCAGGGCCATTGCAGCATGGCGTTGCGTTCGCTGGCCGGTGAACGCGCGAGTCCCCCCGGACCTGCTGATCCGGGGGGACTGCCAGCGGGCGCGTCGACTACGAGCAGCCGCTGGTGGACCCGCACCCCTCGCACACGTAGCACGATCCGGCGGGGCGCATCTTGATCCCGCAGGTCAGGCACAGGGGCGCATCCGCCGACTTGCCGGTGATCGCCTCCAGCAGCTCCGCAGTGGAGTGCGCGGTGATGGGCGCCGGTTGGACCGCGGCGTGGAGCTCCACCACCTCGGACGGGCCGTCGTCGACGGCCAGTTCCTCGTACGAGCCGGTCTCCACCGCGCGGGCACGCTCTAGCGCGGTGTAGATCCCGAGCTCGGCCCGCTCCTCGAAGGTGAGGTAGTCCAGCGCCAGCCGGCGGAAGATGTAGTCCATGATCGACTGCGCCATCCGGATGTCCGGGTCGTCGGTCATCCCGGCCGGTTCGAACCGCATGTTGACGAACTTGTTCACGAACGCCTCCAGCGGCACGCCGTACTGCAGCGCGATCGAGGTGGCGATCGAGAAGGCGTCCATCACGCCCGCCAGGGTCGAGCCCTGCTTGCCGAGCTTCAGGAACACCTCGCCGAGTCCGTCGTCGGGGTAGGAGCCCGCGGTCATGTAGCCCTCGGCGCCGGCGACGGAGAACGAGTAGGTCTGCGACGGCCGCCGCTTGGGCAGCCGCTTGCGCACCGGCGGAAGATCGCCGGCGGGCGCCGGACCCGCGTCCTGCTTCGACTTGTCCTCCGACAGCGGCTGGCCGACCTTGGAGTTGTCGCGGTAGATCGCCAGCGCCTTCAGGCCCATCTTCCAGCCGTTGTAGTAGATCTCCTCGACATCCTCCACCGTCGCCTCCGACGGCATGTTCACCGTCTTGGAGATGGCGCCGGAGATGAACGGCTGCACCGCCGACATCATCCGCACGTGCCCCATCGGGGTGATGGACCGGTCCCCCACCGCGCAGTCGAACACCGCGTAGTGGTCCGGCTTCAGCCCCGGGGCGTCGATGACGTTGCCGTGCGCGCCGATGTGCTCCACGATCGCTTCGATCGTCTCCTCCGCATAGCCCAGCCTGCGCAGGGCCAGCGGGATCGTGTTGTTGACGATCTGCAGCGAACCGCCGCCCACCAGCTTCTTGAACTTCACCAGCGCGAAGTCCGGCTCGATGCCGGTGGTGTCGCAGTCCATCATGAAGCCGATGGTGTTGTGGCTCACGAAACCGTTGGCGACGTAGGTGACGTTGTCGGGAACCGACAGGTCGTAGGTCGGCTGCACGCCGCCGTCGGTGTTCGCAGCGACCGGCTCGAACAGGTAGCCCAGCGCATGGCCGAGGCGCGGGTCCTTGGTCGCGGCGAACAGCGCCGCGGCGGTATCCCGGCTGACGCCGTCGCCCCGGGTCACCGCCTGCCGGACAAGATCGTGCAACGGGTGCCCGATGGGCGCGAGCTCCAGCCAGACCGCCTCCGGCAGGTGGATGCGGTCGCGGTTGCCGGACTGCGCCGAGCGTTGCGGGACCAGGCGCGAGGTCTTGCGGTCGCCCATGAACCCCACAGCCTCGGCGAATGCCAGCGCGTGCGACACGTTGCGCACCCGGATCGAGTACACCCCGTCGCCCGATCCGCTGGGAGTCTGCCGCGTCGTGCTGGCGATGCCCACCGCGAGCAGCATGGTGCGGATGTCCTCGGCGAACACCTCCGACGCGGTCGACACGCTGGGAACCCCGTCGCTCACCGAGCCGTCCGCCTCGAACAAGCCGCGCAGGAAGGCCGCGTAGACGGCTGGGGAGTTCGTCTCCCGGATCGCTGCCGGAATCCGCGGGGTCCAGCCCTTGCCGCTGTGGTCGATGCCCGGCAGCTCCTTGGCCAAGCCCGCCGCCTGCCACCAGCGGCCGAGCCGGACCGAGGAGATCGCCACCTCCTGGTAGCCCTCCTGCTGCGACACCGCGGGTTCGATCCCGAAGAGCCCCTTGCTGAGGATGCGCAGCCGCTCGACAACGTCGCTGTCGGTATCGGCGACGCAGAACCGCAGGCCCTTGGCGTGGAGGCTGCCGTCGCCCATGAAGTAGCCCACGAGCTCGGCCAGCTCGCTGTCGACCGCTTCGGGGACGAAGGCATGGCGGTCCCCGGCGTCGTACGCCTGCCCCAGCACCGGCAGCGGGACGGACCGGGGTTCGCCCACCATCGTGCCGAGCTGCACCGGAACCAGATCGCCGGCATCGACGTCGGCCAGCCGCTTCCACATCCACTCGCCGGTGGCGCGGTCCACGACCTTGATCCGGTGCGCCAACGTGCCCTGGATCCGGTAGCCGCCATCGGTCACGATCCGGCGGGTCGGCTCCTCACCGTTGACGAAGAACTTCGTCGCAGTACGCGGTCCCGCGTCGGTGCTCACGGCGACCCCGAGATCCTGCCACCGCTCGCCGAACGCGTCTCCGAGTTCGGACAGCCGCAGGATGCCGTGCTCGGTGGTGACCAGCGTGTCACCGGTGAGGCAGCCGGTCGGCGCCAACACCGAGGCCTGGGCGTTGCGCCAGCCGTTCTGCTCGCCGATCCGCAGGCACTCCGCCCATGCCCTGCCGGCCGCCGCCAGGACGTCGGTGTCCAGCGAGGTGGACGGGCGCACCGCGTCGTTGGCGGCCGCGTGCTTGCGCATCACCCGGGTGTGGGCGGCCGCGTTGCGCGCGTAGCCCTCGTACGGGCCGACCACCCCGGCGAGCTCCGCGGACCGCTTGTAGGCGGTGCCGGTCAACAGGCTGGTGATGGACGCCGCCAGCGCCCGGCCGCCGTCGCCGTCGTACGGCAGCCCGACGGCCATCAGCAGCGCTCCGAGGTTCGCGTAGCCGATGCCGAGCTGGCGGTACTTGCGCGTGGTGTCGCCGATCGCCTCGGTCGGGAAGTCCGCGAAGCAGATCGAGATGTCCATGGCCGTGATGACGAGCTCGACCGCCCTGGCGAACCGCTCCGCCTCGAACCGGCCGTTCGAGTCGAGGAACTTCAGCAGATTCATCGACGCCAGATTGCACGACGAATTATCCAGCGATAGGTATTCGCTACATGGGTTGGACGCGTTGATCCGGCCGGTCTCCGGATTGGTGTGCCAATCGTTGATCGTGCCGTCGTACTGGATCCCCGGATCGGCGCACTGCCAGGCCGCCTCGGCCATCGAGCGGAACAGCCGCTTTGCCGAGACCGTCTCGATCACCTCGCCGGTCGTGCGTGCCGTGAGGCCGAACCCGGCATCGGCTTCGACCGCCGCCATGAACTCATCCGAGACGCGCACCGAGTTGTTGGCGTTCTGGTACTGCACGGATGTGATGTCCCTGCCGCCGAGGTCCATCTCGAAACCGGCGTCGCGCAGGACGCGGATCTTCTCCTCCTCGCGGACCTTGGTCTCGATGAACTCCTCGATGTCGGGGTGATCCACATCGAGGACGACCATCTTCGCCGCGCGCCGGGTCGCCCCGCCGGACTTGATCGTCCCCGCGCTGGCGTCCGCGCCGCGCATGAACGACACCGGGCCGGACGCGGTGCCGCCGGAGCTGCGCAGCAGCTCCTTCGACGAACGGATCCGGGACAGGTTCAAGCCCGCCCCCGAGCCGCCCTTGAAGATCAGGCCCTCCTCGCGGTACCAGTTCAGGATCGAGTCCATGGTGTCGTCGACGGAGAGGATGAAGCAGTTGTGCACCCGCAGGTTCTGCGACAGGTACTCGCCCGACTCCGTCTGGATGTCGTAGACATCCATGGCGCCCCGCGACTCGATCGCCGCGATCTGCAGCCGCTTGACGTCCTTCGCGCCGCGCCCGGGCATCTCGAACGAGCGCTCGAGCTCCTCCGCCTTCTCGGCCCCCACGAAGCCGACCAGATCCCCGAAGAGCCTGCGATCTCCGGCGTTCTGGACGCGCAGGCTCCAGATCCCCCCCTGCCTGCCTTCGCGCTGATCCTCCTTGAACCCCACCCGAGCGAAGATCCCCAGGCGGGCGAGCAGCGCCTGCAGGCCGCGGATGACGTCCTCGGACACCATGTCGAGCCCGATCAGCACCGACCTGGCCCGCCGCGAGACGTACCCCTCGGCCTGGAAGACGCTGCGCAGGTACGCGGCGACAACCGGTTGCGGGGCTGCGAACAGCTGGGCCGGCACCTGCATCGCGCGGCCTGCGGTCAACAGGCCCCAGCGCTCCACGAAGGGTCGCAGCTGTTCGCCATAGATCCGGGTGCGCCGACAATCGAGATCGGCCTTCGTGTCCACCGTCCGCTCTTTGCGGTGCAGGTCCGGGAACACGATGTCCAGCGCCCTTGTGACCCAGGCCAGCTCATCGTCGTTGACCGTCATGGCCTCGATGGTCAGGCTGCGGTTGGTGCCCTGGTACTGGCCGACGAACCCGTCCGACTGCAGCCAACCGGCCAGCGCCGCCTCGGCCACCTCGACCGAGTCGATCTCGGCCTCGCCGAACGAGCCTCTGCGGTGCCATTCCAGTAAGTCCCCCGCGCGCAGCGTCCCTGCCGGCACGAATGCGCCGGTCCCGTCCCCGGAGGACCGCCACACCAGATGGTCGGCGGTGACATCGAGGAGCTGTCCGGACTTCAGACGCAACCGCAGCACGTCCTTGATCCCGTTGCTCTTCACCGCGACGATCGAGGTCGTCCCAGCCGCGTCGTGCACCTTCTCCCCGATCGCCCGGCGCTGCACCAGCTCCCCGATGGGCACCAGGCCGGCGGGCGTGCTCACCAGGGCGTCGAACGGCTGGCACGCAGACACCTGCTGCGGGCTGGGAGTGCCCACGTTGAACCACACCGGGGAGTTGAACGAGAACACCTGGTGCAGCAGCATCCAGGTCAGCTCGTGCTCGAAGACCTCGGCGTCGGCGTCGGTGGCGAAGTACCCGTGCTCCTGGCCGGCGCGGGTGTAGGTCAGCACCACCCGGTCGATCAGCTGCTTCAGGCTCCACTCCCGCGCTTGGGTCCCCAGCGCGCCGCGGAAGTACTTCGACGCGACGATCGTCGTGGCGTTCATGCTCCAGAAGTCGGGGAACTCCACCCCCCGCTGCTCGAACACCGTCTCCCCGGTCTTCCAGTTCGTCTGGACGACGTCGCGCCGCTCCCAGGTGACCTCGTCGTAGGGGTGGGCACCGGGCGTGGTGAACAGCCGCTCGATCGTGAGTCCGGCGCGATGCACCGAAACCTCGGCTTCCTTGCGTCGGCCCTTGGCGGGGATCGGACCCTGCGCGTCGCTGGTCATGAGGGCGCCTCCTTGCGTGGTAGTGGGGGTTTGGGGGAAGTCATTGGACCGCGGGGTGCGCGGTTGCGCCGGCGTCCGGCAGCCCGAGCCGGTGCTGCTGCAGCGCCGCGATCTCGAGCTCGAAGTCGGTCAGGGAGTCGAAGTTCCGGTAGACGGAGGCGAAGCGCAGGTACGCGACTTCGTCCAGATCGCGCAGCGGCTCCAGGATCGCCATCCCGACGTCCTGCGACGGCACGACGGTCATCCCCGTGCTGCGCAGCTTCTCCTCCACCAGTTGCGCCAGCCTCGCGAGGTGGTCGTCATCGACCGGCCGCCCCTGGCAGGCCTTGCGGACACCGATGATCACCTTGTCGCGGCTGAAGGACTCGACCACGCCGCTGCGCTTGGCGACCAGCAGGGCCGCAGTCTCAGAGGTCGAGAACCGCCGGCCGCACCTCGTGCATTGCCGCCGCCGCCGCACCACCGTGCCGTCCTCGCTGGTGCGCGAGTCCGTCACCCGGGAGTCCGGGTTGCGGCAGAACGGGCAGTGCATGGCAACTCCTGTCTGTGCACGGGTCTGGGGATCTCCTGTGCACTTCCTGTGGATGACCAACCACAACCTGTGGATGAATCACACACCTGTAACTACTAGATATAGTGACCGTAGACCCATGTGATGCGGAACGCAAGACTTGGCGCGACAGTGTCCGATTCATCCCTGGCCCGGCGCGACCGGGACCCACAGCCGCTGCCCGATGGCCAGCTGGGAGCCCTGCAGCCCGTTCAGCTGCTGGATCCGATCGACCATCGGACGCGGATCGGCGGCCGGATCCAGCGCCACGGCCAGGTCCCACAGCGTGTCGCCCTGGGCGACGACATGGGCCCGTGCCAGGCCCAGTGCGGCCAGGGCTGCCCCATCCAGGCCGGCGGCCGCGGAATCGGCCGCGGCGGCGTCGGCGGCGACCACCCCGGGCCGCGATCCCGCCCCCAGCAGGAGCCCCGCGGCTGCGATCACGGCGACGACCGCGAGCAGCGCGCCGAGTATGGCGCGGCCGCGGCCGGTGAGCCGGATGGCCGCGACAGCGGTGTCAGCGGCCCATGGCGCGATGGTTGGACTGGTCATCAGACCTCCTCGGATGCCGGTGTATCGAACACTCGTTCGTTCTATCAGAGCCTGGCGACACGGGCAACAGATTCTCGAACACATGTTTGGCCGAGCCGGCTGGAGCCGCTATTGTTGCCACGAGGGGCACTCTCCCCGCACGGTCCGACACCGAATGGAGATCGCGATGGATCCCGACTCCCCGATCCGCTCCCTGCCCGATGGAAGCCCAGGGTCCGACGGACTGACGGCACGACAGCGGGGCATCCTGCAGGTCATCGCCGAGTCCGTGGCGAGCCGCGGCTACCCCCCGAGCATCCGCGAGATCGGCGAGGCCGTGGGGCTGGCCTCGCCCTCGAGCGTCGCCCATCAGCTCGCGGCGCTGGAGCGCAAGGGGTACATCCGCCGCGACCCGCGGCTGCCGCGCGCGATGGAGGTGCTGCAACCGGCGGCGCCGACCGCCTCGACGCAGGAGCTCGCGCTCCCCGACGATGCGGCAGCGTCCGAGCCGACCTACGTGCCGGTCCTGGGGCGGATCGCCGCGGGGGGTCCCATCCTGGCGGAGCAGTCGGTCGAGGCGCTGTTCCCCCTCCCGCGGGAACTGGTCGGCGACGGGCAGCTCTTCCTGCTGCGGGTGGCCGGCGATTCGATGATCGACGCGGCGATCTGCGACGGCGACTGGGTCGTGGTGCGCAGCCAGCCGACGGCGGACAACGGCGAGATCGTCGCCGCGCTGCTGGACGATGAGGCGACGGTGAAGACCCTGCGCCGCAAGGACGGCAAGACCTGGCTGATGCCGCGCAACCCGGACTACGACCCGATCGACGGCGACCACGCCCGGATCCTGGGCAAGGTCGTGGCGGTCCTACGCCGGATCTGAGGCGGCTGCCAGCCGGCGCAGCGCGTCGAGCACCACCGGAGTGGCAGACGTCCGCCACATCTGCGGCAGGGATTCCAGCAGATAGCGGCCGTAGCCCCGCTGGTGCAGCCGGGGGTCGAGGATGGCCACCACGCCGCGATCGCTGCTGGTGCGGATCAGCCTGCCGGAGCCCTGTGCGAGCAGCAGGGCGGCGTGCGGCAGCGAGACCGCGGCGAAGCCCGACGCTCCAGCGGCGGCTGCCGACTCCGACCGCGCGGCAAGCACCGGCTCGTCGGGGCGCGGGAACGGGATCTTGTCGATGATCACGCAGGTGCACGACGGGCCGGGCACATCCACCCCCTGCCACAGCGACAGCGTCCCGACCAGCACGGACCGCTCGTGCTCGGCGAACGCGGCCACCAGCGGACCCACCGGCACCCCGCGTTCTTGGGCGAGCAGCTCGACATCGGCCAGTGCGGCGTCGCGCAGGTACTCCGCGATGGCGTCCACCGCGCGCCACGACGACGCCAGGACCAGGGTCCGCCCGCCCGCCGCGCGCACCAGCGCCCCGATCCGCGACAGCACCGCATCGGGCATCGCCTCGCGCCCCGGGGCCGGGAGATCATCGGGCACGTAGAGGATGGCCTGCCTGCGGTAGTCGAACGGGGACCCGACGTCCAGGTGCGCCCAGCCCGCCGCCGGGCCGGGCTCCGCCCCGTCGGCGCCCAGGTCCACTCCCGGCCCGGTCAGGCCCCAGTCGTGCGCGATCGCCGCGAACGATCCGCCCAGCTTCACCGTCGCGCTGGTGGCCACCACGGTGGTGTCCTTCAGCAGCCGGTCGGCCAGGGTGTCGGCCACCGACAGCGGGGCGCAGGTCAGTCCGGCGGGGTCGGGGGTGACCCAGCGCACCAGGCCCGAATCCTGCTGAAGCAGCAGCCCGGCCCGATCATGCACCTCGGTCAGCGCCGCGACGGCTGCCTGCCGCTTCGACAACGAGCCTGCCTCCGCGTCGGCCGAGAGCTCGGTCAGCGCCGCGTGCGATGCGTCCCGCACCAGCGCCAGCGCACGCACCAGGGCCGTGGGGAGGGACGCCAACCGCCGATCCGCCCCGCTGGCGGACGCCCCCCGCAGCCCGTCGGCGTACGCATCGCCCGCCCGCTGGCAGCCGGCGATCGTCTCCGCGGAGAGCAGGCC
This sequence comes from uncultured Actinomycetes bacterium, assembly GCA_964510455.1. Taxonomy (GTDB): domain Bacteria; phylum Actinomycetota; class Actinomycetes; order S36-B12; genus CAVXYG01. The sequence continues at coordinate 17,856 of CAZECO010000004.1, forward strand.
GGAGCCGGTCCGCGCCGCGTCGGCCATCATCGCCACCGACAGCGACTGCGTGCTGGCCTGCGTCATCCGCGCCACCAGGTCATGCGCCTCATCGATGATCGCCACGTCGTACTCGGGCAGCACGTCGGCCTCGCCGGCGAGGTCGATCGCCAGCAGCGTGTGATTGGTCACGACGATGTCGGCATCCGCGGCGGCAGCCCGCGCGGCTTCCGCGAAGCACTGCTGGCCCAGCGGGCAGCGCTGGGCGCCCACGCACTCCCGTCCCGAAACCGACATCGCGCGCCACACCCTGGCGTCCACGGTGTGGGGCAGTTCGTCGCGATCGCCGGAGTCCGTCTGCTCCGCCCAGCTGCGCAGCAGGCCGGCCTGCTGCTCCAGCCGCCCGGACAGCTCGAACAGCCCGTCGTCGGAGGATGACGGCCCTTCGGACTCCGCCAGCCGCAACCGGCACAGGTAGTTGCCGCGCCCTTTGACCACCGCCACCGCGGGGGCGGCAGGGACGTGCCCGCCGACCGCCGCCAGCACCCGGGGCAGGTCCTTGCCGATGAGCTGCCGCTGCAGGGCCAGCGTCGAGGTCGACACCAGCACGCGCCGCTGCCCGGCCAGTGCGGCGGGCACCAGGTACGCGAAGCTCTTGCCGGTGCCGGTGCCCGCCTGCACGAGCAGGTGGCGCCGTTCGGCGATCGCCCGCGCCACCTCGCGCGCCATCCGGGCCTGGCCGGGCCGCGGCTGCCCGCCGACCTGCACCAGCAGGTCGGACAGGGCGGCATCGACACCGGCAGCGCTGATCACCGGGGTCGACTCACTCCATGACGATCAGGGAGCTGTCGGGGCGCAGGAAGTCGATGAGATCCTCCACCGACAGCGGCGGGGCGTACAGGAACCCCTGCCCGCGGTCGCAGCCCATGCCGCGCAGCAGGTCGGCCTGCTCGACGGTGGAAAGGCCCTCGGCGACGGTGGTCAGGTTCAGGCTGCGCCCGATCTCCACGATCGCGCGCATCACCGACAGGCCCCGCCCGGCCAGCGTGAGCCGATGGGTGAAGGATGCGTCGATCTTCACGATGTCCACCGGCATCTCCACCAGGCTGGCCATGGACGAATAGCCGGTCCCGAAGTCGTCCATCGCGATCTGGCAGCCGACGCGCTGCAGCCGCCGCAGCGGGCCCGAGGCCTCTCCGGTCCGGGTCGCCAGCGCTGTCTCGGTAACCTCGATCACCAGGTCCTCGGCTCGCCATCCGGTGACCGACAGCGCGTCGAGCACCCGGTGCTCGAGCCCGTCGTCGAGCTCGCTGGCACTGATGTTGACCGAGACCGGAAGCCGGCGGCCGGTCAACCGGGCCACCTCGGTCATCTCCCCCAGTGCGCGCATCAGCACCGCGTAATCCACCTCGTCCACCAGACCGAGCTGTTCGGCCAGCGGGATGAACACCTCCGGGGACTCCAGGGATCCGTCCGCCCGCACCCGGCGCACCAGGGCCTCCGCGCCGACCACCGCCCCATCGGACAGCCGCACGATCGGCTGGTAGCGCACCACGAGCGCACGCTCGCGCAGCGCCGAGCGGAGGTCCGCCTCCGCGGTCGCGGCGGCGTCGCGCTGCAGCCGCAGGGTCGGGTCGTACCGCACCAGCGGCGAGCGGTCCAGGGAGCGGGACCGCCCGACGGCGAGCTCTGCCTGGCTGAGCAGCTCGGCGGTCGGCACGTCGTCGACCTGGCTGACGGCGTACCCGGCGGCGACATCGAGGGGCAGCGGGCGGCCATCGGGCAGCGACACCATGCGCAGCGCCTGGCGGATGCTCGCAGCCGCCGCGACCACCTCGATGTCGGGCACCGCGCCGCCGACCAGGACCGCGAAGGTGTCCGCCGACAGCCGGGCGGGATCGGACACCGGGCCGGGCAGATCCCGCAGGACCCCCGCGACATGCCGCAGCACCTGATCGCCGACGGCGTGGCCGTACTGATCGTTGAAGTCGGCGAACCGGCGCACGTTGACGACCATCACGCACCGCTTGCCCTGGCGCTCGGCGGTGCTGCTGATGAACCCGTTGCGGTTGTGCAGGCCGGTCAGCGTGTCCCGGCTCACCGATTCCGCCAGCAGGGCCCGCATCCTGCGCTCGTCGGTGACGTCCCGGCCGCGGACCAGATAGCCTTCGATGTCGAGCCCGACGAGCGCGGTGAATTGCCACTCCACCTCCCGGCCGGCCCCCGAGACCCCTCGCATCAGCAGGTCCTCCGGCTGCGTCGGGTCGCCGGCGAGGACGTCGGCGGCCGCCATCAGGGCGCGCACCGACTGCTCGTTGGGCGCCGAAGCGCTCAGCAGGCTGGAGAACAGGCGGCCGCGCAGCTCGGCCGGTCCCATGCCTGTGGCACGGTGCACCGACGGCGTGGCGTACAGGATCCTGCCGTCGCGGTGCAGCACCAGCGTGAGGTCGCCCGTTCTGCCGACCAGCACCTGGAACCACTCCTCCTCGGTGCTGGAGGTGAGCTTCGATCCCTCGCGCTGGCGGGCCGATGCGCGCAGCTCGGCCGAGGCCAGGGCGCGCAGCACGACCACGCTGAGCAGCAGCAGGATCAGCAGCACCCCGCCCAGGATCTCCGCCGGCCTGGGCGCCGACGCCTCCCGCACCAGGGTTCCGACCAGCGCCAGGCTCGCGACGGGCACCGGCATCAGCGGACCGACGGCCGCGTACAGCTCGCGCATCCGCGATTCCCGCAGGCCCTCGACCTGCAGGCTGGGCTGCAGGCAGAACGCGACGACCAGGGCTCCCCCGGCGAGGTAGCCGAGCAGCGCGAGGGGCACGGCGGTGACTGCCGAGGCAGTGGCATCGACCACCGCGTCGCCGAGGCTCGTCATCAGGGGCAGCGCGATCGCACCGTGCAGCAGCCACAATTGGCGGGCGGGCAGGGATGCCCGCCGCCGCGAGGCGCTGACCAGCACGATGAACAGCACCGATCCGATCAGCAGCGCCGTGGCGTTCAGCACCGCCCAGACGTCGGGGCTGTCGGTGGATGCCACCGCCATCGGATAGACGACGATCACCCACAGCACGCCCAGCCCGAGCGATCCCACCAGGCAATCGGCGACCAGGACCCTGATCTGCGCCTTGCTCAGCCGGGGGGGCCAGCACAGTCCGACCAGGCCGATGATCAGCAGGGGCAGCGAGAGGACCTTGCTGACCGCCTCGATGGCGACCCCCAGGTCGAAGTCCAGCCACTGCTCCACCGGCGGGACGAGGGCCAGTCCCGGATACAGGATCGCCGCCCCCCCGGCCAGCTGCTCCAGCGCCCGGCGGAGCTCGCGACCCTCGCGGCGGCTGCGCAGGACCGCCCCCCTGATGAACGCGGCCGCGAGCGCGAGGTAAGCCAGCGAAGCGTTGATCACCGCCACGCTCGGTGGGACGAGGCCGATCCCCTGGCGCAGCAGCAGTTCGCCGCCGACCGCCGCCAGGCCGCTCAGCACCGCTACTGCGAGCAGGACCGCGGTGGTGTAGTCCAGGGTCCCGCCCTGCTGCCGGCCGGTCGGGCTGCTCATGGACCCACCGCGTACTCCGCGACCCGCGCCGCCAGCCACCCGGGCACCACCGCGTCCAGCGTGGTGCCGTCCTGCGTGTATTGCGTGGCTTGCACCGTCCCGTGCTGGTGGATCTCCGCCACAACATCGCCGCGGTCGAAGGGGAGCAGCACGCGGACCGTCACGTCGGGACCCGGCAGCCGCTCGCCGATCGCGGCGAGCAGGTCATCGATCCCGTCGCCGGTGCGCGCCGATACGGCCACGGCCTGCGGGAATCTCAGCTGCAGCGCGTCGATGGCACCCTGCTCGGCGATGTCGATCTTGTTCAGGATCAGCAGCTGGCCCACGTCCCCGGCCCCGATCTCGGCGAGCACCGTCTGCACCGCCGCAAGCTGGCCGAGCGGATCGGGGTCGCTGGCGTCCACCACCAGCGCTATCAGGTCGGCCTCCACGGTCTCCTCGAGCGTGGACCGGAACGCATCGACGAGCTGATGCGGCAGGTGCCGGACGAAGCCGACGGTGTCGGTCAGGGTGAACGTCGTCCCGTCCGGTGCGACGGCGCGCCGGACCGTGGGATCCAGCGTCGCGAACAGCGCGTCCTCCACCAGGACGCCCGCCCCGGTGATCCGGTTCAGCAGGCTCGACTTGCCGGCGTTGGTGTAGCCGGCCAGCGCCACCGACGGGATCTGGTGGCGCATCCGGTCGCGGCGCTGCGTGCTGCGGGCGACCCGCATCGCGGCGATCTGTTTGCGCAGCCGGGAGATCTGGGTGCGGATGCGTCGCCGGTCCATCTCCAGCTTGGTCTCGCCCGGTCCGCGGGTGCCGATCCCCGCGCCGCCGGAGACCCGGCCCCCGGCCTGGCGGGACAGCGATTCGCCCCAGCCGCGCAGCCGGGGCAGCAGGTACTCCAGCTGCGCCAGGCTGACCTGCGCCTTGCCGTCGCGGCTCTTGGCGTGCTGGGCGAAGATGTCGAGGATCAGCCAGGTCCGGTCCACCACCTTGACCTTGACGATCGCCTCGAGCTGGCGCAGCTGCCCCGGGGTCAGCTCGCCGTCGCAGATGACCGTATCGGCGCCGACCTGCCCGACGATGCCGGCCAGCTCCGCAGCCTTGCCCTTGCCGACGAACGTGGCTGGATCGGGCCGCTCCCGCCGCTGGATCAGGCCTTCGAGGACCACGGAGCCGGCGGTCGCGGCCAGTGCGGCCAGCTCGGCCAGGGATGCCTCCGCCTCCAGCACCGAGCCCTGCGTCCACACCCCGATCAGCACGACCCGTTCCAGCCGCACCTGCCGGTACTCGACCTCGGTGATGTCCTGCAGCTCGGTGGACATGCCCGGCACCCGGCGCAGCGCGTTGCGGTCCGACAGATCCCATTGATCGTCTGCCGCGAACGTCCAGGTATCGGTCACCCACCCGCCTCCAGCCAGCCGGGGTCGACACGGCCTTCGGCCACTGTAGCCACCGGACCGGTCAGCGTCACGGTGCCGTCGCTGCGCACCGTCACCCGCAGCGCGCCGCCGGGCACATCGACGCGGATCTCCGCATCGTGCGCCGATCCCTGCCGTGCAGCATGGGCGACGGCCGCCGCACAGGCGCCGGTGCCGCAGGACAGGGTCTCGCCGGAGCCCCGCTCATGCACCCGCATCGCGATGTGGGCTGCCCCGTGCACCACCACGAACTCCACGTTGGCGCCCTGCGGATAGGCGCCGGCCGGATGTAGATCCGGCGCTTCGACCAGCGGGCCCGCATCGGCCAGGTCGTCGACGAAGACCACCGCATGCGGATTGGGCACATGGACGGGCATCGCCGGCCAGCTGCGGCCCGCAGCGGTCGCCGTGACCGCTCCCGCGAGGCCCAGCACGGCGCGGCCCATTTCGACACGGACGTCTCCGCCGTGCACCGGGACGGCGGTTCGCGCACCGCCCCGGGTCGCGAAGCGCACCGGGCCCAGCGGCGCCGCCCCGCTGTCCCACAGGTACTGCGCGAACACCCGCGCGCCGTTGCCGCACATCTGGGCGGTCGAACCGTCGGCGTTGCGGTAGTCCATGAAGTACTCGCACCCGCCGCTGTCGGGAATCTCCTCGCCGGCCAGCGGCGTCGCCACTACCCGCAGCACCCCGTCGCCGCCGATCCCGAACCGGCGGTCGCACAGGCGCCGCACCAGCTCCTCGCTCAGTTCGAGGCGGCCGGCCAGATCGGGCAGCAGGACGAAGTCATTGCCCGTCCCGTGCGCCTTGCGGAAGTCCACGCCTCCAGGGTAGCCAAGGCAGCAGGGAATGGA
>CAZECO010000004.1:23744-57614 GCA_964510455.1 uncultured Actinomycetes bacterium
GCGGCCGTCAGGCCGATCCACCGTGCCGGCACCCACGGCGGAGCATCGCGGGGGAGGCTGGATGAGAACGATCCGGTGAGCTCGACGACCTCCAGGGCCCGCACGATGCGCCGCCCGTTGGCCGGGTCGATCCCTGCTGCGGCCGCCGGATCCCGGGCCGCGAGTTCGGCGTGCAGAGCCGCCGGACCCTGAGATGCCAGCCGCGCGGCGTACACCGCCCGGATCTGCGGGTCCGTCCCGGGCACCCGCAGGTCGTCGAGCACAGCGGTGAGGTACAGCCCGGAGCCGCCCACGACGATCGGCAGCGCCCGGCCGCGCACTTCGGTGATGACGGCGCGCGCGGCATCGCGGAACTCCACGACCGACGCGCGATGAGTCACCGGCCAGCTGTCGAGCAGATGGTGGGGCACCTGTCGGCGCACGGCGGCATCGGCCTTCGCGGTCCCGATGTCCATCCCGCGGTACATCTGCATCGCGTCGGCGTTGACGATCTCGCCGGTAGGCGCCAGGGACTGCGCGAGCGCGACCGCGGCGCCCGACTTGCCCACCGCGGTCGGGCCCACGAGCGCCACGACGTCCATCGGCCTCAGCGCACGGCCGGGATGCCCAGCAGCACCGGTTGCGCGGCCGGATCGCCCCCGCTGGGCGCGCCCGTGCCGCAGGCGTCCTGCTGGCGCCGCTGCCAGACATCCCCCGCACCGGTGTGCTCCACGCCGACGAAGCGATCGGCGATCAGGTGGTGCGGGGCGGCGTGCGTCACCACGGCCGTGACCAGGTCGCCGGGCCGCACGTCCGCGCCGTCCGGCACCGCGACATGGACCAGCCGGTTGTCCGGCGCCCGCCCGCTGCGGCGGGCGGTGCGGTCGTCCTTGCGACCGTCCCCGGTGGTGATCAGGACCTCCAGCGACTCCCCGTGCAGTGCGCGGTTGGCCTCCCAGGCGATCTCCTCCACCAGCGCGACCAGCCGCCGGTAGCGGTCGGCCACCACCTCGGGAGGCACCTGATCGGGCATTTCCGCCGCCGGCGTGCCCGGGCGCTTGGAGTATTGGAAGGTGAAGGCGCCGGCGAACCGGGCCGCGCGGACCACCTCCAGCGTCGCCTCGAAATCCCGCTCGGTCTCGCCGGGGAAGCCCACGATGATGTCGGTCGTGATCGCCGCGTGCGGGATCGCCTCGCGGACCCCGGCGACGATGTCCAGGAACTTCGCGCCGCGGTAGGAGCGGCGCATCCGCCGCAGCACCTCATCGGACCCGCTCTGCAGCGGCATGTGCAGGTGCGGCATCACCGCCGGGGTGGTGGCCATGGCCTCGATCACGTCCGGGGTGAAGTCCCGCGGATGCGGGCTGGTGAACCGCACGCGCCGGATGCCGGGCACGGCACCCACCCCCCGCAGCAGCTCGGCGAACGCCCCGCGCTGCCCGAACTCCACCCCGTAGGCGTTGACGTTCTGCCCCAGCAGGGTCACCTCCAGGACGCCCAGCTCGGCCAGTGCCGCCACCTCGGCGAGGATCTCGCCGGAGCGCCGGTCGCGCTCCCGGCCCCGCAGCGCGGGCACGATGCAGAACGTGCAGGTGTTGTTGCAGCCGACGCTGATGGCGACCCAGGCCGCATAGTCGGCCTCACGGGCCGCGGGCAGCGTGGACGGGAACACCTCCAGCGACTCCGCGATCTCGACCTGCGCCTGCTGGGCGAGTGCGGCGCGGCGCAGCAGCACCGGCAGGGCGGCCACGTTGTGGGTCCCGAAGACGACATCCACCCACGGTGCGCGGGCCACGATCTCGTCGCGGTCCTTCTGCGCCAGGCACCCGCCGACCGCGATCTGCAGGTCCGGATTGCTCCGCTTGCGGGGCGCCAGCATACCCAGGTTGCCGTACAGGCGGTTGTCGGCGTTCTCCCGCACGGCGCAGGTGTTGAACACGATGACATCCGCCGCGTCGGGGTCGGGTGCGGGCACCAGCCCGTCGGCGATCAGCAGCCCCGCCATGCGCTGCGAATCGTGGGCGTTCATCTGGCAGCCCAGAGTTCGCACGGCGAAGGTGCGGGCGCGGTCGGCGGGGACAGTCATCAGATCTCAAGGGTACGAGATCAGGCGCCGAGGACCAGCGCCAAAGCCAGGCCCACCACCAGCGAGAACCCGATCAGCACCCAGGCCACGCGCACCGACCCCGCAACCTCCGCGCCCTGGCGCCGAGCCGTCCGGGTACCCATGGCCGCCAGCACCGCCGCCATCAGCGGGCCGATGATCGGAATCAGGACCCCCAGGGCCGCCATCCAGATCGCCGCCACGCCCCAGCGGTGCCCGGCCTCGGACGGCAGCAGCGCGGCGGTAGCCATGCGGTTGCGGGCGGCTGCGATGTCCCGCCGGGCGGCTGCCACGCGCTCCAGGTCGCCGGTGGCCAGCGCGACGGACAGGTCGGCCTGGGCCCGCTGCAGCGCACGCACCGCGTCCGCCGCCTTCTCCCCGCCCGATCGCGCGGCGGTGCGGGCCGCTGCCTCGCGGGTGCGGTAGGTGCGCAGATCCTCGATCTCGCCGAGCGTGATCACCGCGGGGTCGTGCACCGACTCCAGGTAGTCGGTGTAGATGTAGGACTCGCGGCCCTGATTGCGCATCACGACCACCAGCAGCATGGCCAGGATGATCAGCGCCTTCGCCACGACCCCGGCCGCGGCGGCGCTGTCGAGCAGCACCGGCAGGTTCCACAGGAAATGCATGAACCAGGCCATCCCCAGTGCGGCCGCCACGATGAACAGGCGGCGCACCGGCGTGCGGTCCGGCCGCGTGAACGCGTACCCGATGCCGAGCCCGGCGACGCCGGAGTACGCGGCATGGCTCCACAGACCGGAGCCGATGCCGCGGACGATGAAGACGTTCAGCACCGCGGTGAGCGGCTTGTCCTCCACCCCCGTGGCCAGCAGCAGGTTGCCGGTGTAGACGAAGTTCTCGACCACCTGGAAGCCCAGGCCCACCATCGCCCCCACGACGAACCCGTCGGTCGCGCTGCGGATCCGCCGCTGCGCCAGCAGCAGCACCGCCAGGATCCCGATCGCCTTCAGGGACTCCTCGGTGGTGGGCGCCGCCAGCGCCGCTCCCCACCGCTGCGTGAACGCCTCGCCGAATGCCGATGTGAGCAGGCTGAACACGGCCTGGTTGGCCGCAACCGCCATGCTCGTGGCGATCACCCCGCCCCAGGCCAGACCCATGGCGATGACGGCCACCGGCTCCCGTTCGAAGAAGTCGAACCGGGTGATCAGCCAGATCAGCGGAAAGGCGTACAGGGCCCACAGGACCAGGGCGAGGGTTCCCACCACGGGGTAGGCGCTGGTGACGCTGACGACGGACTCGATGGTGCGGGGCAGCGAGATGGCGGCCAGGAACACCGCCACCACCACCAGCGGATAGCGGGTGGCCAGCCAATCGCGGCGCAGCGCCCGCATCCGGTGCCCGAGGGTGGGGACCGGGGAGGCTGGCGCCGGCGCGGTCACCTCCACCGACTGGCTCAGCAGCTCCGGGTCCAGCCCCGGGAACTGCTGGCCCACCGGTGCGGGCGACGGTTGCGACAGCAGGAGGGAATCCGGCGACTCCGGCTCCACCGGCGGCCAGATCGTGGGCAGGCCCTCGGCGGTGCCCCCGGCGAGCAGCTGATGGGCGGCGCCCGCGGCTGCGCCGGCGACGTCGTCGGGCTGCGGTTCGGTGTTCGGGTGGAGTTCGGGCTCAGCCATCGCCGGATTCCAGAATCCGGATGCTCTCCATCATCGATTCGATGTCCGCCACGGCCTCGCCGAACTGGGTCGACTCGCCGAGCGACTCCACGTCCACCGCCTGCCCCGCCTCCACCACCGACGCGACGATCGCGGTCTGGCTGGTCCCGGCCAGGGCGATCAGCTGCCCCTGGGACTGGGTGGGCGTCCAGAAGGGGCTCGGGTCGCTGGCGACGGTCAGCTGCGGATAGGTCAGCCGCATCTGATCGGAGAGGCCCACCGCACGGGCGGCCGCCGACTCCCCCTGCGCGGACACCGATCGGAACGTGATCCACACGCCGTTGTTGTCCAGGGTCACCGAGGATGCCGTCGCAGACGTCTGCGTCCAGCCCTGCGCCGGGATCACCGAGGCATAGCCGAAGACGATCGCGCCCGGCGGCACGGTCACCTCCGCGATCCGGGACGCGAGCACCGGCAGCCCGAACCCGAAGAACAGCGTCCCGGACAGGATGCCGAGCGCCCAGAGGACGGCTGCGGGAACGGAGAGCGGGATTGGCCCCGAGGACAGGGGGCTCAGCCCGCCCGGGGTTGGGAGGGGGTCCGGTCTAGCCGCCGACAAGCTCCACCGCCTGCAGGGCGATCTCCCGTTCCTCGTTGGTGGGGACAACCAGGACCTTGATCGGAGCCCCGGCTGCGGTGATGTCGCGGATCTTGCCGCCCGCGCGCATCTGATAGTTGCTGGTGCGATCGATGGCGATGCCGAAGATCCCCAGGCCGTCGCAGACCTCTTGCCTGACCCACCAGTCGTTCTCCCCCACACCTGCAGTAAACACCACGGCGTCGGCCCGGCCCAGCACCGCGAGGTAGGCACCCAGGTACTTCTTGATCCGGTGCACGTACACCGCCCGTGCCAGGTCCGCCGCCTCATCGCCGGCGTCGGAGCGGCGCTGCAGCACCCGCAGGTCGTTGTCGCCGCACAGCCCCTTCAGCCCCGAGCCCCGGTTGAGCAGGGCATCGACCTCGTCGGCCGACTTCCCCGACTTCAACAGGGTGAACACCACGGTGGGGTCGATGTCGCCGCTGCGCGTCCCCATCACCAGGCCCTCCAGCGGGGAGACCCCCATGCTGGTCTCGACACTGCGCCCGCCGGCCACCGCGCACGCGCTGGCGCCGTTGCCCAGGTGCAGCGAGACCAGGTCGACGCGGTCCACGGCGATCCCGAGATAGTCCGCGGTCGCGGCGGTCACGTACTTGTGGCTCGTGCCGTGGAAGCCGTAGCGCCGGAACTGGTACTGCGCCGCGACCTGCGGATCGATGGCATAGGTGTACGCGGCGGGCGGGATGGTCGCATGGAACGCGGTGTCGAACACCGCGACATGGGGCGCCTCCGGGAAGGCCTCGATCGCGGCCTTGATGCCCAGCAGGTTCGGCGGGTTGTGCAGCGGCGCCAGCGGGACCACCGCCTCGATGGCGGCCAGGATCTCGTCGTCCACCACCGCGGGCTGCGAGAACAGGGCGCCGCCGTGCACAACGCGGTGCCCGACCGCGGTGAGGGGGCCGGCGGCGGCAAGGACGGGGCTGCCGTCGAGCAGCGCATGCACCCGGGCGAAGGCGGTTGCGTGATCGGCGACCTTCTCCTCGAACACCTCTTTGCGGTCGCCCACGTTGTGCGTGATGCGGCCCTCCGCCTCCCCGATCCGCTCCACCAGGCCGTCGGCGAGCGGCTCATCGAGCGCCGGGTCGATGAGGGCGTACTTCAGCGAGGATGAGCCCGAGTTGATGACCAGTACCGACGCCATACGTTCACTCCTTCGTCTCGTTGGTCGTCGCCGGCGCGGCTTGCAGCGCCGTGATGACGACGGTGTTCACGATGTCGTCCACGGTTGCGCCGCGGGACAGATCGTTCACCGGGAGGCGCAGCCCCTGCAGGATCGGACCGATCGCGAGCGCACCCGCGGAGCGCTGCACGGCCTTGTAGGTGTTGTTGCCCGTGTTGAGGTCCGGGAAGACCAGGACCGTCGCCCGGCCCGCCACCTTCGACCCGGGCAGTTTCGCGGCGGCGACCGACGGCACCACCGCGGCGTCGTACTGGATGGGTCCCTCCACCCGCAGATCCGGTCGGCGCTGGCGCACCAGCGAGGTCGCGGTGGCCACCTTCTCGACGTCCGCGCCGCTGCCGCTGGCGCCCGTGCTGTAGGACAGCAGGGCGACGTAGGGGTCGATCCCGAAGGACGCGGCGGTGCCGGCCGACGAGATCGCGATGTCGGCCAGCTGCACCGCGTCGGGGTCCGGGACGACGGCGCAGTCGCCGTACACCAGCACCTTGTCCGGCAGCGCCATCAGGAACACGCTGCTGACCACCGAGACGTCCGGCGAGGTCCTGATGATCTGCAGGGCCGGCCGCACCGTGTCCGCCGTGGTGTGCGCGGCGCCGCTGACCATTCCGCCCACCCTGCCGGTGTGCACCAGCATGGTGCCGAACCACGACACATCCGCGACCTGGTCGAAGGCCACGTCCTGCGTCATCCCCTTGTGCTTGCGCAGGTCGTAGAGGATCGCCGCGAATTCCGAGCGCAGCGGGCTGTTCTCCGGATCGATGATCTGAGCCTCCGACAGGTCCAGGCCCAGCACCTCGGCCCGCTCCTCGATCGCCTCCGGATCGCCGAGGACGACCAGCTCGACCACATCGCGCCGCAGCAGCAGGTCGGCCGCCTGCAGGATCCGATCATCGCTGCCCTCGGGCAGGACGATGCGCTGCTTGTTTGCCTTCGCGCTGGCGACCAGCCTCCGCTCGAACATCAGCGGGGTGACGGTGGTGGACCTCGTGGCGTTCAGCCAGCCCCACAGCTCCTCGGCGTCGATGGCCCGCTCGAACAGGCGCAGCGCCCCCGCGATCCGGCGCTCGTCGCCGTGCTCGAGCCGGCCGCGGACCTCGGCGACCAGTTTCGCGGTGTCGAAGGTGTCCAGGTCGGTCGTCAGCACCGGCACCCGCTGCTCCCGCAGCGCCTGCGCGAACCGCAGCACGACCTCGTCGGGCGTGATCCCGCCGGTCAGCAGGATGCCGGCCACCGAGGGGAACTTCCCGCCCGCGAACGGCGTCGCCAACGAGGCGAGGAAGATGTCGGCGCGGTCCCCGGGCACGACCACGAGGCACCCGGGCTCCAGCCGCTGCAGGAAGTTCGGCAGCGTCATCGCCGCGATCTTGGTGGCCCCCACATCACGGCGCAGCTCCTCCGGCGAGCCGAGCAGGAGCGAGGCGCGCGTGGCCTCCCCCACCTCGCCGAGGGTCGGCCTGCTCAGCGACGGCTCCTCGGCGATGATCCGCACCGGGACGCCGCCGACGCCGCGCGCCAACCGCTGGTACTCCTCGAGCTGGCCGGCGGCGACGCGATTGATGATCACCCCCGCCACCGCGACCTTGCGGTCGGTGAGGCTGGCCACCGCGGCCGAGATCGCCCCCTTCACCTGGTCCACCCGGTGCTCGTGGGCCCGCTCCACCAGGACGGTGACGGCCCCCATATGAGCCGCGAGTTCGGCGTTCAGCGCGAACTCGAAGGCCGCGGAGGCGCCCGTGTAGTCGGTGCCCTCGATGACCACCAGGTCGCAGCGCTCGGCCAGGGCCTCGTAGCGCGCCAGGATCTGGTGGATCAGACCGGCCGGGACGGATTCGCCCATGCCGCGGGTCTGATCCGTGGTCGCCCCGTAGGACTCGTCGTACTCCTGCTGCAGCCGATAGGCGGCGCGGATCGTCTCGATCAGCGAATCGCGCTGCTCGCCGGCCTGGACGACCGGCCGGAAGTACCCGATGCGGTCCACGTGGCTGACCGCGACCTCGAGGACACCGAGGGAGACCAGGGACTTGCCGCTGTTGGGTTCCAGCGACATGAGGAATACAGGTGTAGCCATGGGACCCCCAGGCTCGGCGAGGCGGATCGACGCAAACCTAGCGCTTGCGCACCCCTGCTCGCCTGTCCATCGGCCGATATCGCAAGGGCTCAGGGCAGCGCCCCGGCATGGGCCAGGGCCATCCGGACCAGCCGGTCCCGGCCTCCGCTCATCTCGTCGGCGACGCCCCGGGAGACCGCTTCGGCCGGCGAGAGCCATGCAAGATCCAGCGCCGACTGCGACGGCTGGCAGTCCCCGTCGACCGCGACCACGAACGCCAGCGCGACCGCGTGCTGCCGCGGATCGTGGAACCCCGAGACGGTCGGGTCCGGGAAGTACTCGGCAACGGTGAAGGGCGCCGGGCTCACCGGCAGCCGGGGCAGGGCCAGCGGTCCGAGGTCCTTGTGAACATGGCGCAGCACGGCATCGCGCACCTGCTCCCCGTACCGGATCCGGCCCGACACCAGGGTGCGGGAGATCGACCCGTCGGGCGTCGGCGCCAGCAGCAGTCCCACGGACGTGACGCGGCCGGCGCCGTCCAGCCGCACCGGGACGACCTCCACGTAGACGACCGGCAGGTGGGCGCGGACCGCCTGCATCTCGTCGTCGGACAGCCATCCGGTGCGGGTCGCGGTGTCGGGATACTGCGCGGAGCTGGTCACTTGCTCCTCCATTCGCGCACGAACGCCAACGGCTTGGGAATACCGTTCGCATGAGGGATCAGGCAGCGACTACAGCTGGAGTCTAGCGATGACGACGACGCAGGCACCCGTGGAAACCGAAGCGCGCAGGCGCGGACTGACCGTGTGGCCGGCGACCGCACTGGTCACGGGCACGATCATCGGCGCCGGCATCTTCACCCAACCGAGCTGGTTGGCCCAGTTCGGCCCGATCAGCCTCGTCGGCTTCGCCCTGACCGCCTTCGGCAGCATGATGCTGGCGCTGGTCTTCGCATCGCTGGCGCGCCGCACCCCGGACGTGGGCGGGCCGTACGCCTTCTCCCGGCAGGGATTCGGCGATTTCATCGGATTCCAGTCGGCGTGGACGTACTGGATCGGCGCCTGGGTGGGGGTCGGCGCGATCGCCTCGTCGTTCCTGGTCTACCTCGGCGAGCTGATCCCGGCGGTGGCGGACAACGCCTCGCTGGGCATCGCCATCGCCGTGGTCCTGATCGCCTCGCTGACCTATCTGAACACCCGTGGCGTGGTGACCGGCGGCCTGGTGGCGATGGTGCTCACGGTCTTGAAGGTGGTGCCCCTGCTGCTGATCGGCACCCTCGGCTTCATCGCGTTCGACACGGCCAACCTGGGGCCGTTCAACGCCACCGACCTGCCGACCATCGACGTGCTGACCCAGGTGATGGCGTTCACCCTGTTCTCCTTCATCGGGGTGGAAGCCGCCACCGTGCCCGCCGGGGACGTCCACGAACCGGACAAGACGATCCCCCGCGCCACCCTGCTGGGGACCGGAGCCGCTGCCCTGGTCTACCTGCTGAGCACCGCCGCGGTCTTCGGCGCGGTGCCCAACGAACAGCTGCAGACCACCGACGCCGCCTTCGCCGTCGCCGCGGAGAACATGTTCGGCGAGTGGGCCGGGCCGGCGGTGTCGCTGGTGGCGGTGATCTCCTGCATGGGCGCGATGAACGGGCTGATCCTGCTGTCCGGCCAGATCCCGATGGCGGCGGAGTTCGACGGCCTGGCGCCGCGGGCGTTCGGCAAGCTGAACATCAACCACGCCCCGGGCACCGGCTTGATCATCTCCGGCGCGCTGGCCGCCGGCCTGCTGTGGCTGCAGACCAGCGCCGGCGGCGATCTCGGCGATGCCGTGGCGACCCTGGTGCTGGTCTCCGCAGTGGCCACCATGGTGTCCTACGCCTTCAGCGCGGCGGCGGAGATGAAGTGGCTGCTGCTGGACAAGGGCAAGATCCCGGTGGCCAACCTCACCCGCAAGATGCTCGTGGCCTGCATGGCGCTGGGCTTCTGCGTGCTGGCCTTCTACGGCGGCGGCACCACCGAGATCTACTGGTTGTGGATGCTGATCCTGTTCGGCGTTCCGCTGTACATCTTCATCCTGTGGAAGCGGCAGGGGAAGTTCGACGCCCTGGACGTGAAGTAGCCCCCGGCGCCAACCGCGGGATCGGGCTGTCGCGCCCCGGCAAGCCGAGGCCGTCGGACCCCAACCCGACCGTTCACTGCGCCGCGCACCTGATAGGGCCGATCACGGGCCCTTCGGAAGACTGGCGGGGCGTGCGGGTCCGGCATCGGGCTGGGCAGGGCGGCGGTGCCGGTCGGTCGGGTCGGCGGGCAGATGCACCCGTCCGCGGGCTTTGCACCCGATCCGGGGGGGGGTTTGCGGCGATCCGCGGCCGGTAGATGCACCCGATCGGATCCGGGGCTTTGCACCCGCACGCGTGGGCTCCCGACGGCGTGTCGCGGGCGATCCGCCCCCGCCACGGGTCCAAAGCACCCACCCCCGGGTGCAGACTCTGGGGCGATCCGCCCCCGCGACGGGTGCAAACAGCGGGGCCTACCCGGCGCGTTCTGCGGCGTCTCCCTGCTGGTCGGGTCCGTCGCGGCGGTCCGAACGCTTCCCTCGGAGTAGCGATTCGGGGCGCGACGCTGCAAACGCCCGCCCACGACGAAACCGCTGGGCGACCCGCCGGGGGCGTCAGCGAAGCGCGTAGCACGCCACCGCGACCGCCGCCGCGGCGTTGAGCGAGTCGATCCCGGCGAACATCGGGATGCGCACCAGCTGATCGCTGGACGCCCTGGCACCGCTCGTCAGCCCTTCGCCCTCGGTGCCGACGAGCAGCGCGATCTTCTCCGGCGGCGCGGCGGCGATCTCGGCGAGGCCGATCGCCCCCGGTGCGGGCGTCAGTGCCAGCACGGTGAAGCCCGCGGCGCGCAGGTCGGCCAGCGCGTCGGGCCAGGTCGACGCCCTCGCCCAGGGCACCGACAGCACCGCACCCATCGACACCTTGACGCTGCGGCGGTACAGCGGATCTGCGCAGCGCGGCGATACCACGACCGCGGCGAAGCCCAGGGCCCCGGCGCTGCGGAAGGCCGCACCCACGTTGGTGTGGTCGACGAGGTCCTCCAGCACCAGGATCCGGGTCGCCCCCCGGGTCGCGGCGGCGATATCGAGGGGGGCCGGCCGGTCCATCACCGCCAGGAAGCCGCGATGGACGCGGTAGCCCGTCACCGATCGGACCAGGTCCGCGGGAGCGACGAGAAACGGGGTCTGCGGCCACCGTGCCAACACCTGCTGCGCGGCTGCCAGGCGCCGCTGCTCCACCAGCACGGACCGGGGCCGGTGCCCGGCCGCGAGCGCGCGCTCGATGACGGCGGCGCCCTCAGCCATGTACAGGCCGTGCGCGGGTTCGTAGGCGGTGCGCAGCGCGACATCGGTGAGGCCGGCGTACTCGGCCAGGCGGGGATCTGCCGGGTCGGCGATGACGGCGACGGTCATGGGATTCAGCCTGCCACCCGCCGTTCCCGCAGCCCGATAAGGTCCTGCACGGCCCGAGGGCGGGAACCGGGCGGGCTCAGCCGGCTTCGGGCTCTCCGGCCGCCGTGGGGTCCGCCTCCGGCGGGGGCTCCAGGTATTCCCGCGTCTCGGCGAACGCGGCGGTCATCCGCGTCATCGCCTGACCGAACTCCGCCGGGATCAGCCACACCTTGTTGGCGTCGCCCTTGGCGATCTCGGGCAGCTGCCGCAGGTACTGGTAGGTCAGCATCCGACCGTCCACCTGCGCCTCGCGCAGGGCTGTGGTGATCTTCTCGATCGCCTGCGCCTGCCCCTCGGCGCGCAGGCTCTCCGCCCGCGCGTTGGCCTCGGCCCGGACCACCGCGGCCTTTGCGTCGCCCTCGGCGTCGAGGATCGCCGCGGTCTTGTTGCCCTCGGCGTTCAGGATGGCCGACTGCTTGTGGCCCTCGGCGTTGAGGATCGCGGCGCGCTTGTCCCGCTCGGCGCGCATCTGCTTCTCCATCGAGTCCTTGATCGACGTGGGGGGGTCGATGGCCTTCAGCTCCACCCGGTTGACGCGGATCCCCCAGCGCCCGGTCGCCTCGTCGAGCACCCCCCGCAGCGCCGCGTTGATCTCCTCGCGCGAGGTCAGCGTGCGTTCGAGGTCCATGCCGCCGACCACGTTGCGCAGCGTCGTGACCGTCAGCTGCTCCACCCCGATGATGTAGTCGAAGATCTCGTAGGAGGCGTCCTTGGCGTCGGTCACCTGGAAGTAGATCACCGAGTCGATGTTGACCACGAGGTTGTCCTCGGTGATCACCGGCTGGGGCGGGAAGGACACGACCTGCTCGCGCTGATCGATCAGCGGCCGCACCCGGTCCACGAACGGGATGATGATCGCCAGGCCCGGGCTGAGGGTCCGGTGGTAGCGGCCGAGCCGCTCCACGATGCCGGCGTGGGCCTGGGGGACGATCTTCACCGTCTTCGCCAGCGTCACCAGCACCGTGATGAACAGGAACAGGCCCAGGATCAGGGCCCCGATGGTTCCGCTGTCGAACATCTCTCAACCCACCAATGCCGTCGCGCCGTCGATCTGCAGGACATGGACCGTCTCGCCCGGCCCGAAGGTCGTCTCGCCGTCGAAGGCCCGGGCCGACCAGATCTCGCCGTGCAGCTTGATCCTGCCATCGTGCCCGTCGACCGGGACGAGCACTTCTGCCGGGTGGCCGACCAGCCGATCCACCCCGCTGCGCAGCGCGGGCGGCTGGCGAGTATGCCGTGTCGCCACCGGCCGCACCGCCACCAGCAGCCCCACGCTGACGACCGAGAAGACGAGCCACGGCAGGAAGGCGTTGTCGGTGACAGCGGCGGTGAGCGACCCGGCCAGAGCACCACCGGCGAGCATGACCAGCACCAGGGTGCCGCCGGAGAGCAGTTCCAGCACGCCGAGGACCAGGGCAGCGATCAACCAGGCCAGCCACGGGTCCATGCGTTCAGTCTACGGTGCGGCCTGCGATGTGGCACTGGGGGAATCGGCCCCTGCCGCGACCGCGAAGTACCGCCCCCGGAACGTCCCAACCGTGATCGCCGTACCGAACGTCCGGCTCAGCATGGCTCCCCGGATCACCTCCGCCAACGGCCCGCGCGCCACCACTTCCCCCTGCGCCAGCAGCATGGCATGGGTGAACCCGGCCGGGATCTCCTCGACGTGGTGGGTGACCAGCACGATCGCCGGGGCGGCGGCGTCGGCGGCCAGCAGCGTCAGCAGGCCGATGAGCTCCTCCCGGGCGCCGAGGTCCAGGCCCGCGGCCGGCTCGTCGAGCACCAGCAGCTCCGGGTCCGGCATCAGCGCCCGGGCGATCAGCACCCGTTTGCGCTCCCCGTCCGACAGCGTGCCGAACGGGCGCTGCGCCAGAGCGCCGACGCCCAGCCCGCTCAGCAGCGCATCGGCCCGGTCCAGATCCTGCGGGTCGTACTCCTCGCGCCAATGGCCGGTCATCCCCCACGCCGCGGTCAGCACCGCATCGCGGACCCGTTCCGCGCCCGGGATCGCCGCGGCGACGCTCGGGCCGACGATCCCGATCCGCTGCCGCAGGGCGAAGACATCCACCAGGCCGAGCCGCTCGCCGAGCACCCATGCCTCGCCGGATGTCGGATGCGCGCGGGCGGAGACGACATCGAGCAGCGACGACTTGCCGGCCCCGTTCGGGCCGAGCACGACCCAGCGGTCCCCGGCCCCCACGACCCAGTCGACGTCGCGGACCACAGCCGCCGCGCCCTTGACCACCGACACGCCGCGGCACTCGACGACGGCGCCCGCAGGGGCGCGGCGATCGTTTAGCAAGGCCACGTGCTGAGGCTACGCTGGTCGGCATGACCGCGTCCGTATCCCCGCCGCTGGTCGCTGTGCGGCGCGCCGTCGGGATGGCCGCGCTGACCGCGTGGATCACGGCATCGCTGCGCGGCGGAGGCAGCGCGGACGACCTGATGGACGCAGCCGATCAGGTCGGGCTGCGCAGGATCCGCACCTCGAGCGATTGCCAATCGCTGATCGTCGCGATGGCGCAGCTGCGCGCCTCCGGCCTGCGCTGCGCGACGCTGATCCTGCCGGCGCCCGGCGATGTGGCCGGCCTGCCCGGTCCGGCCGGTCTCAACCAGCGTGCCCTGGCGGGTGGCGCGGCGGTGGTGATCACCGGCGGCGAACCGGCCTCGGGCATGGTGCTGCTGCCCGCCGACGACGCGGACTGGCCGCTGTACGAGGTGCCGCTGACGCCGGCCGTTGTCGCGCAGTGGCCCTCGGTGCGCTCCGCGCGCGCCGAGTTCGCACAGGGGATCGCCGGCCACAGCGCCGCGCTGGCGGAGCTGGATGTGGCCGGCGATGCGCTGGGGCTGCGGGACCAGGTGCTGGACGCCGACGGGCAGCCGCTGCCCCACCTGCCGCCCGACATCAGCGATGAGCGCCGGGAGCTGCTGGGCAGGGCGCGGCTGGTCGCCTTCCTCGCGGCGGCCGCGTCATCCGATGACGGGTCGGCGGTGTCGGCCGCGGAGGCTTCATCGCGATCCGCCCACCTGAGGTCGCTGGCGGCGATCGCGCGGCGCGCCATCGCCGCCTCGGTGAGCGGACCATGACGCTGCCGATACCGTCGGCGCCGGTGGAGCGGACGCTGCTGGCGACCGTGACCGGCCTGGATCGCCCGGGGGTGACCGCGGCGCTGTTCGACTGCCTGCAAGGACGGGTGCTGGACATCGAACAGGTGGTCGTCGCCGGACGGCTCATCCAGGTCACCCTGATCGGCCTGTCCGGCGATGATGACGCGGCGGCGATCGCGGACGGCATCACTGCGGCGGCGCACCGGCTCGACCTCCAGGTCGATATCACCGCCGGCGACGCGGAGGTGGTCGATCGGCGCGTGGCGCGGCATCTGGTGACCGTGCTGGCCGAGCCGCTGAGCCCGCACGCCATCGCGGGCATCAGCCGCCGGGTGGCCGACGCGGGCGGGAACATCGACCGGATCCGACGCACCGCCCAATACCCGGTCACCGCGCTGGCCATGGAGGTCAGCGGGGCGGACCCGGCGATGCTGCGGACCGGACTCGCCGCGGAGGCCGCGATCCGCCAGGCCGACGTGGCGGTGCAGCCCAGCGACCTCCACCTGCACGGCCAGCGCCTGGTGGTGATGGACGTCGATTCGACGCTGATCCGCGACGAGGTGATCGAACTGATCGCCAAGCACGCCGGCTGCGCCGATGAGGTCGCCGCGGTGACAGCGGCCGCGATGGCCGGCGAGCTGGACTTCGCCGAATCGCTGGTGGCCCGCACCGCGCTGCTGGCCGGCCTGCCGGTGCAGGCGCTGGACGAGGTGCGCGCCGCGGTCCGCTTCACACCGGGCGCGCGGACGCTGGTGCGCACCCTGCACCGGCTCGGATACCGGGTCGCCCTGGTCAGCGGCGGGTTCCTGGAGGTCGTGCAGCCGTTGGCCGACCAGTTGTCGGTCTCCCATGTCCGGGCCAATCGGCTGGAGGTCGCCGACGGGCGCCTGACCGGCCGCCTGGTGGGTCGGATCGTGGACCGTGCGGGCAAGGCGGACGCGTTGCGGGAGTTCGCCCGCGAACTCGACATCCCGATGCGCCGGACCGTGGCGATCGGCGACGGCGCCAACGACCTTGACATGCTGGCCGCAGCCGGTCTGGGGATCGCGTTCAACGCCAAACCGATCGTGCGGGCGGGGGCGGACGCCTCGGTGAACGTCCCCTACCTGGACACGGTGCTGTATCTGCTCGGATTCAGCCGCGAGGAGATCGAGACCGCCGACGGCGAGCCGGGCGGCTGACCCGGGCGGCTGAGCCGGGGGGTCAGCCGCGGCAGACGGCGAACTGCAGCAGCGCCCCGCGCCCGGCGTCGATATCCGCCCAGTCGCCCTCGATCGTCAGCAGCGCTGCGGCCGCTGTCGGGTATTTCGTGCGCATCTGCTCGATGGCGTGTTTGTCCCCCCGGCCATCGGTCACCCACTCCACGAACTCGTGGCAGCCCGGGGAATGCCCCACCAGCACCGCGCAGCGCGCCGCCGGGTCGATGCTGCGCACCGCGTCGGCGAGGTCGTCGACGTCTCCGAGGTAGATCCCCTTGTCGTAGGCGGCCTTGACCTTCGCCTGCGCGGCCTTCGCGACCAGCAACCAGGTGGCGCTGGTCCTGGCTGCCGGGGACACCACCGCCGCATCGATGCTCAGGCCCTGCTCGGCCAGCCACCGGCCCACCGCCGGGGCATCGCGCCTGCCTCGGGTGTTCAGGGGCCGTTCGAAGTCGGCAAGCCCGGACTCCCAATCGCTCTTGGCGTGCCGCACGACGATCAGGGTGCGTTGCTCTGCGGTGCTCACGCACCCATGGTGGACCCTGAGCACCCGGGATTCGCGACCCGGGGCGCAGATGTAGCCTTCCGCCATGAGCGACCGCTGGGTTCCCGGCCGCGTCCTGGGAGCCGGTGCGCCGGATGCCCGGCCGCCCGCCGTCGGCACCGGGGTCCGGCACGACTGGTTCGACGCTGTCGACCTGCAGGCGCTCAGCGACGCGGCACTGGCCTCCGCAGCGCAGGCCGGCTGCGAGCACGCCGAGGTGCGGATCACGAACACCGATGCAGCGTTCGCCGCAGCGCGCGACGCGGTGATGACCGGAGCGCAGTCCGCGCTCGACCGCGGGATGTCGGTGCGGGTGCTGCGCGACGGCCGATGGGGGTTCGCCGCGGCCGGCGACCTCACGGTGGACTCGGCCGCCGCGCTGAGCGCCCGCGCAGCTGACATGGCCCAGGTCAGCGCCCGCCTGGGGACGCGCAGGGTCCACCTGGCGCCCGAGCCGGTGCATCGCGGCTGGTGGGCCGGCGACGCGGAGATCGACCCGTTCGACGTGCCCGCCGCCGACCGGGACGATCTGCTCGCCGGGCGCAGCGCGGCCCTGCAGCGCGACCCCCGGGTCGCGCACACGCAGGCCGAGTCCTCGGCGATCCGCGAACGTGTCCACTACGCCGACTGCGGCGGCACGTTCATCCAGCAGCAGCGCATCCGGGTGGCCGCGGAATGGACCGCGATCCAGGTCGGCGAGCAGGGCTTCGAAACCATGCGGACGCTGGCCCCGCCGACCGCCCGCGGCTGGGAGTACCTGCTGGGCGCGGTGCAACCGGTCGGCGGCGCCCCGGGATGGGACTGGGACGATGAGCTCGCTGCGCTTCCCGAGCTGCTGGCCGGCAAGGTCGCCGCGGTGAGCATCGAGCCCGGGACGTACACGCTGCTGCTGGACCCCACCCATCTGTGGCTGACGATCCACGAGTCGGTCGGCCATGCCACCGAGCTGGACCGCGCACTGGGGTATGAGGCGAACTACGCCGGCACCACGTTCGCCGCACCGGTGCAGCGCAACCGCCTGTCGTACGGCTCCGGCCTGATGCACGTCACCGGCGACCGGATCGCGCGCCACGGCCTGGCCACCGCGGCATTCGACGACGAGGGGGTGGCCGCGCAGTCCTGGGACATCATCGCCGGCGGCACCCTGGTGGACTTCCAGCTCGACCGTGCCATGGCGGCGGAATTCGGCCGGGAGCGCAGCAACGGGTGCGCCTACGCCGATTCCTTCGCCCATGCGCCGATCCAGCGGATGCCCAACGTCAGCCTGCAGCCGGGCCCGGGCGGCGCAACCGTCGATGACCTGATCGGGGATGTGGAGGACGGGCTGCTGCTGCTGGGCGACAACTCCTGGTCCATCGACATGCAGCGCTTCAACTTCCAGTTCACACCGCAGCGCTGCTGGCGGATCCGCAACGGCACGGTGGTCGGCCAGGTGAAGGATGTCGCCTACCAGTCCTCCACCCTCGCGTTCTGGCACGCGCTGTCCGGCCTCGGAGGTGCGGGCACCTTCATGCTCGGCGGAGCCATCAACTGCGGCAAGGGACAGCCCGGCCAGACCGCTGCGGTGTCGCACGGCGCCCCCGCTGCGGTGTTCGATGCGATCAGCGTGCTGAACACCGCGCGCCAGGCGGGCAGCTGATGCGCCACCATGAGGCCGCCGAGCGCCTGCTGGCCGCCAGCCGGGCGGACAGCACCATCGTGATCGTCACCAGCACAGCAGCCGCCAACACCCGGTGGGCGCGCAACGAGCTGACCACCAAC
The DNA here is from genome assembly GCA_964510455.1 of uncultured Actinomycetes bacterium. GTDB lineage: Bacteria > Actinomycetota > Actinomycetes > S36-B12 > CAVXYG01. Next base: position 41,448 of record CAZECO010000004.1, read on the forward strand.
GGCCATGTGACCACCGGCGAGGCGACCGTCATCGCGATCCACGAGGGGCGCGACGGCCCGCAGGTGGCATCCCTGTCGCGCCCGATCGCCGATCTGGACGCCGACGCGCTGGCCGGCGCCGCGCTGGCTCAGGCGCGGCGCGCCGGCCCCGCCTGGGACGCCGCCGCGCTGCCGCGGGACTCCGCCGCGCCGCCCGGAGCTTGGACCGAACCGGGCGCTCAGGTCGCCGCATCCGACCTCGGCGGCACGCTGAGCAGCCTCGGCGAGGAGGTCGCGCGGGACGCGGCAGCGGGCGGGGAGCACTTCGGCTACCTCGAACACGCCGCGACCAGCCACTGGCTGGCGACCTCGACCGGGATCGCGCTGCGCTTCGATCAGCCGCAGGCCCGCCTGGAGATGACGGTGAAGAGCCACGACCGCACCCGGTCGACGTGGCAGGGCTTCGCGGGCGCCGACCTGGCCGGGGCGGATCTGGCAGCCATGGCGCGGCGCGCGCGGACCGAGCTGGGGTGGCAGGCGCGCAGCGTCGAGGTGCCCCCGGGACGGCGGACGGCGGTGCTGAGCCCATCGTGCGTCGCCGACTTCATGGTCGACCTGCTGTACGGCTGCGACGCCCTGGCCGCGACGCAGGGTCGTTCGGCGTTCAGCCGGCCGGACGGCGGCACGGCCATCGGCGAGACCCTGTCCCCGCGCCGGCTGCGGCTGTACAGCGACCCCGCGATGCCCCGACAGCCCGGTGCGCCGTTCCTGCTCACCGCGATGTCGCATGATCTCGTCAGCGTGTTCGACAACGGCCTGCCGCTGCAGCCGTGCGACTGGATCGCCGACGGCGCTCTGGCGGCGCTGGTGTCCTCCCGCGCCGTGGCAGCCGGCACCGGGCTCCCGCTGGCGCTGGCGCCCGACAACCTGGCGCTGGACGCTGCGGGCCGCGGTACGACCGACGACCTCATCGCGCGCACCGACGACGGCCTGCTCATCACCTGCACCTGGTACAACCGCATGGTCGACCCGCAGCAGCACCTGATCACCGGGCTCACCCGCGACGGGGTGTACCTGGTCCGCGGGGGCGAGGTGGTGGGCCGGGCGGGCAACTTCCGGTTCAACGAATCCGCGGTGGGGATGCTGGGGCGGATCACCGATGCGTCCGCAGCCGTGCCCGCACTCGGCCGGGAGATGGCCGACTACTTCACCCGCACCACCATGCCTGCCCTGAGGGTCGAGGGCTTCAACCTGTCCTCGGCGAGCGAGGCTGTCTGATACCGACGTCCGGGGTGATACTGGGGGGACCACAAGGGAGTGCCATGGCGATGGGCAGGCGCGGGTCTCGGGACCCGGCGGTGCAGCGGGTGACGTCCGCGCAGGAATCCCTCAGCCAGGAGCAGAGCCGGCGCACCCGGCGGTACCTGATCTCGATGTCCATCCGAACGGTGTGCTTCATCGCCGTGGTCTTCAGCCATGGCTGGATGCAGTGGGCGTTCCTGGCGGGTGCGGTGTTCCTGCCCTATCTGGCGGTGATCGCCGCGAACGCGGGGCGCGAGGGCGACGACTTCGTCGCGCAGCCGGTGGCGCCCGCGTCGCTCACCGAACTGCCGACGCAGCCGCTGCGCCTGATCACCGGCGAGCAACCCGATGGCGCGGCCCCGGGCCCTCCGACGAGCTGAGCTAGATCGGCTGGCCGAGGAAGGAATCGGGGAAGAACGTCCCGCCGATGACGCCGAAGATCACCAGCGCCAGGAACACCATGATGATGATCGACAGAATTCCTAGTGGCTTCTGCTCCTCGGCCATGACCGCTCCTTGCTCGATGATCACTTCCTGATCGAACCGTATTGCGTTTGCCGCCGCCATGCTACCGATTGGGCGCATCGGGCGGGCCCCTGCGACGATGGATCGGTGTGGGGCCTGCTGCGGACGCGTCGCTGGATCTCGTTCACCGTGACGGCCGTCCTGGCGATCGCCGCGTTCGGTGCGCTGAGCCATTGGCAGTGGCTGCGCGCCCAGGAGGAGGACGCCAAGGCCCAGGTCGTCGCCACCGGTGCCGCCGCCGACGCGGTGCCGATCTCCGCGGTGCTGGCGCCCGGCTCGGAACTCCCGCCCGCCTCGCAGTGGCGCAGCGTCACCGCCCGCGGCGAACTGGACTGCTCGGTCGGGTATCTGGTGCGCAACCGGCCGCTGAACACCACCAACGGGCTGTGGGCGGTCTGTGGCCTGCGCACCGACGAGGGCGCCTGGCTGTGGGTGAACCGCGGCTGGATGGCAGCGCCTGGTCCGGCGACCGCCGCGGTGCCGATGCCGCCGGGCCCCGCCTCGCCGGTGGAGGTCACCGGTCGGCTGCGGCCCTCGGAATCGGGTCCGCCGCGGCCGCCCGCCGACCTGCCCGCCGGGCAGGTCTCCCACCTCGACACCGATGTCCTGGCCGCGCAGGCCGGGCTGTCCGGCCCGCTGTACGAGCCGTACCTCGAGGCGACGGCGATGGTCCCGGCGGATCCGGGCGGGCTGGCGCCGCTCCCCCTGCCTGCCGCCGACAGCCTGCAGAACTACTCCTACGCCGGCCAGTGGCTGCTGTTCGCGGCCGTCGCGGTCGGGGGGTGGTTCTTCTTCCTGCGCCGGGAGGCGGTCGAGGAGGGGCAGCGGGTCGCGGTGCTCAGCTGACGCCTGCCGGGTCGGCGAACTGCGTCGCGTACAGGTCGGCATACAGCCCGCCGGCGGCGAGCAGCTCGGCATGGGTCCCGCGCTGGGCCACCCGTCCGGCGTCGATCACCAGGATCTCGTCGGCGGCCCGGACGGTCGACAGGCGGTGGGCGATGACCAGCGAGGTGCGCCCGTGCAGCGCGGTGGCCAGCGCCTGCTGGACCGCGGCCTCGCTCTCGGAGTCCAGGTGCGCCGTGGCCTCATCGAGCACCACCACCGCCGGGCCCTTCAACAGCAGCCGGGCCAGCGCCAGGCGCTGCTTCTCCCCGCCCGACAGCCGGTAGCCCCGCTCCCCGACGACGGTGTCGAGCCCGGCGGGCAGGCCATCGATCAGGGGCAGGATCTGGGCGTCGGCGAGTGCTGCGCGCAGCTGCTGCTCGTCGGCGTCCGGGTTGGCATAGGCGAGGTTCGCCCGGATCGTGTCGTGGAACATATGCGGGTCCTGGCTGACCACCCCGACCTTGCCGTGCAGCGAGGCCTGCGTCACCTCGCGGACATCGCGGCCGCCCACCAGCACCGCCCCCGATGTCACGTCGTACAGCCGGCTGACCAGCGAGGCGATGGTGGACTTGCCCGCGCCAGAGGGCCCGACCAGCGCGACCATCCGCCCCGGTGCGACGGTGAAGCCGACGCCGTTGAGCACCGGCGCTCCCCCCGCCTCGGCATCGGCGCGCGCCACCGACTCCAGGCTCGCCAGCGACACCTGGTCCGCGGTCGGATAGGTGAAGTGCACGTCGGAGAACTCCACCGTGGCGGGACCGGGGGGGAGCTCCGCGGCATCCGGCCGATCGGTGATCAGCGGGGGCAGGTCCAGCACCTCGAAGACCCGCTCGAAGCTGACCAGCGCCGTCATCACATCGACCCGCACGTTGGACAGGCCGGTCAGCGGCCCGTACAGCTGCGCCAGCAGTCCGACCAGCGCCAGCAGGGTGCCCAGGGTCAGCTCCTGCGAGATCACCAGATTGCCGCCCAGGCCGTAGGTGATCGCCGTGGCCAGGGCGGCGACCAGGGTGAGCGCGGTCAGGAAGTACCGGTTCGCCATGGCGATCTTGATCCCGGTGTCCCTCACCCTGCCGGCCCGATCGGCGAAGTTCCGATGCTCCTGCTCCGGGCGGCCGAACAGCTTCACCAGTAGGGCTCCGGCGACGCCGAAGCGCTCCGTCATCTGATTGCCGAGTTCGGCGTTGAGGATCATCTGTTCGCGGGTGAGGGTCTGCAGCCGCCGGCCCATCCAGCGGGCCGGCAGCAGGAACAGCGGCACCAGCACCAGGGCCAGCATGGTGATGATCGGGGAGAGCAGGAACATGGTGACCAGCACGACCGCCACCGAGATCAGGTTCCCCACCACGCCGGACAGGGTCGAGGTGAACGCCTGCTGCGCGCCGATGACGTCGCTGTTCAACCGAGACACCAGCGCCCCGGTCTGCGCGCGGGTGAAGAAGGCGATCGGCTGGTCCTGCACATGGTCGTACACCTCGGTGCGCAACCGGTAGATCAGCCCCTCGCCGATCTGCGCCGACAGGTAGCGGGACGCCAGCCCGATCGCCGCCAGCAGCACGGCCAGCCCGGCGATCAGCAGCGCCGTGGTGGTGACCACCGCGCTGTTGCCCACGGTGATGCCCTGATCGACGATCCGCCGGAACAGCAGCGGCTGGGCCACGGTCAGCAGGGAGGTGATGACCAGCAGCACCAGGAAGACGACGACCTCCCGGCGCCACGGCCGGGCGTAGGCGAGGATCCGCCGCACGGTCGCCCGGGAGACCCGCTGCCGCGCCACGGAGGAGTCCCGGGAGTAGGAGCGCAGGGTGGAGAACGGCCCCGAGGGCATGCCGTGCATCGACACGTGCGACCTCCCAATCGATCCCCTCGTCAGCAACCCCGCCCCAGCGGCGGGTATTCCGCGGCGCTACGGGGCGAGCACGGCCGACAGGGATCGCAACCGGCCCATCTGGAGCTCCCGCTCGAAGCGCCGCTGCTCGTCATGGGTCCGCAGCAGCGCGCCGGCGAGCAGCTGTTTGGTCGCCGCAGCGGTCCCGGGAGCCAATCCCGCGATCGTCGCGGCCAGCGCCTGCGCCGCGCCGGGCAGCTCATCGACGGGGACCGATGCCACCGCCAGGCCGGAGCCGACGGCCTCCGCGGCACGCACCGGACGGGCCGTCAGGCAGATCTCCAGCGCCCGCCGGTACCCCACCGCGGCGACCAGCGGGTGCGTCCCCGCCAGATCGGGAACCAGGCCGAAGACCGACTCCTTCATGATCAGCTGCACATCATCGGCCACGATCATCAGATCGGTCGCCAGCGCCAGCTGGAATCCCGCGCCCACCGCGTAGCCCTGCACGGCGCTGATGGTGATGGCCGGGACCGCGCGCCACCAGGCGAAGGCCTGCTGGAACCCGGCGATGATCTGCGCCCCCTCGGCGTCGCTGCCGGCCACCACATCGGCCAGCGACGGGTAGCCCTCGACGCCCTGCGGGGTGAACATGCGACGGTCCATCCCCGCCGAGAACGAGGCGCCGGCGCCGGTCAGCACGACCACCGAGACATCGCCGGGCAGCGCCTCCCCGATCTGCGCCAGCGCGGCCCAGGTCGCCGGGTTCTGGGCGTTTCGACGATCCGGATCGTTCAGCGTGACGCTCATCACGGCGCCTTCTCGCGCGACGGTCACGGCAGCGGCTTCGAGCAGTGCGGGATCAACGATGGAGTCGGCCATGCATCGACGCTAACCCACTACCGCTTGCGGACGGTCGCTCCCCCGCGCCGGCGCAGCTGCACGCCGCTGTCGACCAGCATGCGATGCACGAATCCGTAGGAGCGCCCCGTCTCGCTCGCCAAGTCCCGGATGCTGGCACCGGCGAGGTACTTCTCGCTCAGGCGGCTGCCGAGCTCGGCCCGGTCGGCCCCCGTGATCCGTTGTCCTTTCGCGATGTCCACCGCAGCACCTCCGCAACGTCGCCGACCACCGGCCGGAATGCTGTCAATGGTCATGATGCAAAGATCGTGATGCGCGTTGGCGCGGCGAATTCCGTGTCAGGCCAGGGCGATCAAATCGGCGTAATCGTCGTTCCACAGGTCCTCCACGCCGTCGGGAAGGATCAGCACCCGCGCCGGCTCCAGCGCCGCGACCGCTCCCTCGTCGTGCGTGACCAGCACGACGGCCCCGGCGTAGCGGCGCAGGGCCCCCAGGATCTCGGCGCGGCTGGCGGGGTCGAGGTTGTTCGTCGGCTCGTCGAGCAGCAGCACGTTGGCGCCGGAGACGACCAGCGTCGCCAGCGCGAGCCTGGTCTTCTCCCCGCCGGACAGCACCCCGGCCGGCTTATCGGCGTCGTCGCCGCTGAACAGGAACGACCCGAGGATCTTGCGGACCTCGACCTCGGGGAGGTCCGGTGCGGCCGATTGGAGGTTCGCCAGGACGGAGCGCGAGGTGTCCAGGGTCTCGTGCTCCTGGGCGTAGTACCCCAGGCGCAGGCCGTGGCCGGGCTGCACCACTCCGGTGTCGGGGTCCTCGACTGCGGCCAGCAGCCGCAGCAGCGTCGTCTTCCCGGCGCCGTTCAATCCGAGCACGACGACTTTGGAGCCCTTGTCGATGGCGAGATCGACGTCGGTGAACACCTCCAGCGAACCGTAGGACTTCGACAGACCCTCGGCGGTCAGCGGGGTCTTGCCGCAGGGCGCCGGATCGGGGAACCGGATCCTGGCCACCTTGTCGGCCGCCCGTTCCGCCTCGACCCCCGCCAGCAGCTGGTCCGCGCGGCGGAACATGGTCTGCGCCGCTTTGGCCTTGGTGGCCTTCGCCCGCATCCGCTCCGCCTGATCCCGCAGTGCCTCCGCCTGCTTCGCCGCGTTCGCCCGCTGGCGGTGGCGTCGCCGCTCATCGGTCTCCCGCTGTTGCAGGTAGGCCTTCCATCCCATGTTGTAGATGTCGAGCTCGGCCCGGTTCGCGTCGAGGTGGAACACCCGGTTGACGACCTGTTCCAGCAGCGCGGCGTCGTGGCTGATGACGATCAGTCCGCCGCTGTAGGACTTCAGGTAGTCGCGCAGCCAGACGATCGAGTCGGCGTCGAGGTGGTTGGTCGGCTCGTCGAGCAGCAGCGTCTGCGCGTCGGAGAACAGGATCCGCGCCAATTCGACCCGCCGGCGCTGGCCGCCGGAGAGGGTGCCCAGCGGCTGGCCGAGGACGCGCTCGGGCAGCCCCAGGCTGGCGGCGATGCTGGCGGCCTGCGAGGTGGCCGCGTACCCGTCGCGGGCGAGGAACTCCGTCTCGGCGTTGACATAGCGCCGCATCGCCCGGTCGCGGGTCGCCTCGTCGGCGGAGGCCATCCGGTGCCCCGCCGCGGTCAGCCGCCGGTTGATCTCGACCAGGTCGCGCGCCGCGAGGATGCGGTCGTGGGCGAGCACCTCGAGGTCCCCGGTGCGGGGATCCTGCGGCAGGTAGCCGACCTCGCCGCCGCGCACCACCGTGCCGCCCGCCGACTGCCCCTCGCCGGCCAGCACCCGGGTGAGGGTGGTCTTGCCGGCGCCGTTGCGCCCCACCAGGCCCACCCGGTCGCCCGGACCGACCCGGAAGCTGGACGGCTGCAGCAGCAGCCGGGCCCCGACCCGCAGTTCCACCTGCTGCGCCGTCATCACATGCTCAAGGATGCCCTGCCCGCACCGTGTTCAGAAACGCCGATCCCGCGACCGCCCCGATCGCCGGCTGCTACGGCGCGATAGCGCGCCCCTACCCTGGAGCAATGGCCACTCCTCCCCCGGGCTGGTACCCCAGCCCCGATAACGGCGCCTGGTTGCGCTACTGGGACGGTCGGCAGTGGACCGGCCACCTGGCCCCCGCCGTTGTGGCGACGCCGGCCGACGACCGGCCCGCCCTGGCCCCCAGCGGCCTGCGCGGGGTGGAAGCGGTGATGACCGAGCCCTTCGCCGTGATCCGCGGCGCATGGTGGCCGATCCTGGCCATCGGGCTGATCGTGTGGGGGCTGTGGACGCTGGCCGCCGTGGCGCTGGCCGGCCTGGTCAACGTCGGGGGCTGGTCCTCGGCGCTGTGGGCCGCCATCGAGGCGTCCGACTCCTACCCCCTGGGCCTGCCGCCCGAGGTCAGCGCCGACCTCGAGCAACAGTTCTCCGCCGCCGCACAGGCCACCTCGACGGCGACCTGGATCGCCGCGGGGATCGCGTTCTTCGCGGTGACCGGCTTCGCTGCAGCGACCCAGGCCGCAGCGGTCTACCGGCTCGCCGCAGAAGCGGGGGCGGGACGGCCGGTGACGTTCGCCACCGCGCTTGCGGGCGTGCGGACCGGGCTGCTGCGCCTGCTGGGCTACGGGCTGCTGCTGACAGCCGTGTGGGCCATCGCCCTCGGTGTGATCATCGGCGCGGCGATGCAGGCCGGCGACCACTCCGCGGCCGCGGTGCTGCTCGGGATGCTCGCCGTCGGCGCGCTGCTGTTCGCCCTGTGCTGGGCGGGCATCCGGGTGCTGCCCGGATTCGTCCAGGCCTGCGTCCCGGGGAGTTCCCACCGCCTGCGGTGGTCATGGAACGCCACCAGGGGCAGATTCTGGGCGATCGTCGGCCGGTTGCTGCTGTGGGCGGTGCTGATCTTGACGGTCAACAACTTCGTGTCCTCGCTGATCGCGGTCCCGGTCGGATTCGCGGTGGCCGCGGCATTCATCTCGGGGGGACCGGGCGGCGGCTGGATCATCGTGATCGCAATCCTGGGCACCGCGGGGCTCACCAATGTGCTGAACGGATTCGGCTTCCTGGGCGTCGTCCCGGTCTGGCGGGATCTGTCCTCCGACCCGGCGTACCGGGCGATCGACGAGGACGGCAGCGTCCTGGTCAGACGTTGAACCCCAGCGCCCGCAGCATCTCCCGGCCGTCCTCGGTGATCCGGTCCAGGCCCCACGGCGGCATCCACACCCAGTTGATGACGAAGTCCTCCACCGCGCCGTCGAGCGCGGCGCGGGTCTGGTCCTCGATCATGTCCGTCAACGGGCACGCCGCCGACGTCAGCGTCATATCGAGCACAGCGGTCTTGTCGTCGTCGACGCGCACCCCGTAGACCAGCCCCAGGTCCACGACGTTGATGCCGAGCTCGGGATCCACCACGTCGCGCATCCGCTCCAGGACGTCATCGGCGCCCGGTCCGCTGATCGGGATGCCGTCCTCGGAGATGGTCTCGGTTCCCACGGTGTCCCTCATGATCGATTCCCTTCCGGCGCCACCGGGGCGGCCAGCGACTGGGCCACGGCGTCCTGCAGCGCCATCCACCCCAACAATGCGCACTTCACCCGGGCGGGGAACTGCGCCACCCCGGCGAACGCGACCGCATCGCCGAGGACCTCCTCATCCGGCACGACGGTGCCGCGGCCGTGCAGCAGCTCCAGGAACGCCTCGTGCTGGGGCCGCAGGTCGCTGAGGTGCTCGCCGGTGGCCAGCTCCGCCAGGACGCTGATGCTCGCCTGCGAGATCGAGCACCCCTGGCCCTGATAGCTGATGTCCCCGATCACCGGATCGGGCCCTTCGCCCAGCTCCACGCGCAGCGTCAGCTCGTCCCCGCAGGTGGGGTTGATGTGGTGGACCTGCGCGGTGAACGGCTCCCGCAGGCCCTTGCGGTGCGGATGGCGGTAGTGGTCCAGGATGATCTCCTGGTACATCGAATCCAGCTGCACGGCTACCCCCGCACCCCGAAGAACCGCGGCACCTGCTCGACCCCGGCCAGCAGCGCGTCGATGTCGTCGGTGTCGTTGTACAGGTAGAACGAAGCGCGGGTCGTGGCCGGGACCCCGAACCTGCGGCAGGTGGGCCAGGCGCAGTGGTGCCCGACCCGTACCGCGATCCCCTGATCGTCGAGCACCTGCCCGACGTCGTGCGGATGCAGGTCGGCCACCTCGAAGGAGATCGCCGCACCCCGGTCGGTCGTGGTCGCCGGACCGATGATCCGCACCCCGCCGATGGCCTGCAGCCCATCAAGGGCATAGGCGGTCAGCCGCTGCTCGTGGGCGTGCACCGCCTCCATCCCGACTCTCGTCAGGTACCGGGCGGCCGCCGCGGCGCTGATCGTCTGGGCGATCATCGGCACACCGGCCTCGAACCGCTGCGGCGGGTCGGCGAAGGTGCTGCCCTCCATCCGGACTTCGGCGATCATCGAGCCGCCGGTCAGGAACGGGGGCATCGTGGCCAGCATCCCCGGCGCGGCCCACAGGAAGCCGATCCCGGTGGGTCCGAGCATCTTGTGCCCGCTCCAGGCGACGAAATCCACCCCGAGCTCCGGCAGCGACAGCGGCAGGTGCGGCACGCTCTGGCAGGCGTCGAGCACCACGATGGCGCCGACCTCGCGGGCACGGGCCACCAGCGGCGCCGGGTCGTTGATGGTGCCCAGGATGTTCGACTGATGGACGAATGCCACCGCGCGGGTGCGTTCGGTGATGATGTCGGCCGTGAAGTCGAGCCGTCCCTCGTCGGTGATGCCGAACCAGCGCAGCACCGCCCCGGTCTTGTCGCACAGCTCCTGCCACGGCAGCAGATTCGCGTGGTGCTCCATCTGCGTGACGACGATCTCGTCGCCCTCGCGCAGCACGAACCGCTCGGCGCCCTCGGGCAGGGCGACCCCGCGGGCCGCCTTCAGCGTCGCGTTGAGGAAGGTGTAGGCCACCAGGTTCAGCGACTCGGTGGCGTTGCGGGTGAACACCAGGTCCTCCGGCTGCCCCCCCACGAAGCCGGCCATCGTCGCGCGAGCATCCTCGAAGGCGGTCGTCGCCTCCTCGGCCAACTGGTGGGCACCGCGGTGCACGGCGGCGTTGCACGTCTCGTAGTACGCCCGCTCGGCGTCCAGCACCGCGTGCGGCTTCTGGGACGTGGCGGCCGAATCCAGGTAGACCAGCCGCTTCCCGCCGCGCACCTCGCGCTTCAGGATCGGGAAGTCGGCCCGGATGGCCGCCACGTCCAAAGTCATGCCGATGCCTCCGCGGTCGCGTACTTCTCGTAGCCCTCGGCCTCCAGCGTCTCCGCCAGCTCCGGCCCGCCCTCGGCGACGATCCGGCCGCCGGCGAACACGTGCACGAAGTCGGGCTCCACGTAGCGCAGGATCCGGGTGTAGTGGGTGATCAACAGCACCCCGGTCTCCCCGGTGTCGCGCACCCGGTTGATGCCCTGCGACACGACCTTCAGAGCATCGACATCGAGACCGGAGTCGGTCTCGTCCAGAATCGCGATCCTCGGCCGCAGCAGCTGCAGCTGCAGGATCTCGTGGCGCTTCTTCTCGCCGCCGGAGAAGCCCTCGTTGACGTTGCGCTGGGCGAACGCCGGGTCGATGGCCAGGTCGTCCATCGCCGTGCGCATCTCCTTGACCCAGGTCCGCAGCTTCGGCGCCTCGCCGCGGATCGCCGTGGCGGAGGTCCGCAGGAAATTCGACACCGAGACCCCGGGCACCTCGACCGGGTACTGCATGGCCAGGAACAGCCCGGCGCGTGCGCGCTCGTCCACCGTCATCGCCAGCAGGTCCGCCCCGTCGAGGGTGACGGTGCCGCCGCTGATCGAGTACTTCGGGTGGCCGGCCACCGCGTAGGCCAGCGTGGACTTCCCGGACCCGTTGGGACCCATCAGGGCGTGGGTCTCACCGGCGCGGACGACGAGGTCGACCCCGCGCAGGATCTCCCGCTGCTCGCCGTCTGCTTCCACGGTGACGTGCAGGTTCGAGATCTCTAGGACGGACATGTGGCTCCTTCTCGGGCGAGCGACACCGCGACGGTGCCATCTGGGGTGATTGCTGTGTCGTAGGTGGCCACGCCCCGCCAGGCGGGCGGACCGGACGGCTCTCCGGTGCGCAGGTCGAACCGGCTGCCGTGCAGCCAGCACTCGATCGCGCCGTCGACGACGTCCCCGGCCGACAGCGACACATCGGCGTGGCTGCAGATGTCGGACAGCGCGAAGACCTCATCGCCCTGCCGGACCAGCACGATATCCTCGCCGTCGACCTCGACGAGCCGCGGCTTGGATTCGCTCAGCTCGCTGAGCCTGCACACCGACCGGAAGGCGCTCATCCGGCCTCCCGGTCGCTGGGCGCGAAGATCTCCGCGTACTGCTCCATGACGGCGGCGTCCTCGCCCGCGTTCAGCGTGGCGAGCTCACGGTCGATCGCGGCCAGCACCTCGGCCTCCACCGCCGGGGAGCCGATGCGGCGCACGACGTCGGCGAAGAAGCCGCGCACCACCAGCCGCCGCGCAACCGGTGCCGGCACCCCGCGGGCCTGCAGGTAGAACAGCTGCTCGTCGTCGAACCGGCCGGTGGCGCTGGCGTGGCCGGCGCCGACGATCTCGCCGGTCTCGATCTCCAGGTTCGGCACCGAGTCGGCGCGGGCGCCGTCGGTGAGGATCAGGTTCCGGTTGGTCTCATAGGTGTCGGTGCCGAACGCGTTGCCGCGGATGATCACGTCGCCGACCCACACCGTGTGCGCACCGTCGCCGGCCAGCGCCCCCTTGTAGGTGACGTTGCTGCGGCAGTGCGGCTGGCTGTGGTCCACCAGGATCCGGTGCTCGGCGTGCTGGCCCGCCTCGGCGAGGTAGGCGCCGAGCAGCTCGGCGTCGCCGCCCGGGCCGGCGTAGTCGACGGTCTGGACCAGTCGCACCGCGCCGCCGTTCAGGCTCGCCACGATGCTGCGGAACCTGGCGTCGCGGCCCACCCGGACCCCGATGTGGGCACCGTGCACCGCGTCGTCGCGCCAGTTCTGCACCGACACGAAGTCCAGGTGCGCGCCGTCGCCGACGACGACCGATACGAACGCGCCGTACTGGGCGCTGCCGGTGTGCTCCAGCACCACGGTGGCCCGCGCATTGGCGCCGACTTCGATCAGGATGCAGCCCCACACGACCTGTGCCGGATCGGTGCCGTCCAGCCGCAGCACGACCGGCTCGGTCAGGTCCGCCTCAGCGGGCACGCTCACCAGCACCGCGTCCGGCGCGTGGACCGCGGCCAGCACCGCGATCCGGTCCACCGGCTTGGTGGCGGCGCGCTGCTGCGCCTGCGCAGCGGTGAGCACCGTGGTGGTGACGCCCTGCGGCAGGCTGGCGTCCCAGGTCAGGCGCCCGTCGGAGGGGGCGTCGTCCAGCAGCGCCTTGAACCGGGGCTTGGGCGTGAACCGCCAGGCCTCCTCCCTGCCGTGCGGCACCGCGAAGTCGGCGACGTCGAAGGATCGCTTGGTAACCAGATGCTGGGTGGCGATCGCGTTGTGGTCAACCCCCATGTCAGCCGACCGCCCCTTCCATCTGCATCTCGATGAGCCGGTTGAGCTCCAGCGCGTACTCCATCGGCAGCTCGCGCGCGATCGGCTCGATGAAACCGCGCACGATCATCGCCATGGCCTCGTCCTCCTTCACCCCGCGGCTCATCAGGTAGAACAGCTGGTCCTCGCTGACCTTGCTCACCGTGGCCTCATGCCCCATGGAGACGTCGTCCTCCCGCACGTCCACGTACGGGTAGGTGTCGGAGCGGGAGATGTTGTCCACCAGCAGCGCATCGCAGCGCACCGTGCTGGCCGAGTGGTGCGCGCCCTTCTGCACCTGCACCAGCCCGCGGTAGGACGTCCGCCCGCCGCCGCGCGCCACCGACTTGCTGATGATCGAGCTGGACGTGTGCGGCGCCAGATGCAGCATCTTCGAGCCGGCGTCCTGGTGCTGATCCGGGCCGGCGAAGGCCACCGACAGGGTCTCGCCCTTGGCGTGCTCGCCGAGCAGCCACACGGCGGGGTACTTCATGGTGATCTTGGAGCCGAGGTTGCCGTCGATCCACTCCATCGTGGCGCCCTCGTAGGCGAAGGCCCGCTTGGTCACCAGGTTGTACACGTTGTTCGACCAGTTCTGGATCGTCGTGTAGCGGCACCGCGCGCCCTTCTTCACGATGATCTCCACCACGGCGCTGTGCAGCGAGTCGGTGGAGTAGATCGGCGCCGTGCAGCCCTCCACGTAGTGGACGTAGGCGTCCTCGTCGACGATGATCAGCGTCCGCTCGAACTGCCCCATGTTCTCGGTGTTGATCCGGAAGTAGGCCTGCAGCGGGATCTCCACGTGCACGCCCTTGGGCACGTAGATGAACGAGCCGCCCGACCACACCGCCGTGTTCAGCGCGGAGAACTTGTTGTCCCCGGTCGGGATGACGGAGGCGAAGTACTCCTTGAACAGCTCCGGGTGCTCGCGCAGGCCGGTGTCGGTGTCGAGGAAGACCACGCCCTGCTGCTCGAGGTCCTCGCGGATCTTGTGGTAAACCACCTCGCTGTTGTGGACGATCAGGCCCTCGGCGATGAAGTTGTGCGGACCGTCGACCTCGATGTCGTAGACGGCCTCGACGTCGGCCGGCTCGATGGCGGAGATCCGGGCGAACCCGAGGTGCTCGGTGGTGTGGCTGCGGAACGTGGTCCCGCGGGCGGAGGTGTCCGAGTGGCCGTAGGCGCGGCGCCCGAAACGGGCCAGTCGCTTGGGGTTGCGGCTGTCGATCCGCTCCACGGACCCGCTGAGGTGCAGGCGGTAGCCGTCCAGCCGCCGCTGCGGATCGGTGGGATGCGCGCTGGTGAAGTGGTACGGCCCCGCCGCGCGGATGCCGGCAAGCAGAGCCAGTTCGCGTGCCTGGCCGAGCAGCGACGGCGACGCGCAAGTCAGGCGCACGTTGCTCGCCCGGTCCGGCGACACGTAGCCGTCGGCGTCGATCCAGCCGCCGAGGAAGGCGAGCCTCTCCGACAGCGGCAGCTCGAACACCCAGGCCGGAACCTCCTTGGTGAGCGAGGTGCCGGCGAAGCCGTTCGCCCAGAGCCAGTCCACCAGAGCCTTGGAGTTGACGACGATCCGGACGTCATCGGCCTCGATGACGCGCAGGCCGAACTGGTCGGCCACGATGCGCGCGATCTCGGCGCGCACCTGTGAGTCAGTCGCTGGTACAGCGAACTGCACGCGGTGGGTGCGGCCGGCTGACTGCGTGTTCCCATCGCCGAGGAAGAATCCCAGCAGCCACAACAGATCCGGACTGGACTGCGCGGGCCCGAAGCCATCGGCGCGACGGAACACACGTGCGGACCCGAACTCGGGCAGCCCCCGCGGCACGGCTACAAGGTCCCCTTGCTGCAGTTCCGAGACGGTCTTCCAGCTGCGGCGGTACCGTGCCCGCTGGCGACCCGGCTTGCGGGCATCCTCGAGCACCAGGAAGGGGTGGTTGTCCGTTGCGCGGATCTCCCGGGTGCCCACGGTGATGCGGTAGGTCTGCCGGGTCCCGGTCTGGGCCACGTCGCGCACCGGCGCCACCACGAACCGGCCAGACTCCTCATCAAGGGCGAACACCTGATCGCCAGGTTCCATCGACTTCATCGGAACCAGGCCTCGGTTGGCGGTCCAGATCTGCGTGCCTCCGGCGAGGCATTCGTACTGCGCGGCCACCCCGGCCACCAGGCGCTGCTTCTCCGCCTCCGGGATGCCGAGCCGGTCGTAGGTGGCCTTGATATCGTCCGGCAGCTCCTCCCAGGAGGTCGCCTGCTTCTCGGTGGACCGCACGAAGTACTTGATGTTGTCGAAGTCGATGTCGCTCAGATCCGCGCCCCAGGTCGGCATGGGCTTCTTCTCGAACAGCCGCAGCCCCTTCAGCCGCATGTCGAGCATCCACTGCGGCTCGTTCTTCAGCGCGCTGATCTCCCGGACGACATCCTCGGACAGGCCGCGCTTGGCCAGCGCCCCGGCGGTATCCCGGTCATGCCACCCGTACTCGTAGTTGCCGAGGCCTTCGAGCTGGTCCGCAGGTGTGGTCATCGCACTGCCTTCCTAGAGGGGGTGGTCGTCGGTGCTACCGCGGTGGTGCAGACCCCGTCGCCGTGGGCGATCGTGGCAAGCCGGATGACGTGCCGCCCGAGGATGCTGCCGATCGCCGCGGTCTCCGCCTCGCACAACTGCGGGAACTCGGCGGCCACATGGCCGACCGGGCAGTGATGCTGGCACAGCTGCGAGGCTTCGCCGCTGGAGGCCTCGACCGCCGTCGCGGCGAAGCCGTCAGCGGTCATGCGGGCGGCGAGTCCGGCCAGATCGCTGCCCTGGTACCGCTGCTCCAGCCGTTCGGCCCGCTCCCGGGCGAAGGCCACGACCTGCTCTGCACCGCCGTGCTCGGCCATGAACCGCAGGGCGTCCATCGCCAGGTCGTCGTAGGACTTCTCGAACACGTCCCGGCCGGCCTCGGTGAGGTAGTACACGCGCGGCGGTCTTCCCCGCCCACGCACCAGCTTGGGACCGAACGGCGCGCGCTCGCCGGAGGCGATCAGCGACTCGTCGGTGAGCTGGTCGAGGTGGCGGCGCACGGCTTGGGCGCTGAGCCCGAGCTTGTCCGCCAGCGCAGGAGCGGTGGTGGGGCCGTCCTGCAGGAGGATGCGCGCCACCCGGGCAGCACCTTCGGTGATGCCCGCAGCCACAACGCCCGCGATTTGCACAACTCCATTGTTGCGTAAATATCCGGCAGCGCAAAGGC